>NZ_SMKG01000014.1 GCF_004348525.1 Micromonospora sp. 15K316 | reverse complement strand
ATAAGAGACAGGGGGTGGGGGACGCGCTCGGCGGAGAGCGTCGATGAGATGCGGGCGTCCGGGCTTCCCGCGGTCTCGGCCGCAGGAAGCCCGCGACGGGACGGGCTCAGATACGCACCACAATCTTTCCCCGCGTGTGTCCGCGCTCGGCGTATGCGTGCGCTTCCGCGATCCGTTCGAGCGGGTAGGTCCGCTCGATGCGCGGTGTGTAGCGGCCTTGCCGGCCGAGTTCGGCTGCTTCGGCGAGGAGCGTGGAGTCGTTCTCCGCGTTGGCCAGGTGCACACCCAGGCGGCGCGCGTTCGGGTAGTCGGCGACCGTCGAGACGCGGGCAGGGTCGCCCACGATCGCGATGAGGTCGACCAGGGATCCGGAGGCGGCGGTGTCGAGCGCGATATCGACGCCGTCCGGCGCCAGGGTGGCGAGGCGTTCCGCGAGCCCAGTGCCATAGGTGGTGGGAAGAGCCCCGAGAGAGGTGAGGAACTCGTGGTTGCGCTCGCTGGCCGTCCCGATCACGGTGGCGCCCCGAGCCACCGCGATCTCGACCGCGGCACTGCCCACGCCCCCGGCGGCGCCCTCGATGAGGAGGGTGCGTCCTCGCAGCGGACCGAGCGCCTTCAGTCCGCCCAGCGCGGTCACGGATGCCAGACCGGCGCCGGCGGCCTCCTCGTCGGTCCAGGTGGTGGGTACGGGCGCCCAGGCTGAGAGTACGGCCAACTCCGCCGTCGCACCGGTGACGCCGCCCAGGCCGAAGACCCGTTCGCCGATATTCACCCCCCGCACACCCGCACCGGTCTCGTCGATCACGCCGACGGCCTCGCGGCCAGGAATCGCGGGCAGGTCCACGGGAAGCACCTCGCGCACCGCACCGGACCGCACCTTCCAGTCGACGGGGTTGACGCCGGCCGCCGCGACACGGATGCGGATCTCGCCGGGCCCGGGATGTGGCTCCGGCACCTGCTCGACCACGAGGGCCTCCACACCGCCGTACTCGTGATATCGGACTGCGCGCATGACGTTTTACCTTTCCACCCGGCCTGAAGGCCGGTCGTGTGAGTGGTCGGCGAACGCCGACGCCACTACGCTAGAACCTGACGCTGACGTCAGCTGCAAGTCGGGCGGGTTGTCCGAAAAGGGGAGGACCGGTGCGTATCGGTGAGGTCGCCGACAAGGCCGGAGTAAGCGTCCGGGCGCTGCGCTACTACGAGGAGCAGGACTTGCTCCCGGCGCGGCGCAGCCCCGGTGGCCAGCGGTATTACCCCGATTCCGCCGTCTCCCGAGTACGGCTGATCCAACAGTTGTATGCCGCAGGACTCCCGAGCAGAGTGGTCCGCGAGGTGCTGCCGTGCGTGGACTCGAATGAGGCGCAAGCGCCCCCGGCGCTCCTGGAGCAGCTGGTGGCCGAGCGCGTCCGCATCGACCAGCGGATCACCGACCTGCTCGCGGTGCGCGACCGGCTCGACGGCGTGATCGCCATCTCGCAAAACCCTGGTTCCGACTGCTCTCACCTGCAGTGAAGGCTGCTGCCGCCACGACTTCAGGCGTTGTCGGCGGTTGAGTGCCCACCCGAGGGTGGGGAAGGCTTCGTGGCGGCCGTCGTGTGTCTTCCCGCGGATGCGCAGGGGCGGGACGAGGGCACGTGGCCGATCCACCCGAGTCACGCATAGCACGTCGGTCAGCCGGCGGTCGCCCGGTTCGCGGAACACGACGCTGAGGCGGCGTCGGTCGTCAGGCCCCTTCAGGTCATCGGCGGGTGCATCTTTCCCGTGGGCGGCGCGGCGACGTGGTACGACTGCTTCAGCGACAAGCCGACGACGCGGACGGGCCGGTGACGACGAACAGAGTGGCCAATCTGCTGCGCAAGCGTGAGAGTCCGCAGCGGCCCACCTTCCTGGAACTGTTCTTCGATCTGGTGTACGTATTCGCGCTCACTCGAATCGTGCACGAGTTGGTGCTGGACTACACCAGGGGCCACGTCGCCGAGACGTTGAGCACTTCCCTGTCGGAGAACGGCGAGACCCTGCTCCTGCTGCTGGCCCTCTGGTCGATCTGGACCCAGACGGCGTGGACGACCAGCAGATTCGACCCGTTCCAGCCGGCGATCCAGGTCGTTGTCGTCGCGACGATGCTCGGGAGTCTGTTCCTGGCGGTCGCGATATCCGGGGCACTCGCCGAGACCGGCATGCTCTTCGCGGGCACGTACGTCGCGATCCAGGTGGGCCGCACCCTCTTCTTCGTACTCACCATTCGGGGTCACGACCTGCGCCGCGTCAACACGCTGGCGCTCGTCTGGTTCGGCGCGTCGGCCGTACCGTGGCTCGTCGGCGCCTTCGCGCCAGAGCTGACGCGAAACTTGCTGTGGTTGCTGGCCCTGGCCATCGACTACCTGGGGGCCAGACTCGGCTGGCCGGTGCCGGGGCTGGGTCGCTCGCAGATGTCCCCGTGGGCCGTCGCGGGCGAGCACCTCGCCGAACGTTACTGGCAGCTCGTCATCGTCGCGCTCGGTGAGACGATCCTGACCTCCGGATCGAGTCTCCTGCACGGTCCGATCGTGGCTGAGCGAACACTGGCCCTTACCTTGTCATTCTTCACCACGGTGTTGCTGTGGCGGATCTACTTCTACCGAGCCGGCCAGATCCTGGGCGAGGCCATCGCGGCATCCGCCAATCCCGGCCGGCTCGGTCGGTCGGCCGAGTTCTCTCACCTGCTCATGGTTACCGGCATCCTCGCCACCTCGGCCGGTTCCGAACTCCTCCTCATGGACCCATCCGGACACGCCAAGCCCGCCTGGGTCAGTGCCATCCTCGGCGGACCCGCGCTCTACCTCGCCGGGCGCTCAGTATTCGAGTATGTGGCTTTCGCCCGCGTGTCCCTGCCACGGCCGATCGGGATTCTCGTCCTCGTGGCCATATCGCCGCTGATGGTCGGTCACCCGCCGCTCGGGACCGCCGCAGCCGCTGCCGTGGTCCTGCTCGGCGTCGCCGTCTCGGACGCGATCCGAGCCCACGGATGCCCGCTGGAGCAGGCCTCGCCGCCACGATGACGGTGTCCGGGCCGTGGGGACTCAGGGAGCCACGGCTCGGGCCAAGGTCGCGAGTAGGCGCTCGAGCGCGCTGCGGTCGCTGCCGCTGAGGCCGCGAAGTATGGCCGCTTCGTTGGCGAGATGCTTCTCGATGAGCTGGTCGGTCAACGTGACTCCGGCGGCTGTCAACCCGACGACTCTGCCCCGGGCGTCGGCTTCGGAGACCGAGCGTGACACGAGACCTCGGGTGATCAGCCGATCCACCCGCTTGGTCACCGCGCCGGTGGTGACCAGCATTCGTTGGCTCAACTGACCCGCGGTGAGCGTGTACGGCTCGCCCTCTCGGCGCAGGGCCGCGAGCACGTCGAACTCACCGTTGCCGAGGTCCGCCGCGGCGAACGTCGGTCGTAGCGCCGTGTCGAGCGCTTCGGCCAGCTGCTGGATCCGACCGATGATCAGCAACGGGCTGGAGTCGAGGTCCGGTCGCTCACGACGCCACTGACCAACGATCTCGGTGATGCGGTCCTCGTTCACGATTGCATCTTACCTTCCATGGAAGGTAAATTGGCTTCCATGGAATATAACTTCGGGGAGGGGTCGGCCCCGGTGGTCACGGCCTACGTTGACCCCTCGTGCCCGTTCGCCTGGATCACCTCGCGCTGGCTCATGGAGGTGGCTCGGCTGCGTCCGATCGCGCTGCGGTTCGAGGTGATGAGCCTCGCGGTGATCAACGAGCATCGCGACCTGGAACCCTGGTACCGCGAATTCAACGACCGGGCCTGGGGGCCGGCGCGGGTGTGCGCGGCAACGGTCGCACAACACGGCGCCGCTGCCCTCGCACGTCTCTACCCGGCGCTCGGCCGTCGGATCCACGACGAGAAGAACAAGGACTTCGACGTCGTCGTCCCGGCGGCCCTGGCCGAGGCGGACCTTCCCGCCGAGCTGGCCGAGGCCGCTCACCGAGGCGATGTCGACCAGCAGATGCGCGCGAGCACCGCCCGCGCCCGACGACTCGTCGGGGAGGACCTCGGCACCCCGACGGTCCTCGTCGACGACGTGGCCTTCTTCGGCCCCGTGCTGACCTCGATCCCCCGCGGCGAAGAGGCGCTGCGCCTCTTCGACGGCGCCCGCCTGCTCGCAGGCTGCCGGGCGTTCACCGAACTGAAGCGCGCCCGGACCGAAGACCTCAGCTTCGCGTAGCCCCGTCCTGGCGACCGGGCGGCGCTCTCTCCACCGGACGGCCGTCCTCGCGCGGCTCGGGTGGCCGGGCGGGACCACGGCCCGGCCACCCGAGGTGATCAGTTGTCGCCCCTGCCCTTCGGCGTGGTGTCCCATTCGGGATTGCCGAGGGTGGTCACCCACTCCCGGACCTTGCCGGTGTCGGTGGGGGAGAAGGCGAGGCTGAGCAGGAGCAGCAGCCGGGCCTTCTGCGGCAGCAGGTCGTCGCCGGCGACTATGGGGAGGCTGCCGCTTCCCCCGTACGTGGAGCCGGAGCCGGTGCGCGACGCGGTCACGAACACCACGCCCGATCGGGCGGCGGCGGTCCGGGCGCTGCTCTGCGCGGAGGAGAGACCGCCGGCTCCCGTACCCGCCGTGACGATGCCCTTGACTCCGGCTGCCGCGAAGGCGGTGATGGCCTCGCCGCCGGCCTGCTGGTAGCCGTAGACCACTTCGACCCGGGGCAGCGCGGTCGGCGGGATCTGGGACAGGTCGAACGGCGTCCGCCAGCGCTTCTTGCTGTCACAGTCGTCCACTCGCGCCGGCGCCCGACCGACCTTGATGTCCGGCCCGTCGATCCAGCCGAGCACGCCGAGCTCGCGGGACTGGAAGGTGTCCATCCGGTGGGTGCTCGTCTTGGTGACGTCCCTGGCGGCGTGGAACTCGTCGCCGAGCATGAGCACCGCGCCGTAGCAGTACGTGGACTGGCTCGCCGCCAGGACGATCGAGTTGTAGAGGTTCGCCGGGCCGTCAGCCCCGATGACCTGCGGACCGTCCGGCGTCCCCGCGGCCCACGGACGCATCGCCCCGGTGAGCACGACCGGCTTCTGACTCTGCACGGTCAGGTCGAGCCAGTACGCGAACTCCTCCATCGTGTCCGTGCCGCTGGTGACCACGACGCCGTCCGAGCTCCGCAGCGCCGACTCCACGGCGAGCGTCAGCGCGTGGAACTCGGCCATGCTGTATCCGCCCGAGCCCTTGTTGCCGAACTGCACCGTGGTCACCTCGGCGACCTCGCCGATCTCGGGCTGCAACTGGCCGACCATGTCGCCGATCGGGATCCGGCCGGACTGGTAGCTGGTGAAGCTGCTCCGCGAGGTGGCGACGCCCGAGATCGTGCCGCCGGTCCCGATCACGGTGACCTTCGGCCTCTTGGTCTTCACGGCCGCGACGGCCTGGGTGTACGCCACGCTGCGGATGCCTTCCGGCCCGGTCACCCGGAGCGCGTGGTCGAGCGGAGCGTCCGCCGGCGGCGGAGGCTGCGCCGTGACGGCGAGGACGACGGCGGCGGCGACTGCCGCGGTGATCACCGGTGTCAGGATGGCGCCGAGGCGACGGGGAGAGATGGTCGGTCTGTCTTGCAGACTGGGCAAGTTGACCTCCGCGATAGCCGGGAAGCGCGATCTCTGCTGCGCGCCTATCGTCGGTCTTACAGGTCGACCCCCGTCTATCGCTACCTCTACTGCGCCGTCGCGCGCAGCGAGAGGGTGGTTCGGACGCCTATGTCCGGTGTGGACCCGCCGTGGATGTGGGCCTCGGCGCCCCGTGGTGAGCTGCCCTGTCGGTCGCCCGCGAGGGACGGGTTCAGCACCTGGTAGACAGCGTGGTCCTGCCACCGGCCGGCGATGTTGAGGTACCCCGGCGCCACGCCGAACTCCACGAACCCGTTGCGCTCCAGCACCCGCCGCGATCCGACGTTGTGCAGCAGGGTCTCCGCCCGCACCCGGTGCAGCCCCAGCCGTGATCACATCCGTTCCGGGGTTCGAATGCCGAGCAGGTAGAGCCCCTGTTGGAGCACCCGGGCGGTCAGGTCGCAGAGCACCAGACGGCTCTCCCGTACCGGTCCGTCGGCCCGCAGCACGGGACACCGCTCGTAGAACGTGCTGAACGTGGCGGCGAGCCGGTACAGATACCCGGCGAGGTGGTGAAACTCCAGGTTCACCGCCACCGCGCCGACCACCCCGGCGAAGCCGACCAACTCGAAGGCGAGTGCCCGCTCCGCGGGCTCGGCCAGCGAGATCCCCGCGTCCGGCTGAGCCGCCACCCCGGCCCGCCGGAAGATCGACCGGATCCGCGAGTACGCGTACTGCAGGTAGGGCGCCGTGTTGCCGTCCAGCGACAGCATCCGCTCCCAGTCGAGCACGTAGTCCCTGTTCCGGTCACTGGACAGGTCCGCGTACTTGACCGCGCCGATGCCGACCGCCCGGCCCACCTCGGCCGCCTCGACCTCGCCCAGCTCCGGGTTCCGCTCCCGGGCCAGTGCGGTGGCCCGGGCGATCGCCTCCTCCAGTAACCCCACCAGCTTCACCGACCCGCCGGCCCGGCTACGCAGCATCCGTCCGTCCGACCCGAGGATCGAACCGAACCCGACGTGCTCGGCCCGGGCCGGCGGGCCCAGCCATCCGGCCTGCCCGGCGGCGGCGTACACCATCTCGAAGTGCTGCCGCTGCGGTAGCCCGACCACGTAGAGCAGGCGGGTCGCGCCCAGCGTGCCGGTCCGGTGCCGGATCGCCGCCAGGTCGGTCGCCGGGTAGCCGTACCCGCCATCGGACTTCCGCACGATCAACGGCAGCGACGCGCCGTCCCGTCCGACGAAGCCCGGCGGGAACACGCAGGCCGCCCCCGCGCTCTCCCGCAGCAGCCCGAGCCGGTCCAGCTCCTCGACCACCGGGCCGAGCAGGTCGTTGTAGCTGCTCTCACCGTGGAAATCCCGTTCGGTGAGGGTCACGTCGAGCAGGTCGTACACGGTCAGGAAGTACCGCTCGGACTGCTCCACCAGCAACCGCCACAGCCGCAGGGTCGCCTCGTCGCCGCCCTGCAACGCCACCACCCGCCGCCGGGACCGTTCCCGGAACGCCTCGTCGACGTCGAACTTGGCCCGAGCCGCCTTGTAGAACGAGTCCAGGTCACCCATCGACAGCTCCTGCGCCGCCCCGGGCTCGCCCGGGTCGACCAGGTGCTCGATCAGCATGCCGAAGGGTGTGCCCCAGTCGCCCAGGTGGTTGGCTCGCAGCACCCGGTGCCCCAGCCACTCCAACAGCCGGGCCGCCGCGTCGCCGATCACCGTCGACCGCAGGTGCCCGACGTGCATCTCCTTCGCCACGTTCGGCGCCGAGTAGTCGACCACGACGGTCTCCGGCGCGGCGGCCACCGGCACCCCCAGCCGCGCGCTGGTGGCCAGCGCGGAGACCATCCCGGCCAAGGCGTCGTCGGCGACGGTCAGGTTGAGAAAGCCCGGGCCGGAGAGCTCCACCACGCTGCACAGGTCGGCCAACTCGGCGTGCCGCAGCACCTCGGTGGCGACGGCGCGCGGCGGCCGGCCGACCTGCCGAGCCAGTGCCAGCGCCGCGTCGGACTGGAAGTCAGCCCGCTGGGAGCGCCGCACGACCGGGTCCACCGGCTCGCCCGCCACCGTCGCGAACGCCGGCGCCAGCCGGTCGGTCAGAAGTTTCTCCAGATCCATGGGTACGCCGATCTCGCTCGGATCCGCAGCGCGGATCACCGAATGGGATGCGGGCGGACCGAGGACGATCGACGATGACCGGCGGCTCGATCCGCCGGTCGTGGAGCAGGTTGCTCAGCGCAGGCGGTCGCGGGACCGCCGGCGTCGCAGCGCGCCGAACAGGACGTCAGGGGACGCCGCCGGGAACACGCGCGAGCTGGTCATGCCGCCAGCTAACCGCACGGGCGGCGGCCGCGCAACGCCGTTTGGTCCTCAGGGCGCGAGGACGCCGAGGCGGTCGGCCTCCTGGATCACCTCACCGAGCAGTCCGAGCCATTCGTCCACGTCGGCGGCCTTGAGGCCGACGTCGAGCCCGAGGCCCTGGCCGGCGGCGAGGTATACCTGGGTGGCGCCAGTCTCGCGGGCGGCCATCAGGTCCTCGGCGATCTGCCGGGGCGATCCGCCGAGGAAGGGCCGGCCGTCCCCGATCGGCTCCCGGGTGACCGGGGTCGGCCAGGCCGCCTGGTTGACCACCTGGAGATCCCTGGGGTCGCGGCCCGCCTCCCGGGCGGCCTCATGGAACGCGGACACGACGCCGCGCAGTTCCTGCGCCGAGGAGGTGAGCGGGAGCAGGCCGTCGGAGATCCGGGCGGCGCGCTTGATGGCGGCCGGCGACGTCGCGGCCAGCAGCACCGGAATGTGCGCTTGGACCGGCTTGGGATTCACCTGCGACGGCGTGATCTTGTAGAACTCGCCTTCATGCTGGACCGGATCCGGACCCCACGAGGTGCGCATCGCGGCGATGAACTCCTCCGTGCGGACGCCCTTGCGTCTGCTCGACACGTTCGCCGTCTCGAACTCGTGGTGCTGCCAGCCCTGTCCCATGCCGGCGATGACCCGGCCGCCGCTGAACTGGTCCAGGGTGGCGAGCCGGCGGGCGAGCATCACGGGTACGTGCATCGGCGCCAGCAGGACCGCGGTGCCCAGCTTGATCCGCTCGGTCTCGGCGGCGACATAGCTGAGTGTCTCCAGCGGCTCGTACGTCGACCCGTAGAACTCCGGCACCGTCTGGGGTTCGCCCCCCGTCCAGAGCACGACCTTCTCCAGCGGGCGGAGCAGGCGCTCGAACGTCCACAGGGCGGCGTAGCCGAGCCGTTCGGCCTCCTTGGCGACCTTGACGATCGTCTCCGGCGAGGTCTCCGGCCCGGCGGTGGGCAGCGCGAGACCGATTTCCATGGGTCCTCCAACAGGCGGAATTGATGATCGGATCAATGGGGGGCTCCGGCCGCGGCTGCCCGAGTCATGACTCCGGACGGGGCCGGAACACCTCTGCCTGTTCTCCACGGTCACACCAGCTGAACTGATCGACCACGCCGATCCGGCCGAGAACCCCTGCAATCACGACATTCGTATCCGTCGCTTGAGCGTTGACTCACCACGTTGCGCGAGCGGTGGGTCCGCCGGCGGAGACGAGCGCGGGTGACCGTTGCCGGAGCGTGGGCCGTCCGCCGACATCGCCGGTGTCATACCCGATCGGTGTTGCACCGCCAGAAAACGGTCGGGCTCGGGGCAGCAGCATGTGCCACCCCGAGCCCGGTGCCGGCTCGCCGGCCTGTTGTGGCCCGCTTCCCGAGCTACTCGACCCAGGGCAGGCCGGTCAGGCTCGGGTACCAGGCCGGACCGTCACCACCCCAGCTCCATTGGGGCTTGGTGCTCGTCCCGGCCAGCGCGACCGAGTCGCGGCGCTCGGCGGTGTTCGACCGGAAGACCAGAGACGCCGTCGAGGTCACGTTCGGTCGCGTCGGGATGAACCGTACGGAGACGACACAGGTGCCGCCCGGCGCGATCGTGCGGCCCGAGCACATGTCACGGTCGACCCGGAACACGCTGCGCGCCTCCTTGCCCGCTCCTTCGATGTCGGTCGAGTAGATCCGTAGCGGCTGGTCGCCGGTGTTGGTCACCGTGACCTTCCGAGTTTGCCCGAGCGTGCCCACCGGCTGGGCGGTGAAGACCGGGGTCTCCGCGGAGAACTTCGGCCCGGCCGGGGCCGGCGGTCCGACCTGGATGGTCTTCGAGGTGGCGATCGGCGCGAGCGAAGCGCTGTCGGTGTACTGCCGCATCGAGTCATTCGTCACGGTGACCGTCACCGACCCGCGGCGCAGTGCCGTCAGCGTCCGTGTCTGCGGGTCGAGGATCGCGACCTTGCCGGCACGGCGGGCATCCGCGATGGCTGCGTCGCCGCTGCCGATCGCGAGGCTCGACGATCCGCTCCAGTGCACGGACATCGGGTACTGCAGAGGCACCACCCGGGTTCCGGTAGACACCCCCTGAGGCTGGACGATGCTGCCGCTGAGCTGCGCCGTCTTGTTCAGGTCGAGCACCTCCGGCGCGTTCAGCGTGATCGACTGCGCGAAGGCGCGCACGTCCGCCTCCAGCCACTGCTGGTCCGCGTTGCGGCGGCTGTTCACCGACCAGTTCACCCAGCCGGTGAAGCCGCCCCGGTCCGGCGTGCCGTACGGGTCCTTGCCCGACGACGGCAGGACGACGTACGGGACGCCTTCCACACGGTGGACGTTGACGACCTGGGCGTGGGAGCCGAACATCACGGCGCCCTTGCCGGAGTCGTCACGGAACTCGGTGAGCAGCTTCTCCACGAGCTGCACCTCGGCGCGGTCACCGAGCTGGCTGGCCCTCGTCTCGGCCGGATCGTCCACCGGGTGGTGGGCGGCTACGACGACGTTGCGCACCGACGGGTCGCCCTTGGCGTCGTCGAGCGCCTTCTGCATCATCGGCAGCTGATCCCAGGCCGTGCCGCGGAGCGTGCCCAGCGAGCTGGCCAGCAGGATGAACCGGGTGCCCTTGTGGTCGAACGTCCGGTACGGCTGTCCGAACTCGGCCTTGAATGCCGACAGATCCGACTGGGTGTTGTTGAGCCCGTACGACTCGTGGTTGCCCGGAACGTAGTAGCAGGGCAACTTCCCGGTGCGCGGGTCGGGCGTGCTGTTCTCGGCCGGCTCCTGACCGACCGGAATCAGATCGCACCCCGCATCGGTCAGCACCTGCCGGGCCAACGCGAGATCCTGCGGCAGGCCGCGGTCGGTGATGTCACCGTTGAGGATCACCAGGTCCGGCTTTGTCTGGCGGATCCGCTGCAGGGCGGCCGTCGCGACCTGGGTCAGGTTCGGGTTGTCCGCGGTGAACTGCACATCCGACAGCGATGCGAAGTTCCAGGTGCCGGCGCCGTGCTCCAACGAGCCGTCGGCCGACACGAGCCGGTCCGGTTGCAGCGCGGGCTGCTCCGGAAGCTCGACCGAGGTCGGGACGTCGGCCTCGATCCGGTTGAGGACGAACGTGCCCGCACGCTGCTGAGGCACGCTGGTGTTGATTCCCTGGAAGCTCGAGATCGAGATGGGGAACGCGGTGCCGGCGGGCAGCGTGAACGTGGCGTACTGCCAGTCGTCGCTGGCCACCAGCGCGGTCCCGTAGACGCCCGTGCCCTTGCCGTTGGCGTCCGAGTAACCCAGGTAGGTCAATCCGTTCGGTACCGCGATGCTCGACTTGATCCTTAGCCGTACGCGCAGCGGCTGACCCGGCACCGCCACCCGGTTGGCGGCGGAGGTCGCGGCGATCCCGACGTTGCGCATCGCGGTGAAGTCGATCCGCAGGCCGTCAGGGTCCTTCGAGAACGTGGTCGCCGCAGTGCTGTTGTTGCGCCACCGGGCGAGCACGTCGTCGCTGAAGTCATATGCCGACACGGTCTGCACACCGACGGTGATCGGCAACTGCACCGACCTGCCCGAGACGGAGATGGTCAGGATCGTGCCGGCGGCCTTCAGCGGGGTGACCTTCAGTCTGCCGGCGGACGGCTGGACGTCGACGACGCTGTGGTCGTAGTCCAGCGTGAGGTCGGTCGGGTCGATCGGCGCGGTGTAGCCCTGGTCGTCCCGGCCGGTGACGCTCACCGTGGCCGCGGCTTCGGGCGTCGTGTCGGCGATGGAGAGGCGACCGGCCGACAGCTCCACGCTGTCGAGCTTGCCGAGCACATCGACCTTCACCATGGCGCCGGTGCGCCCGACGCCGGCGGTGACCGCGACCGGACCGGACGTGCGCGACGGGGCCTGCAGCATGCCGGACTTCACGGACGCGCCGGTGGCGTGCCAGCGGATCGACTTCGGATTCACCGCGACGGGCGTCTCGTGGTTGTCGAGGCCCTGGGCGACCAGAGCACGGTGCAGCCCCGGGAAGACCTTCACGCCGCCGTCGCCGGACGTCCCGCCCTCGGCCGGTTCGATCACCAGCTGGTGAAGCTTGCCGTCACCCGGCGCGACGAATACGCCGACGCCGTTCGGGTCGTTGCGCTCGTGGCCGTCGGACGGCGCATTGCGTACGGTCGCCTCGGTTGCGCCCAGGGCGCGGGCGACCATCGTGGTGGAGCCGCCGCCGTCGAGGTTGACCGCCGTCTCGACACCGAGGGCGGCGAGGTCGCGGGCCTCCTTGTCGATGCCGACGCCGCCCTTCCCGGTGCCGCCCGGACCATCCCAGGTCGCGAGGATCAGGGTACGGCCACCGTCCTTGAAGCCGAGCGCGGTGCGCGGGGCGATCGAGGTGTCGAGCCCGGGGGAGACCTTGCCACCGGAGACGATCGTTCCGCCGTTGCCGAGCGCGAACTTCATCGTCTTGGCCACGTCGTTCGCCAGCGAGTAGGTCAACGTGACCGGGTCGCCCGGGTGCAGGGCGCGCAACGCCGTAGCCGCAGCGTCACGACCGACGAGCACGAAACCCTCGTCCGGGATCGGGCCCGAACCGGCCGGCCCGTTCGGCGCCACGGAGACCACCTTGCCGCCGGAGACGACGACCTCGGCGATCCGGCTGGCGTCGACTCCGCTGAGACCACGGTTACGGCTGTAGGTTCCCCACGCGGACGTGAACGCGATCAGGCCGTCGGCGGGTACGCCGCCGCCGTTGGCGGCATTGATCGACAGCACCTTGTGGTCCGCGCCGGCGAAGTTCGCGGTCGAGTCGACCGCGAGGTCGACGAGCTGGGCGATGCCGTCCTGGCTGACGCCGACGTGCTGACGCCCACCGATGTCCGCCGTCTTGATCAGTTGGCCGTTCTGGATCTCTCCACCGAGCGCCGCGTTGCTGTTGCCGATGTCGAAGAACTCACCGTTGACACCGGCCACGGCGCCCGCGTCGTTGGCCGCGACACTCAACGGGCCACCCGACGCGACCGGGCCGGAGGTCAACAGGTCCGTGCTGACCGCGTGGTTCGACAGGTCCACGGTCAGGAACTGCGCGTCGTACCAACCACTCTGGTCGAGTGCCTTGACGTGCTGCAGACCGATACCCGGACCGATCTTCTCATTCGTGTTGACCAGCGGAATTCCGCCGGTGACGGGTGCGTCCGGCTGACGCGGGTGGGCTTCCGCGGCCGCCGGAGACGCCATCAGCGTGACCGCTGCGGCGAGTACGCCGACCAGTGGTGTGACTCGCCTGGCGGTGGGGACTTTCGATCTCACTGAATTCCTTAACTCGGAGGGGCAGCGGGCGATGACACGCCACGCTCCGCCCCGCAGGTCCCGGGGACCGCGCAACCCTAATGATCTTGACCGAATCCCAGGTGAATCGGCCTTGACCAGGCATTGAATGCCGAGCAGGGAGTGTGTGCCCCGCTCCCGTAGCGACAAGTTCGCCCACGGTCTCGGCGACGTCTCCGGCGGACATCACCCGCGGTACTCACCCGCGCAGGTCACGCCGTCGATAGCCGACCGCCCCGAGCAGGGCGAACGCGGCCGCCGTGGCCAGCATGGCCGCCGCCGCGGGCAGGTTCGGGGGCAGGTCCGGGACGGGCGCGAGGTGCGAGAACGGGGACAGCCGGCCGACCCACGGCGACGCGCCCGCGCTGTCGGCGAGGACGTGGAGGAGGAAACCTCCGGCTGCCGGCAGCGCGCCTACGAGCGTGACGGCACGGGGCACCCAGCCCAGCGCGAGCACCGCCGCACCCAGACAGAGCAGCGCGATCGGCAGTACGTTGACGGCGCCCGCGAGGGCCGCGTCGAACCTCAGCGGAGCGTCGACGGCGGCGCAACCCACCCAGGTGAGAAAGCCGGCGATGACGGCGAGCAGGAGGACTCCGACACCGGTGACCGCGACCTCGGCGACCAGCAGCCGAACCCGGGTGACCGGCTGGGCGTAGAGCAGCGTCAGGCGCTGTTCGGTCTCGTCCGCGGCGGTCGCGGCGATGCGGACCGCGGCGAAGACGCCAACCGGGATCGCGAGCAACGCGAACAGCGCGCCCACGTATCCCTCGACCGACCCGAGGCCCGCGAACCCGGCCTGGGCGGCGAGGTCGGCGAAGCGCTGATTTTCGGCGAGGAACGCGGTCATCGACCCGGCGAGCAGGCCGATGAGCAGGTAGTAGGCGCCGACGCCGGCCGCCCAGCCGAGCAGCGGTCGCGCGAGACGTCGGGCGGCGAAGCCCGGCACCGACCCCAGGAACCACACGCGAGGCGTACGCCCCGCCGGGGGAACCAGCCAGCCACCGCGTACGTCCCGATGCCCGGCGGCGACCAGCGCGGCGAAGACCAGCACAACGGTGGTGGCCGCGAGGACGGTCAGCGGCAGGATGCGGTTCGCCGCGTACGGTTGGGTCAGCGTGGCCAGTCCGAACGGCGACAACCAGCGCAGCCAGCCGAGCGTATCCACCCCGTCGCCGACCATCCGTGCGAGCAGCCCCGCGCCGAGCAGCGCGACCGCGGCACCGGTGGCCGCCCCGCGGCTCGCGAAGAGTTGCGCGGTGAGGGTACCGGCGGCGGCGAAGTGGACCCCGATCAGGGCGAGGCACACGCCATGCAGCACGGCGCCCGCAACCGCGGTTCCTGCGGCGAGGAGCGCGATCGCGGTCGCGAGTCCGGCTGCCAGGAGCGCGGCGGCCAGCACGGCAGTGTGCCGGGCCACGATCGACGTGACCGTCAGCCGGCCGGCGGCCAGCAGATCCCACCGTCCGGCGTCCTCCTCGCCGCGGGTGACCCGGGTGGCGGTGAGCAGCCCCCAGACGCCCAGCAGCACTCCCAACACCGTGCCGGTACGCCAGACCGTGAACCCACCGGGATCGTCCAGGGCGACCGGGTCACCGAACAGGGTGCGGATGGCCGGGTTCTCGGCCAGCGCCGCGAGCGCGGCGGCGTCGAGCGTGTCACCGACGCTGCTCGTGTAGGTCGCGACGACCATCGTGGACATCCCCGCGGTCACCGCGGTGACGATCAGCGCGCCCCGCCGGACCTGGCGCCACACCAACCCGAGCACCGCCTGCCCGCCTTCGTGGCTGGCGAGGCGTAGCTGGTGCCCGGCGCCGGCGTCGACGGCGATCACCGGGACTCCTGCGTGTAGTAGTCGAGGAAGATCTCCTCAAGCGTCGGCTCGTTGATCCGTACCGCGTCGACCTGCGCGTCGGCGAGAGCCCGTAGCGCCGGAGCCGGCGGTCCGGCCAGGGTGAACCGCAGCCGCGCGGGACCGTCGTGCGTGACGGCGTCGACGCCCGGCACCGCGCTCAGGTCCGGCGTCGCCCCGGTGAAGCTGACCTCGACCTGGCTGCGATGCAGCCGGCGCAGCTGCGCGACCGAGGCGACCTCGACCAGGCGGCCGGCGCGCAGGATCGCCACCTGATCACACACCGCCTCGACCTCCGCCAGCTGATGGGAACTGAGGAAGACCGTCTGGCCGCGCTCGCGGGCCTGGGCCACCGCGACCTGGAACTCGCGTTCCATCAGCGGATCCAGTCCACTCGTCGGTTCGTCGAGCACGAGCAGGGGAGCGCGGGTCGCGAACGCGGCGATCAGAGCCACCTTCTGCCGGTTCCCGGTGGAGTACGCCCGTCCCGGCTTGGACAGGTCCACGGCGAACCGGTCCACCAACTCGTCCCGGTAGGCCCGGTCGACCCCCGACCCGACCCGCCCCAGCAGCTCGAGTATCTCGGCACCGGTCAGTGCGGGCCAGAGCGTGACATCGGCGGGCACGTAGGCGAGCGATCGGTGTGCGGCGGCGACGTCCGCCGCGTCGGTGTCGAAGATCCAGGCCCGACCGGCGCTCGGGCGGGCCAGCCCGAGCAGCAAGCGGATCGTCGTGGACTTACCCGCGCCGTTGGGGCCGAGGAAGCCGAAAACCTGCCCGGCCGGCACGGTCAGATCCAGCCCGTCCAGCGCCTGGACGCGGCCGTAGTTCTTGGTGAGAGCGGCGGTGCGGATGGCGGCGACAGCCACGAGAATCCCCCTGGTCAGCGACGGACGCGACAGCCGACCAGACTTCCCGGCACACCGGAGTCGAGCGTACGCGCCGGACCCGGGCGCTGGAAAGAGCGACGGCAGGGGAGCCGTACCGGGACGGCCCACAGCGACGCCAACCGCGGGGCGCACCGTGGGTTTGCGTGGCCGGATCAGGTGGCTCTCAGGTCGGCGGCGCCGAAGGAGACGCTGAAGCGCTTGCACCAGATCGAGACGCTCCGGAACTCCAGGGGGTCCACGGAGGCAGGGAGGTCGTACACCTGGTCGCCGCGGTTGCCCTTGAGGCGAGCCACCTCGATCCATCTGCCGTCGTCGAACACCCGCCAGCCGGCCGTTCCAGTTCTCACCGGCTGGTCGGTCAGCCAGACCCGTAGGTCCGGCCCGTTGGACGTCTCGAGGTCGCGGAGGACGAGCTGGTGCCGCCCGTCGGCGAGCCGGACGATCTCCGCGTTGCCGGTCGTCTCGTGCTCGTGGGTGATGAAGTCACCGGCGGACACGATCCGATTCGCGGGCGGCGTCGTGGCGGCGGGGCTGGACGCGGCGTCCGCAGGCACGGACCCGGTCGGCGCGGAAGTCCTCTCGACGACCGGTAGCGCCTCGTCGACGCGAGTGTCGGTGAACAGTTTCCACGGCTGGAACCAGAAGAGTCCGACAGCAGCGATCATCACGACCACGACCACGCTCGCCCAGATCAGCGGTGACCGTACGCTCTTCGTCCACACCCCTGCCAGGGTACGGTCCGCCGGTCCGCCGGATCGGCAACCATGCATTTCAAGACCCTTACGGCCGCTCCACCGCCCACACTGGGCGCGGCGGCCGCAGGCGGCATACTTCACGCACAAGCGCCGGCCCCGGTCACTCAGCGACCGGGGCCGGCGGTGGACCGGGGGTCAGGAGGCGGCGATGCCTTCCATCCCGATGCCGTTCTCGAACTTCGGCAGCCCCGTCACCTCGGTGACGAGCTTGAGGGAGCCGTCCTTGCCGACCTCGTAGCCCTGCACGTTGCCGGCGGCGGCGTTCTGGACGTAGAGGAAACCGTCGCTGGTCGTCATGTCGATCGAGCCACCGCCGGTGTCGGCGGCGACGGCCTTGACGAGGACGAGTTTGCCGTCGTCGTCGACCTTGTAGGAGCTGATGGTGGAGCTTCCCGCGTTGGCGACGAAGAAGAAGTCGCCAACGCGCTGGATCCAGCACGGCGCCTGCTGACCGTTGGGCACCGACGGTCCGATCTGGTCGAGCTCGCCGTCGGACTCCAACGCGAACCTGCTGAGCTCGTTGCTGCCGGACTCGGTGACCAGCAGCGTGTCCTCGGTGTCGAAGGTGAACCCGAAGGGGGTGTTGCCCGCGTCGCTGATCACCGGGTGTCGGGACAGTTCGCCGCCGCGGCCGATCTCGTAGCTGAACATCACGTTGGCGGCCTTGGTGCTCACCAGCACGAAGTCGCCCTCCGGGTCGATCTCGACCTGGGCGGGGGCGGTCATGAAGGCGGGCGGGTTGCCGTTGTGCAGCCCGAGGGACCGATGGGCGCCCTCGATCGGCGACAACCGGTCCTTGTGCAGGCGGAAGCCCTGCACGGAGCCTTCGCCGCCGGCGTTGAGCACGTAGACCAGGTTGCCGCGAACCGCGACGCTGACCGGCAGCAGGCCGTGCGACCAGATCACCTGGAGCCGGTCGAGCTTGGTGCCGTCGGCCCGGAACACCGTCAGGGTGTTGCTGCCGGCATTGACCGCGAACAGCAGCCCGTCGTGGAAGGTCAACGACCCTTGCGACGCCAGCGCGTCGCCCGGAGCGCCGATGGTGAACCCACCGAGTCCACCCGTCTCGAACTCACCCGCCGGGGAGAGGCGGCCGTCGTCGTCCCGGTCGTAGACCTTGATCGTGTTGCCCTCCGCCTTGTTCGTCTGGACGAACACGGCACCGTCGTCGCCGTCCTCGTGGTGCTCTCCGTGGCCACCACGGTCGTCGTGCCGGTACTCCGGCCCTCCGCCGTCGGCGAGAGCGAGCCCCGGGAGGGCCCCGACTCCGGTCAGCCCGGCGAGGAGCACCGCGGTGGCGAGCGTTTTGCGCTTCATGATCTACCTTTCGGTCGCCGTAGACGCAAACGAGAAGAAGACTCCTGTTCGCAGGCTATGGCCACGCAACGCGCAGTTCGATCGGTTTACCCGAAAGGAGGATATTGGCGATATCTAAGATGTTTCCTGTCATTCATCGGCACCCTGTGTGCTTCGCGCACCCGTTGTGAGTGCGGGACAAACCCTCCCAGCCGCAGGTTCGTCTCGGTCACCACATCGGTGAGATCCCGGTACGGCTCGTCCCACGGGTCCTTCAGCCCGAAGCCCCGCTGGGGGTTCTCGACCCAGCTGCACCAGTGCCAGCCCAGGCACCACGGCCGCTCGGCGAAGGCACCGGCGGAGGCGGCGTAGGCCAGACCGCGTTCGCGCTGGGTGCGGAAGGAGCCGGTACGACGCGGACTCATCACCGTCGGACACCAGTTGCCGGTGTCGGCGATGAGGACCGGCCTGCCGGTCCGTTCGTGCCACCGGTCGACCACGTCCAGGGCCGCCTCCAGACGCCCCGGTTCCGGTCCGGGAAACACCTGTACCGAGAGGACGTCGACGTACGGCGCCATGGCGTCGAGCACCGGCTCGGGCACTCCGACGCGGGTGCCGTAGCGATCGCCCAGGATCAGGTGGTGCGGGTCGTGCCGCCGGATCGCCTCGCCGGCGATCCGGTAGTACGCCTCGGCGATGGCCCCCAGCTCTCCCGCCGGGTAGCCGGCGCCGGTCGGGTGCCGGTCCCAGCAGGGGACGTCAACCAGGAAGTAGCCGAGCAGGTTCGGGTCGTCGGGGCGGCAGAGCGTACGGGCCAGGTGGTCGCACCACTGCGCGAACGCGGGCTCCCGCGGATCGCGGTACGCCGGCACACCGTTCCAGTGCTCGATCTCGGCGACGCGCAGCGACAGCGTGTACGGCACACCCGTGCCGGCGAGATCGTCGGGGGAGAGGCCCTCCGAGTGACCCAGGTCGACGGCCCGCCCCTCGGTGGCCAGCCCACTACCGCTGACGTACTCGGCGGTCCAGCCCACGGTGTTGAAGCCCCACGCCGTCATCTCCGGGATCAGGCCCTCGCGGAGCCACCGTCGACGCGAGCCGCCGTACCGGGCCCGGTAGATGCCGATGTTGTGGGGATAGCGCAGGTTGGTGTCGTCGGCGTGCACGATCCCGATGGAGCGGAACGGCTCGCCGGAAGGGGTACGCAGCCGCCAGCCGTCATGGTGTTCGACGGTGAAGGCGGGCACGGCGCTGGTCATCGCCTGGGTCACTTCCTCGGTGGTCGACGCTACGCGGCCTGGTGGTCGCGCAGGTAGCGGATCAGGCCGACGACGTCCTCGGGAACGAGGCGTCCGATCGCGCCGCTGGAGTAGACACTCACCACGACCTTGCCCTCCGGGTCGAGCACGAAGCCGGTCGACTGGAGGTACCTCGGGTCGTCGTTGACGAAGGCGCCGGTCGCCTCGGCGAAGGCGGCAGGATCGGCGCTGTGGCCCACCGGGAACTCCAGGCCATGCTCGGCGATCGTCTGCTTCGTGGTGGCCTCGTCGTCGACCGAGACCGCGACCACCTTGACGCCGAGTTCGGCGAGCTTCCCCAGCGACCGCTGGAAGGCGCGCAGCTGAGCCTTGCAGTACGGGCACCACGACCCGCGGTAGAAGAGCACCACGCCGAAGCCGCCGGCGAGGGCGTCGGGCACCGGCAGGGTCTCGCCGCCGGGCAGGGACAGCGTCAGCGGGGGGAACTGCTCACCGGGATGCAGCAAACTCATTTCTGGGTCTCCTTGCTTCGAATGGCAAATCGTTACTGGGTTCGGTCGGCGAGTCGGCCGGTCCGGGATGGAGATCGGCGCGCCTTGGACCGCCGTTTCGCCGGATGGGCGGGCGTGCAGCGGGGAGCCAGGTGCCCGCGTACCGGCGGATCAGGCGGGATCGAAGACGTCCCAGGTTCGTGCGGTGCGGCCGCCGGCGCAGCGCAGGGCCGACAGCGACGCGGCGGAGCGGGCGGCGGGCGCCGATCCCGGCCGGATCCTGGTCGTGGACCGAGGGCTGGACGGGGCGGTCGTCGGTGGCGGTGACGCCGGTGGCGGCGAGCTCCAGCCCGAGGTCGATCGTGCGGTGCTACCCGCGAACGAATCACTCATACGAGTTTGGTGACGTGGTCCGGGCGAGTTCTTACCGCCGTGAGACCGCCGTCACAGCGCAGGTCGCGAGAGGTACCCCGGCCCCGGCTGCCGGCCCGGTCGCGCCAGTTGTTCTCCGGCGGCCGTGGCTACAGTTCGGTACGTGATGCCGGCAGACCCGACGACCCTGGACGACACTCCGGACACCTCGTGTCGACTCGATCCGGAGTCGGCGCAGTGGGTGCGCACGCTCTGCGGCAGCGGCGCGGAGCGGGAGGCGGCTGTCGTACGGCTGCACGAGCTCCTGCTGCGGGTCGCGCGCGGCGAGGTACGGCGCCGCAGCGGTCTGCTGGGCGCCGACGGCCCGGAGCTCGACGACCTGGCGCATCAGGCGGCGGCCGACGCACTGCTGGCGATCACCAGCAAGATCGGGCAGTTCCGGGGCGAGAGTCGCTTCAGCACCTGGGCGTACAAGTTCGTGATCTTCGAGGTGTCGAGCAAGATCGGCCGCCACTTCTGGCGCCGCCCCCAGGTGCCGCTGGACGCCGAGGAGTGGGAGCGGTTACCGGACCGATTCGGCCTCGACCCGGCCCGGGAGGCCGAGTGGCGCGAACTGATCACCGCGTTGCGTCGGGCGGTCGAGACGGAGCTGACCGAGCGCCAGCGGCAGGTTTTCGTCGAGATCGTGCTGAAGGGCGTACCGTTGGACGCCCTGGTCGCGCGGCTCGGGTCGAACCGCAACGCGATCTACAAGACCATGTTCGACGCGCGGCGTAAGCTGCGGACCGCTCTCGCCGCTCATGGTTATCCGTATGACAACACCTCGGAGCAGCGATGAACGACATGTCCGCACTCGATCATTTCCTGCATACCGACGCGCAAGACGTGGGCTGCGGTCAGGCGATGGAGATGCTGCACGTGTACGCCGAGCTGGCCGCCACGAACGCCGAGGCGGCCGAAGCGCGTTACCCCGGACTCGCCGCCCACCTGCGCGCCTGCGGCCCATGCGAAGAGGACCTCGAAGGTCTGCTGGCCGCGATAACCGGTCCGAGGCTCTGAGGCACCGGCGACTCGTACCGCTGTCTCGCCGGTCGCCGGCGTTTCTCTGGCCGCCGGAACCGTTCTCAAGCGGCACAGGAATTGCGCAACCATTTCGGATGACGGCCGTGGACAGGCGTTCCCGCGCATTCAGGCCATGCCGGGCAACGGCCCGGCGAGCTCGCGCCACCCCGCAGGCGAGGGGTTTACGACGTCGCCTGCTCGGCCAGACCGGGGACGGCACCCTCGGCCATCTTGAGTCGGGTCCAGACGTTCATGTTGATGACGATCCCGATGATTTCGAGGATCTCCTCCCGCGAGAAATGCTCGGCGAGCGCGTCGTGCCGGGCACCGAAATCATCGGCGACTGTCGCATCCGCGACGCGAGTGATCGCCTCGGTGTAGGCGAGGGCGGCGCGGGCCGCGTCGTCGTGGAAGTCCGTCTCCCACCAGGCGGTCAGAGTATCGATCACCGGTCGGGGGATGCCGGCGTCGCGAGCTGCCTCGTAATGGAGGTTGAGGCAGTAGGCACAGTTGTTGATTTGGGACACCCGCAGGCGCAGGAGTTGGGCAAGCCGGCGGTCGACACGCAATTGAGCCTTGTAGCCGAAGGAGTCGGCGCCGTGGCGGGCGAGTTTGGTTAGATCCTCGTTGGCCGAGCTGTCGGCGCGCCGGTTGGTGATGGTCACATCGGTCATCTCGTTGCTCCTGTCAGCGTCGACGATCCCGCAGCGAAATTACAGTGCCCGGACGCGAATCTCCTCCATTCACCGGTACCGGCCGTCGTAGCGGACTCCGCTCCGGGTGTCGGTGAAGCTGACACCCACCCGCGCTCCGTCCTCGACGATCCACCGAATCGTGTACGTAGCCCGGTACGTCGGCGGCCAGAATGAGGCGAAGGTCCCGTCGCCCGTAACGGACCACTCGCCGTCCGATGGGGTGCCCCTGTCGACGTAGGTCGTTCGACCGTCCGCCGTGAATGATTGAGTCGAACCGTCCTGGAACACGAGAGGCGCGGCGGTCAGGGCGGCGATCATGTCCACCGCATCCACCGGTTGGCCGTCGACAGGGTTCCCGCTGAGGGGTCCAGCGTCCATCGAACTCTCCTGACATCGGGGAAGATGCTGGCCGCCGTCGTCCCGCAGCGGCCACGACTTGTCAGCCCGGCCAGGTCGGAATGATCTCCAGCCGAAACCGAATGGGACGATATCGTCCACCATAACCCTGCGGTTGAGGTGCCCGATAGGTAGGGGTGCGCCCCAGCTGCCGGTCAGCGCGCTGCTGCTGCTGCCGGAGGTCGCCGAGCTCGGGTCGGGCTTGCGGGCTGACGCCATGCCAGCCTAATCTGGACGCGATGGTCCAACTATCAGGTCCCGGATCGGGGGCGACCATGTCCCCACCGCGGAGAATCCCCACATCAGGGCACTCGCTGACGACGACGTCATGGGCGCGTGCCACATCGACATCCATCTGTCGAGGGAACACGCGGACGGCAGCGGGCGGCCATTCCGGGAGGGGCGCATGGCAGTGATCACACGCGGCTTCGGTGGCCGCAGACGCGACGACACCGACCTCCCGCCCGGCCAGTACCGCACGGACGACTTCCCGGTGCTGTCGGCGGGACCGACCCCGCGCATCAACCTCGACCAGTGGGAACTCGCCGTCGTCACCGAGACCGGCGAGCGGAGCACGTGGTCGTGGCCGGAGTTCACCGCACTTCCCGCCGACGAACCGACCGTGGACATCCATTGCGTCACGCATTGGTCGAAGTTCGGCACGCGCTGGCGAGGTGTCTCCGTGGACACGTTGCTGGCCGACGTCGAAAGCGCGGCCGAGTACGTCGTCGCCCACTCGTACGGCGGCTACACCACGAACATCCCGCTCGAAGACCTTCTCGACGGCCAAGCCTGGGTGGCGTACGAGTTCGACGGCGAGCCACTGGTTCCGGTGCACGGCGGGCCGGCTCGTCTCCTCGTTCCGCACCTGTACTTCTGGAAGAGCGCGAAATGGCTGCGCGCTCTGGAACTGCGTCTCGACGACGACCCCGGGTTCTGGGAGACGGCCGGATACCACAACTATGGCGACCCATGGCGCGAGCAGCGGTACCGCGCAGACTGACCTGGCAGCCGGCGACCGTCGCCGCCACCCGGGCCGAGACAGCGACGGCGCGAACCCTGGTCCTCGACGTCGACGGCTGGACAGGCCACCTACCGGGCCAGCACGTCGACATCCGGCTGACGGCTCCCGACGGCTACACGGCGCACCGCAGCTACTCCATCTCGTCCGCCCCCACGCCCAACCGGCTCGGGGTGACCGTCCAGGCGGTGGTCGACGGTGAGGTCTCGCCGTACCTCGTCGACGTCGCAGAACCGGGCGACCAACTCGAGATCCGTGGGCCGCTCGGCGGCTGGTTCGTACGCCCACCCGCCGATGCGCGGCCGGCGCTGCTGATCGGCGGTGGGTCCGGCGTGGCGCCTCTGATGTCGATGGTGCGCGCGGCGACGAATCCCACCAGGCTGCTCTACTCGACCCGATCCCCGTCCGATGCGCTGTTCTCCGCGGAACTCGCAACCGCAGAAGCCGCAAACCCGGGGCTGCTCGCCGTGACACACGTCTATACCAGGGTCACGCCTCCCGGCTGGCCGGCTCCACCCCGACGACTGGACGCGAACGCCCTCGCCCGCGTCGCTTGGCCCCACGATGCCGACGCTGTGGCGTTCGTCTGCGGGCCTACCGGGTTCGTCGAGACCGTGGCCGACCTCCTCGTCGACATCGGCCACGACCCGGCGAACATCCGCACCGAACGTTTCGGACCCACCGGAGGATGACCATGTCGACCACCAACCTCGAAGCAGACGAGGCGCCCTGGGTGGACGGTAACGCCCTCGCCGGCCCGCTCGGCGAGATCCTGGGGACCGACCTCACCGTCGCCGAGCTCACCTGCGCCGGCTGCCGAACGACCCGGCCGCTAGCCGCGATGCGCGTGTTCGACCGAGCGCCCGGCCTCGTCGCCCGCTGTCCCGGCTGCGAGGACGTCGTCATGCGCGTGGTGCGGACCGCCAGCCGGGTGCTGGTCGACCTGCGTGGCGCGCTCGTCCTCAGCCTTCCGGTGCCGACTGCCTGAGCAGGACGAATCCGGTCAATCGTGGCTGGCCCGGATGACGTCAACGCCCCCCGCCTCGGCCACGCGACAGCTTGAGGCGGGATACGTCTGGCACTTCCGCTTGCCAGCCGCTGGCCGGATTCCGCAGACGACACGGCGGGCAGCGCCGAAGGCATGATCACGTCGACAGGCGTCGAGCAAGATCTGGACGGCTCGAACCTGTCGTGAATCGTCGCGCCCGCCGGTACGGAGTAGTCACTACCGCTCGCGGCCGGTGCGGCGGGTAGCTCGCCGCACAAGATCGCCACTGCCGGATCCATCGCCCTGGCCCCGCCACCGGTCCGGCGGGGCATGTGCCCGCCGCCAGAACCGAGGATCTGCCGGCAGGCGGCACGTCGATGGCCGAAACCGCCGACCAGGTGCTGCCCGCGCTGACCGCGGCGATGATCCTGCTCAGGAAGCAGGACCCGGCCGAGGCCGGCAACTTCCGCAGCACCCTTCTCGTCGCCGTCGAAGCGGCCTTCCGGACCCGTCAGGGTCGGCCCAGCCCCCCGCTGCTGACACCTCCCGCCGCGCTCGCGACGGTCGCGTCAGCACGGTGACAGCCCGGTGTCAGAGCGGCTGGCGATGGTGGCTGCACGCCGGGCCAAGCCCCAGAAGGCCAGACACGTACGGAAGGAAGCACACGATGGGAACTGCTGACAGCGGCTTCTCCGCCGCAGGGCTACGCAGACTGCACGAGGTGCTGGCACGCCACGTCGAGTCCGGGAAGCTTCCCGGGCTCGTGGCCCTGGTCAGCCGGGGCGGTGAGACGCACGTCGAAGCGATCGGGACGATGCGCCACGACGGTGGCCCGCCGATGAGCCGGGACACGATCTTCCGGATGGCCTCGACGTCCAAGCCGGTCTCGATCGCTGCGGCGATGGTCCTGCTCGACGAGTGCAGGCTGCGGCTGGACGACCCCGTCGACCGGTGGCTGCCGGAACTCGCCGACCGTCGAGTACTGAAGCGAGTCGACGGCCCGCTGGACGACACGGTGCCGGCGCGGCGGCCGATCACCGTGCGCGACGTGTTGACCTCCACGTTCGGGCTCGGCATGGACATGACGGCGCTCGGCACCCCGATCATGGGCGCGGTCTTCGCGCAGGGGCTCACCCCGAACCTGCCGGAGCCGATGCCCGAACCGGACGAGTGGATGCGCCGCCTGGGAACGCTGCCGTTGATGCACCAGCCCGGCGAGCGCTGGCAGTACCAGCTCAGCAGCGACCTCGTCGGCGTGCTCGTCGCCCGGGTCACCGGCCAGTCGTTCGAGACGTTCCTGCGTGAGCGCATCTTCGAGCCGCTGGGGATGAAGGACACCGGCTTCCACGTACCCGGCGACAAGATCGACCGTTTGCCGACGCTCTACGCCCCCGACCCGCGGACCGGAGAGTTCACCGTGTGGGACGAGGCCGTGGGTGGACGGTGGAGCCGGCCCCCGGCGTTCCAGGGCGGTGGCGGCGGGCTGGTCTCCACGGTCGACGACTACCACGCCTACTTCCGGATGCTGCTCAACGGCGGGATCCACGGCGGCGAGCGAATCCTGTCCCGGCCCGCGGTCGAGCTGATGACCACCAACCGTCTCACGCCCGAACAGCAGGCCCCCCGAACCGCCATGGCCCGCGACAACGTCCACATCTCGTTCGGCCAGGGGCAGCACGGTGGCTGGGGCTTCGGGATGGCGGTGCGCACCTACCGGGGCGACTACGCCTCCGTGGGCCAGTTCGGCTGGGACGGCGGAAGCGGCACCTCGACCTACGCCGACCCGGAGAAGCAGCTCACCGGGATCCTGCTCACCCAGGTCGGAGCGACCGTCCCGAATTCCACGTGGGCGTTCCACGACTTCTGGACCACCGTCTACCAGGCCGTCGACGGCTGACCCGGCGCAGGCTCCCGGCAGGGTCGCCGTCACCTGCGACAAACGACGGTCCGCCGCCTGGCGGCCGAACCGTCGACGCACCGTTCGTCCGTCCAGACGGAGGAGCACCAAGGGTCTGATTGGAGCGTGCCGGAAACCCGCGCCTCGGCTCGTTTGGGCGCCGTGACACGGGAGACCGGACAGGACTCGTGATCTGCTCGGTCTCCCGGCGCCTGGTGTCAGCACCGACCGGTTCCGTCCCGCGACAGAGCGTGCGGCACCCCGGCTCTCGTGTCCCAACGCCGTCCTCCCCTGGCGAAGGGGGCCCGTCAATGCCCGGCAGCCTACGGCCGCATGGGCGAAAGCCACTTCCCCGACGTGCGCACCGCGGTGGAAGACACCGCGGCCAGTTCGGGCTGCGTAGGCAGGAATACGGTGGGAACGCCCAGCGACTGGTTCATCGCGGCGAGCTGGTGCTCGGTGTGAAGATCGGTGGTGTTACGCACACCGCGGACGATCACACCTACGTCATGGCTACGGCAGTAGGCGGAGGTCAGCCCGCTCCAGGCCGCAACGGTGACGGAGGTCCACTCGACCGGCAGGATGGCCCGGACCGCAGCCGCCCGCTCCTCTTCGTCGGTGCCCGGTTGCTTGGAGCTGTTGACCGCGACGAGCACGACTACTTCGTCGAAGAGGCCACGCGCCCGGTTCACCACGTCGAGATGCCCGGGAGTGAAGGGATCGAAGCTGCCGGGGTAGACGGCCCGCACGGGATTGCCGGTGCTCATGACCCGACTGTAGGTATCGGCTGCCGGATTCGCTGGCCTCCGGCTGTGGGCGATGTGTCACAACGCCGTGGATGCGCCTGGCACTCTCCTGACGGCGGAGATCCGGCTGCCCGCCCGGCGGTGACGCGCAGCGGAAGGTTCGGTGAACTGGGCCGTCTTCTGTTGCCCAGTGTGGAGTGAGCACAGCAAAGTGCATGCCTGTGCGTTTACTGGCGATCATCGCTGCCCTCGTCGCCACGCTCGGCGTCGCCGCTCCCGCGCAGGCGCACGTCCACGTGACCGAGGTCGCCGTCGACCTGCGCAGCCAGGGCGACAGCGTCGTGGCCGCCGTCGACGTGGAGTACGACGTCCTCGCCCGGCTGCTGAATCTCGACGGTGTCCTGGGCCCGGACGCGGTCGGTGTGGACGGTGCGGCCGCCGAGGTGCCGACCGAGGTGCGGCGCAGGTCGCTGGACGCGCACACGAGCGGGGTGGCGGCGTACGTCGGCGAGCGGCTGAAGTTGAGCCGCAGCTCGATCGGATGTACCGCCGACGACGACGCCCGCGTCGAACTCGCCGACTCCGGCAGGGTTCAGGTCGGGCTCGCCTACGGCTGCCCGGCGTCCGGCGCGCTCACCGTTCGCAGCGACATCTTCCGCGCCACCGACGGCGTCATCGACGACACGACCACGTTGGTGGCCTATGACATCGACGGTCACCGCGGTTCGTGGCTGCTCGACTCCACCCGTACCAGCGTCACGGTGGGGCAGACGAGTCTGCTCAACGACATCCCGCGGTTCGTCCGTCTCGGGGGAGAGCACCTGCTCTTCGGGCTCGATCACGTGCTGTTCCTGCTGGCGCTCCTGCTCGGGGCGAAGCGGCTGCGCGACGTCGTCGAGGTCGCCACGGCGTTCACGATCGCGCACTCGGTGACGTTGGTGCTGGCCGCGGTCGGCTGGGTCAGCCTGCCCGGGTGGATCGTCGAGCCGCTCATCGCGTTGTCGATCGCGTTCGTGGCCCTCGACAGCCTGCTCTCGCCGAGGACGAGTCACCGGCTGCCCGTGGTGTTCGGGTTCGGGCTGCTGCACGGGCTCGGCTTCGCGGGCGCGCTCAGCGTCGACGGGCCACTGTCGGTTCCGACGCTGGCCGACCTGGTCGCCTTCAACGTCGGCATCGAACTCGTCCAGCTGGCGATCATCGCCCTCGTTTTTCCGATGCTGCTGCTCCTGCGCAGGGCCGTGACCACGCCGGTCGCCGCTCGCGCCCTCACGCTCGGCACCGTCACGGCGACCGTCGCCGTCGCCGGTGCCGGTCTGGTCTGGTTCGTCGAACGCTCGCCGCTCCTGACCTGACAACCGTCTCCCAACCCCCATCCCGAAGGATCCCGATGTCCGCGTTCACCTGGACGCGCGCGCGCCTGCGCGTCGTCCTGTACACCACCACGCTGGCGCTCGCCGCCAGCGTCGTGGCGGGTCCGCTCGCGTCGTACGCGGCGTACGCCATCGACCCGCCGGAGGCCACCGTCAGTGGCGTCGTGTACGTCGACGCCAACGGCGACGGCGCTCGCAACGACGGCGAGGCCGGTCTGGCCGGCGTCCGCGTCTCCGACGGCGTAGTCACCACCACGACCGCCGCCGACGGCTCCTACTCCCTGACAATCTCCACCGACCGTCGCAAGACGGACATCGTGTGGGCCGGCCAGCCGCGGGGCTACCGGTTCGGTCTGGACGAGTACAAGGAGCCGAGGTTCTGGGCCAACCTCGGCCAGCTCGCCGACGACGCCACGCCGACCGCCGACTTCGCGCTCGTCCGTGACCGCCTCTCCGACGGCGACACCTTCTCCTGGGCCAACATCGCCGACCCGCACGTCAACGCGCAGCTGCCCGACCAGATTCGCGAGATCAACTCCACGGGCACCGACCTGCGCTTCATCGCGGTCAGCGGCGATCTCACCAACGACGCCAGCCAGGGGCAGTTCGACACGTACCGCCGCGGCACCCAGCAGTCGGCGGTCGGTGTGTGGCCGGCCGTCGGCAACCACGAGTACGCGAGCGGCTCGGAGTACGCCGACAAGATCGACAACTACCGCAAGAACGTCGGTCCGGAGTGGTACTCGTTCAACTACGGCAACCGGCACTTCGTGGTGCTCGAGAACAACGGCTCGGCGCCGTTCGACGAGGAACTGGAGTGGCTCAAGGACGACCTCGCCGCGAACGTTCCGCTCGACCACAACCCGAAGAACGACATCGAGGTCGTCGTCCTCACCCACCAGCCGATGAACGTCCCGTTCGGCTCGCCGTCGACGTACGACGCCTTCGGTGACGTGCTGGAGCGCTACAAGGCCCAACTGATCCTGGTCGGCCACGAGCACTCCAACCACGTCGAGAACAACTCGGCGTTCGCCTCGACCGCCAAGCACATCCAGACCGTGTCGAGCTCCTACACGATCGACAACGCACCGCGTGGTTTCCGCTACATCCACATGGCGGGTCCGGGCTTCGACAACCCGTTCCGGATGTACGGCGAGAACGAGCACCTCACCATCGTCAGCCCCGCGCCCGGTGCGAAGGTGCCGGCCGCGAAGTTCCCGGGCATCCAGATCAACGCCTACGACACCGGTGACGAGGTCGTGTCCGCGCGTTACCGGATCGACGGTGGCAAGAACTGGATGCCGCTGCACCACAGCGGGGAGTTCACCTGGCAGAGCAACCTGCCCAACAGCCGGCAGCGGGTCGGCAAGCACCACATCGAGGTGAAGGTGGTCGACGCGGCGGGTAAGACCTGGACCCGGTCGGCGGACTTCACGTTCACCGGCGAGCCGGCGCTCAAGCCGGTCGCCGGCGGTGACTGGAACCAGCACCACGGCGACGAGGCCCACTCCGGTGTCGCGCCGGCGCAGGAGGCCGGCCGCCGCCTGGCCTGGAGCTTCCGCACCGAGGGCACCTTCCTCACCGGGTCGCCGGTCATCCACGACGGCGTCGTCTACGCGGGCACCCGCGACGAGAACGGCGACGGCAACAGCCGGATCCACGCCGTCGGGCTGAAGGACGGCAAGGAGCTGTGGAACTTCCGGGTGCCGCAGTCGATCCACGGCAGCCTCGCCTACGGTGACGGGCTGATCTTCGCGCCGACCCTCGGCTCGGAGCTCTACGCCGTCGACGCGAGGACCGGCAAGCTGCGCTGGAAGGCCGTGCCCGAGCAGGCGCCGGCCCCGAACAACCAGCGCACCTACGGCTACTACTCGCCGGCCGTCTCCGGCCACACGGTGCTCTGGCCGTACCAGACCCGCTTCGGCATCGGCAGCCAGGGCGTCCTGAAGGCGCTCGACACCCGCACCGGGCGGGAGATCTGGGCCTCCCCGATGTCCGGCAACCAGATGAGCGACGGCACGCCCGCGGTCCTGGACGGCACCGTGTTCGTCGGCAACCAGACCGCCGACCGGGTACTCGCCTACGACCTGGCCACCGGCGCCCGCAAGTGGACCGGGACCGAGTCGCTCGGCAGCTGGCAGGACGGCGTACCGACCGCGGCCGAGGGGAAGGTCTTCATCGGCGCCAACAACGGCATCGCCGCCCGTGACGCCGAGACCGGCGCGACGCTGTGGACCTACCGCAGTCCTCGCTCCTCGCTCGTCTCGAGTGGCTCGACCCCGAGCGCCGCGGCCGTCAAGAACGGCGTCGTCTACATGGGCTTTCCGAGCGGCGCCGTCGTCGCCCTCGACGCCCAGACCGGCAACGTGCTGTGGGAGCGGGCGCTGCCCGGCGACATCTACCACGGTGGCGTCATGTCCAGCCCGGTCGTGGCCGGCGGCACGCTCTTCGTCGGCGCCAACAACGGCCGGTTCTACGCCCTGGCCACCGACACCGGCCAGATCCTGTGGAGCCACGAGATCGGCACCTGGGTGGGAGCCGGCCCGGCCGTCAGCGGCAACACCGTCGTCGCGGGCGCCTGGGACGGCAACCTCTACGCCTACGTGCCGGGCGGCGAGTCCGCGAAGCGCTGGGCGACCGTGACCGGCACGGTCAGCGACCCGCAAACGGGCGCTCCGATCGCCGGCGCGAAGGTCACCGCCGTCGCCGCCGGTCAGGAGACCGCGGTGACCAGCACCGACGCCCGCGGCCACTACCGAATCGGCCTCCCGGCGTCGGCCTGGACCATCACGGCGGCCAAGCGCGGACTGATCGCCGACGAGCGCTCGGCGGCCGGCGTCACGGTCGGCACCAGCGGAAACGTGACGGCCAACCTGAAGTTGATCAAGGTGACCCACCCGGTCGCCGGCACGTCGACGTACGCCCCGGACTACGGCAACGGCAGCACCCGCACCGACGTCGTCACCGGCACCGAGTACTACTACCTGGCCAACGACAAGATCCGCGCGTCCGTGACGCCGTACGCCGGCGGCAACAACGGCGTCGGCGGTCTGGGCCAGGGCGCGCTGTCGGACCTCATGCTCAACGACGCCAACGGCGCCGAAACCCTCGACTGGGGCGAGATGCTGCTGCGTCCGAGCCTCACCCCGCCCGACTCGTGGGAGCGGCCCAACGACCAGCTCGACCTGCCCGACCTCGCGGTGGACGGCGCTGCCGTGGTCGGCAACGGCCAGTACCGGGCGGACCCGGCCATCAAGGCGCAGGTCCGCTACGAGACCCTGCCCGACGCGCCGATCGTGAAGATGACGGTCAAGCTGACCAACACCGGCACGACGGGCTACCAGGGCTACTTCAACTACATGATCGACCCGGACAGCTCGGTCGACAACGGCCGGATCCCCGGGTTCAGCGGCACCAACCCGGGAATGAAGACCTCGGGCTGGACCGGGAACTACGTCTACGTCGGCGCCGACGCGGCCACCACGAACGGCCAGGCGGCCCACGGTCTCGCGTGGGCGCTGGACACCCCGGCCGCGGTCGGCGCGTACGGCTACGTCGAGGGTCTCTACTACGACGCCACGATGGCGCCCGGCGCCACCAAGCAGTTCAGCTTCTACCACCTGACCGACTACGCGACCGCCGGCGGCGACCCCACGGGCAACATCGCGAAGTGGGCCGACGAGATCGACCTGCACGACGCGGCCGTCCCGGACGCCGCCCGTGCGGCGGGCACGATCACCGCGGGCGGCACCGCCGTCTCCGGTGCCCGGGTCACCCTCGAACAGGCCGGCACGGTGGTCGCGAGCACGAGCACCGACGCCCGGGGCAAGTACCTCGTCAAGGCGCCGACCGGCCGGTACGACGTCCGGGTGGCCAAGTCGGGCTACCTGACGGGCATCGGCGCGGTAACCGTGCCGGCGGCGGGCAGCGGCGTCGCCGACGTCGCGCTGCGCCCGGTCACGGTCGAGGCGAGCTACGGCAAGCAGATCGAATCGGGGCTGGTCGAGGCGGGCTCCGGCGACGTCATGCTCGAGAACGACAAGCTCTCGATGGCGATCGCCGACGCCTACAACGACTCGCAGCTCTCCGGTGGCACCCGCGGCAAGCCGGTCGACGTCGCCGTCCGCGGCATGGCCGACCAGTTCGACTGGATCAACCTGCCGTACGTCTCGGCGACCCAGCCGACCGGCACCAGCGCGTGGGACATCCGTTCCGTGGCGGCCACCGACGTCCAGATCGTCCAGGCCACCGGCGACAAGGCCGTCGTGCGGGTGTCCGGGCCGGTCAAGGGCTTCACGGGCCTGACGGCCACGACGACGTACACGCTGAAGCCGGGCGACGACTTCGCCACGGTCTCGACGCAGTTGAGCAACTCCGGCTCGGCGCCACTGAGCGTGTGGACCGGTGACGCGATGGACCACGACGCGGCCGGCCAGGCCAGCGTCATCCCGGGCGCCGGCATCGTGCCGCCGGGTGCGACAGCGGCGTACGCCCCGACCAAGCCGTACATCGGCATGACCGGGACCGACCCGCAGGTCTTCGGGCTCGTCTACGGCACGCCGGCCACCGCCTTCGATGTCTACGCCGCGGGCAACTGGGTGATGAGCCGGTTCAACGTCGAGGTGCCGGCGGGTGGCTCGTACACCCTCACCCGCAAGGTCGTCGTCACCCCGGGCACCGACGCGGTGGGCATCCTCGACGGCGTCACCGCGCCGTAACCCAAATCCACCCCGCCACGAGGCCGGTCCGGACTCTCACCGGGCCGGCCTCGTGCGTGGAGCCGCCAGGATGATGCGGCGGGTCGCGTCAGGTGAACCGCAGGCGAGGGCGTCGCAGCTGAACGAGGAGTTGGAAAATGCGCTCCGTGGCGAACACGACGCGCAAAGGCGCTGGCGAGAGCAGCAGCTCGCGGGGCAGCGTGGACGACTCCGTCCGGATGGGGAGCCGACGCCGGCGTGGGGATGTGGCCTGACCCGTCGCCTTCGGGTCGATTCGCGAAACGGTCCTCGTCAGCCAGGAACCGGCAGTCGAACTCGATCAGCCCGACCCGGCGGTGCCGTGTCCGATTCGTGGCCGACGGCGCAGTACGGCCACCTCATGTGCCGCGGCAGACGCCCGCACAGGATCATGAAGGTGGCGGTTGCGGCGAGTGCGACGGTTTGGCCTTCTGCGGGTAGATGGTCTCGTGGCGGGCCAGCATGGCGACGAACTCGCTGATCTTCCGCTCGCGGGTCTGCGCCCGCTTGACGGCGTTGACGCGGTAGATGAGAGCGAACCGGTTGGTCTTGGTGAGTACGTCGAACATGGCCTGGGCGGCGGGTTCGGCGGCGATGGCGGCGAGCAGGTCGGCCGGCACCTCGGCCTCCGACGGCGGGGCGTAGGCGGCCGCCCACCGTCCGTCGGCCTTCGCGGCTTCCACCGCGAGGCGGCCTGGCGGCAGCATCCGCCCCTGCGCCTCCAGCCGGGCCACGTGGGCGACGTTGCGTTGTGACCAGGAACTGCGGGGCCGGCGAGGGGTGAACCGGATCCAGGAGGTCTCCTGATCCCGCTTGCGGGCCTGCCCGTCGATCCAGCCGAAACAGAGCGCCTCCTCGACCGCCTGCTGCCAGGTCAGCGTCGTGACCGAGCCACCCTTCTTGGTCAGGGCGAGCCAGACTCCGGGCGATGTGGCGTGGTTGGCCGACAACCACGCGCGCAGCGCCTCGGCGTCCGCGACGATCAACTCATCCAGTTCGGCGCTCGTCATGACGGCAGGCTATCGCTGCGCCGTGCCGCAGCCTGCGCCGGTGGACCGGCGGCCCGCCGAGCCAGCCGCAGTCTCCACCGCTCGGTCTGCGGCGGAAGCGGATGCGGCCCGGCGCCGGGTCGGTGCGAAATTGTGTGGAACGCTCGGGTCCTGATCGGTGAGGATCGGGCCGTGTCCGTTCCCGCCCGTCAGATCCGTGCCCACTACCGGGCCGACACCATCACCGTCTACCAGGCGTACTCGCCGCAGATCGCGCTGCCGGCGGTGGCGGCCGGCCGTTTCGTGGCCCCCTTCAAGCGGGATCGGATGACGTGGATCAAGCCGTCCTTCCTGTGGATGATGTACCGCTGCGGCTGGGCGACCAAGCCGGGGCAGGAGCGGGTGCTCTCCATCGACATCAGCCGGGAGGGATTCGAGTGGGCGCTGACACGAGCCTGCCTGAGTCACTACGACCGGAACCTGCACGGCGACAGGACGACCTGGTCGCGGCAACTGAAGGCCAGCCCGGTACGGGTGCAGTGGGATCCGGAACGGTCATTGCAGTTGAAGGCGCTGCCGTACCGGTCGCTGCAGCTCGGGTTGTCCGGCGAGGCCGTCGACCGATACGTCGATGACTGGGTGGTTGCCGTCACCGACATCACCTCCACCGTGCAGCGCATCCATGACCTTCTGCGCGGCGGCGAGGCGGCGGCGGCAGCAGCCCACCTGCCCATCGAACATGTCTACCCACTCCCGGCTCAGGTCGCCGCCGGCCTCGGCGCCAGCCCGGCCGTCACCGCCGCGAAAGCGTCCGAACGGCAGGACGGACCGTGACGGCCGCTCGGCGGCATGAGTGACTGGACGTTCGACGGCACATCGGCGTACGTCGGAGTGAACTGCTCGTCATCTCCTGCATAGGTTCCGGGTGGGCTGCTGGCGGTGCTCGTCGGCGAGCGAGGCGGTCGCCCCCGACGCCGGTCCTCGCTCGACCGTGACCATGCTGCGGCAGGTCCTACCGCACCAGGCCCTCGCCGTGCTACGGCGTGGTACGTCCCACCGCGATACGCCGGAGTGTCGCCCCCGCAGGGCCAGCGATGCGGGCGAAGGTCGTCGCCGCGGCAGCCGCCCTGGTGCGTATCCAGGAAAGACGGTGAGGCTTCGTCATGATCAGTCATTGGGCCGGCTGGTCGTGTCGGTGTGCGGGTTGCGCGCGGCGATGGCGGTGAACGCGGTGGCGAGGACGGCGAGGGCACCGTACCCGAACGCGATGTGCGGCACCGAGAAGACGCTGGTGAGTTGAGCGGCGATGAGGCTGGGAATGGTCGCGCCGCTGTAGCTGAGGAGATATACGACGGCGAAGATCGGTGCCCGGTCGTGCAGCGTGCTGCCGTACAGAAGGCCGCGCGTGGCGGCGCTGATGGCGATGCCCTGAGCGGCGCCCGCAACGATGGTTGCGGCGATGAACAACGGCAGTGCGCCGGTGGTGATCGCGGTGATGATGCCGACCCACCCGGCCAGGAAGCCGATCATGCCGACGCGTTGAGCTGCCGGCGAGAACCGGCCGCCAAGGGGGGCACCCAGCGCGCTGGGGCCCATGTATGCGGCGAACACCAGTCCAATGACGAGCGAGCTGTTGGTGTGAAGTTGCTCTTCGACCAGTGCGGGCACGAAGGCCTGGTAGAACGCCCCGGTTGCCCAGGTGGCCAGGAACACCGCGGCCGCGACGGGGAGCAGACGCCGGACGCGGACCGGTACGCGAACGCTTGGGCGCAGTGAACGCCAACCGCCCGGCGAGGGAGTCACGGTCTCCGGGCTGATCGCCACGAGTGCGGCGGACAGCAGGAGCAGGCCGATGACAACCAGGTAGATGAGGTCACGCGGCCACGGACCGAATTGGACCAGGGCACCGGAGGTGATGGCGCCCACGGCGAGACCGAGCATGACTGTTTGACTGGAAGCGACGGAGGCCAGCCAGGTCGGCCTGGCGGGTGCGGCGTCGACGATGTAGGCGGTGAGGCTGCTGCTGGCCAGCCCGGCGCCGAGGCCCATCAGGAGCCGACCGGCGATCAGGATGCCGATGTGGTGCACGTTCAACAGCAGCAGACAACCCAGCACGAGCAGGCCGAGGCTGGCGATCGCTGCGGGCCGTCGGCCCACATGGTTGGAGAGTCGTCCCAGCACCAGCAGTGTGCTGAGAGTGGCGGCGGAGTAGGCGACGACCGTCAGGGAGATGCCGGCGTTGGTGAACCCGTCCTCGGCCCGGTAGATGTTGAAGAGAGGGATCGTCGAGCCCACGGCGGCGAACACGGCCACCAGTGAGACCACCGCGGATAGGAATGCAAGCCGGAGCGTTCTGTCCCGGCGGCCCAGGTCGGTCGCGGGGGTCACGTGTCGCATCGAACCGTCTCTCTTGTGCTGAACCATGCCGGCGCTGGGGAGGTCGCGGGTGGGCACGTCCACGTGCCCGGCCACCCCTCGCCTCGTTCCGGTCTTCTCACTGCCTCCGGGCGAGGTCGACGAACCGTGCCGCCACCGCGGCGAGTACGGCGGAGGTGAGGACGATGAAACCCGCCGCGAGGAACACCGTCTGCAAGGTCGTCGACGAGACAAGGATCGCGCCGAGGCCAGACCCTGCCGCCAGGGCGATCTGAAGGTTCGTCACATTCACCGCCGACGCGGCCTCCGGGGTTTCCGGGGCCGCGTCGAGTATCCAGACCAGCGTTCCCGGGTTCACGATTCCCCAGAACAGGCCCCACAGCACGAGCAACAGGCCGGCCAGCCAGGGTAGGGAGCCCGTGCAGGCCAGCCCGATGAGTAATGCGGCGACCACGGTCGCCGCTCCGGCGAAGCTGCCGATCACTCCGCGCGGGAACAGCGATCCGGCGACGATCGAGCCGACGATGCCACCGCAGCCGTAGACGACGTAGAGCAGGGAGATCGCGCCGCTGGACAGTTGTGTGTGGTCCATCAGGAACGGGGTGATGTACGTCCAGGCGGTGAACTGTCCGATGAACACCACCGCACCCGCGGCCATCCCGAACCGGGCGGCCGGTCGCGTCACGACTCCCACGAGATCACGCAGGTGCGTACGCCCGTCCGGGGGAATGCTCGGCAGCACGACCGTCTGCGCAACGACGACGAGCAGCGTCGCCGCCGCGGCGATGGTGAAAGCGAGACGCCAGCCGACGAGGTTGCCGAGGAACTGTCCCGCGGGCAGCCCCACCACCGTCCCACCCGAGATGCCCGCCGCGATGATGGTGATGGCGCGAGTGCCGCCGGCCCGGCCCACCAACTTGGGTCCGACCGGTGAGACCACGGTCCAGAAGGCTCCGAGGGTGGCGCCGAAGAGCATACGGGCGATCAGCACCAAGACGAAGTTCGGCGCCACCGCGACGACCGCGTTCGACACAAGCACCGTCAGGCCCAGGACAAGGATGACCGAGCGCCGGTTGAAACGGCCGGAACCGAGGAAGAACAGCGGCGCCGACACCGCGGCGCTGAAGCCCGGCACGAGCACCATCAGGCCTGCGAGGCCGAGCGAGACATCCAGTCCGTCGGCGATCTGCGGCAGCAACCCCACCGGAAGCGTCTCCGTCATGACGATGACGAACGCGCCGAGTGCGACCGCGCCGACGGACGCCCAGCCCCGCCTGCCACCGGGCTCCACGGCATCGCGGACAGCTACCGGCTCGATCGGGACGGCTGCGCTGCACGACGATGCGGTGACCACACGCACGTGCGATGCGTGCTGTGCTGGCGTCGCCTGATCGAGTTCAGTCATGTGTTCTCCTCAGTCATCGCACTCCTGGCAGGGCTCCGCTCGGTAAGCACCCGAGGACGTCCCGCGCGAGTCAGCGCGGGCAGTCAAGACGACTCACGTTCCGATCCAGCCGGGTGGGACCGGTGCGCGGCTGCCCGGCTGGTGGCGGTGTCAAGCCCTGATGAGGTCGATGATGTGGCCGAAGTGAAGCTCTGATGCGAGAGCGGTCAGGTCTCCCGCCGCCAGCTTCGCCGCAGCCGCCTGTGTGGCTCCGAGAGCGTGCGTGTACGGGTCGACCCCGAGGCTGATTCGGCGGACGCCGATCGTCTGGAGTTCCGCGAGGGTAGCCGTGTCCTGGGGGCTGACGAGGACGTTGACCGGCTTGGGCGCGACAGCCTCGATGACTGCGCTGATCGAGGCCGTGTCCGGCAGGTTCGGCGCGTACAGGACATCAGCTCCTGCCTCCGCGAAGGCCGTCAGCCGGCGGATGGTGTCATCGAGGTCGGAAATCCCCCAGAGGAAGTTGTCCGTACGGCCGGTCAAGACGATTCGTCCGCGCGCAGCCGCGGCGGCGGCCTCGATGCGGCGAACCGCGTCGTCGAAGTGACGAATCGGGTCGACGGGGTCACCGGTGGTGTCCTCGATTCCGATGCCGGCGAGACCGCGGGCGATGGCGGTGTCGACGGTGGCCGCGACATCGTCGGGAGTCTCGCCGTAGCCGTCCTCAAAGTCGCCGTTGATCGGCAGGCCGCTCACGGACGTGAGTAGGACGGCATGGTCGAGGTGCGTGTCGCGGCTGATGGCGTGGATACCGTCGAGCCGGCCCAGTGTCGCGGCGAAAGCCGCTGAAGAGGTCGCGATGGACTTGAATCCGGCCTCTTTGAAGATCAGGGCCGACGGGCCGTCCCAGGCGTTGGGCATGATGAACGTGTCGGGGCCACGGTGGAGTTCGACGAACTGTTCGTACCGTGCCCGGGCCGGAACGTCAGACATGGTGGCGGGTCAGGCGCCCGGGGCGATCGCGCAGGCGGAGACGCAGAACCAGGTGCCCTCGCGCTTCTGGTACACGTCCGTGTACAGCGCTTCCTGCTCCACTCCGTCGGCGATCATGGTGTACGTGACGCGACCGTGGATCAGCGCGACGTCGCCGAGGATGCGGATCTTGAAGTCGCGCAGAGTGATGTCCTTGATGGGTCGGGGCTTGGCGATGTACTCGAGGTACTCCTCGCGGTTGCGGGTGACACCCGGCGTCTGCACGATGAAGTCCTCGGCGAGGAACTCACTGAAGCGCTTGGCATCGCTGGTCTCGTCCGAGTGGATGTAGTCGAGGTTGAGCTGTTCGAGGATCGCCAGATCTTCGGCGTACTGCGTGGTGTCGTTCATTTCTTGCTCCTTGTGCGGTTCGGCGTTCGCAAAAGCTGAGTCGTCGTTCCGTGCCGTATGGGGCGCTGGCGTGCGCGGTTGTTCCGTCTGGGTGGTGCCGGATCCGTCACGCCGATCTCGCCGACTACGTCGCAATGTCGGTCGCGCCTCGACGCCTTACCGCAGTCGGTTCCGCGGCTGATGGCTCCTGCATGCTTCGTCCTCGCGGCAGGTGGTCGGCCCGATGAAAGTCTCGTCGTTCCGTCACCTGGATCAGTGGACGATATAGTCCAGACTAAGAGGTCGCGGCGCCGCTCGCAAGCGGGGCCACCTGGTCCTCAGGACGCTCGGTCAGAATGGCCTGGTTTGCTACTTAGCAGGTCAGGAATCCTGCTTGATGGCCTGGCTTGCTGGTGCGCGTGATCATCCGGCGCGCTCCAACAGCCTTTCCAAGGGCCTGTGTTGGACCCTGGCGTCCGGTTTTGCCTGGAGTGCAGCAGTGAGACCCCTGCTCTGGAGCGGTGGTTACCTGCTGCCGAATGGCGCAGAGCGGCGGGATCGTCAACCGCTCTGTGTGCGGAGACTCCGCGTCAGGGTGGGGATCATCACCGCCGCGGGGATGAGATGTAGCCCGAGCAGCGCGGTGGTGGTGGAGGTGTTCGCCCCGCAGAGGAGGGGCGGGACCAACGAGAGCGCGGTCAGCGACAGCGTCGTCCACAGGAACCGCTCAGCGGGCCGAGCGCTCCAGCGGCGAAGAGCGACGGCGATGACGATGCCCACGGCCGAGAAGAACACGGTGACCACGGCGAACCCGGCCAACGGGATCGCCTCGCCGCCGTCGGGGAGCTCGAAGTCGACGCCAACGGCCTGGGCGAGCGCGGCGGCGAGGGTGGTGGCCGTCATCGCCGCGAGCGTGGCGACGAGGCCGGTGCCGGCGAGCCTGCGGAGTGGGTGGGGATGGCTGGTCCGGCCCGCTGCCGGGGCTGCGACGAGCCCGTTGTCGTTCATGCTGCTCATACCGTTGCTCCATCCTCCGGAAACTGGCGTACGGGGCGTGTCGACCGGCAGGTGACGGTCCTGGATCTGGGGGTGACGATGCGTACCCGTGCCGTGCAGCGGCCCGGATTCCGCAGAGCGCGGACGCCGGTGCCGCGGAGCCAGAACCCGGCTCCGCGTCGGAGGACCGGCCCCGGCTCGCCGTCACGTAGCTCCAGCTGCACCCGCCCGCGGGTGACGACGGCGAACGCGGCGCGCCATGGCGCCTCGACCACCGCGACGCGCGCGCCACCGCGCAGCGTGAGCGTCCACACCGGGACTACTCCGTGCCCTCCGCCGGCAGCCGCTCGGGCAGCCCGAGCCGCGGGAACTGGTCGTCGTGGAATATGACGATCTCGGTGATCGCCCCGCCGGTGATCCGCAGGACGTCGATCGTCAGCGGCAGGTACGCGCCCTCCCGCTCGCGCCAGAGGTAGAAGGCGACGGCGGGCTGCCGGTTCACGCAGGTGGGGACGGCGCGCAGACCCGTCATGCCCTCGAAGCCGTCGTCGACCCAGTTGTTCACCACCGCGTCGCGACCGACGTGCAGACCCGGGGTGGGCGGCATCGAGCAGCGGACGTCGTCGCGCAACATCGAGGCGAGCGCCGGGATGTCCGTGGCCACGCTGGCGTCGGTGAAGCGGCGTACCAGCTCGCGGGTCCCGGCGTCCTCCTCGCCGCCGGTCCAGTCCTGCCGCTCGGCGGGCAGGTGCTCCCGCATGCCGGCGCGGGCCCGCTGCAACGCGCTGTTCACCGAGTTGACGGAGTCCCCGAGGAGCTCCGCGACCTCCTTCGCCGGCCAGCCGAGCACGTCCCGCAAGATCAGCACGGCCCGCGGACGCGGCGCGAGGTGCTGGACCGCGACCAGGTACGCCAGCTCGATCGTCTCCCGCGCGACGGCGACGGACTCCGGCTCGTCCGCGTCGCCCGCGGGCGGCTCGTCGAGCAGCCGATCCGGATAGGGCTGCAGCCACCGCACCTCGCCGCCGGTCGCGGGCTCCGGGCGGCGCTTGGCGAGCAGGTCCAGGCAGGCGTTGGTGGCGATCCGGTACAGCCAGGCCCGGAACGTCGACCTTCCCTCGAAGGTCTCCCGCCGCCGCCAGGCACGGAGGAACGTCTCCTGCACGGTGTCCTCGGCGTCCTCGAACGACCCGAGCATCCGGTAGCAGTGCACGTGCAGCTCCCGCCGGTGCCGCTCCGCCAGCCCCGAGAACACCGGCTCGTCGACCTCGCCCAGCCCGCTCACGCCCGGCCCCTCCAGCCGCGTGTCCGCCCTCATCACGTCATCCTTCCGTCTCGTCGTGTCCCGTCCTAGGTGTGACGGGCGCGGGTACGAGAACTCATCACCGGGGTCGGCTCACGGGTTCTCCCGGCTCGGCCGGCGGCTTCGCGCGGCTCGGCACGCAGCGCCGTACGACCTGGAGTGATTGCCACGGCCGTGGGTAGATGAGTGACCTCGCTCTGCTGCGTCGCCGGAGGTGTGATGGTCGGACGTCGAACCTTCCGTGACGCCGTGGTGCTGATCACGGGAGCGTCGAGCGGAATCGGGCGGGCCACCGCGCTGGCGTTCGCCGCGGAAGGGGCCAGGTTGGTACTCGCCTCACGCAGCCAACAAGCGCTTGCCGAGGTGGAACGCGACTGCCGGGCACGAGGCGGGCAGGTCCTGGTCGTGCCGACCGACATCGCGGATCCCGCGGCCGTCGAGCGGCTGGCTCGGCGGGCGGTGCAGCGGTTCGGGCGGATAGACGTCTGGATCGAAGGGGCTGCCGTCGGCATTGCCGGGCCGCTGGGCTCCGAATCGGTGGACGAGATTCGCCGGTTGGTGGACACCAACGTGTTCGGCACCGTGCTGTGCGCCCGCACCGCCATGGCTACATTCCAGGCGCAGGGAGACGGGATCCTCGTGCTCGTCGGGTCGTTGCTGTCGGTGTTCCCGAATCCGCTGGTCCCGCTCTACTCCATGAGCAAGTTCGCCATCAGAGGGCTGGCCCTGAACCTTCAGCAGGAGGTCGCCCGTCATCCTCGGATACGGGTCTGTCTGGTGTTACCCGGGCCGGTCGACACGCCGTTCTTCGCGCGGGCCGCCAACCACTCGGGCCGCGAACTACGCGCCATCCCGCCCGCGTACGCACCCGAGCGCCTCGCTGCCACGATCCTCGCGTGTGCGAGACGCCCGCGCAGGCAGGTGACAACCGGGTTGGCCTCGCACCTGGCGCTGTTCGCCCTTCGGCTGGCGCCGCGCGCCACGGAGTCGCTGGTCGCAAGGTGGAGCGCGACGTTCGTGACCAGGCCGGTCACAGCCGAACCCGGCGGCGGATCGCTGTTCGATCCACCACCGGTCGGCGCGGTGCACGGCGGGTATCGCCGCGGTCGGGTCCGCCGTCGGCTCGGCGAGTGGCTGGGCGTCCGGCAGGCACGCAGGAACCGGCCGACCACAGGTTGACCCCCCGGTGTGACGCCCCCGCGTCTCACGCCGTCGGACCTCGCCGCGCATGCCCGACCAGCGTCGGCACGTAGCGCTCCGGCCGCCCGCTCTGGGGTGCGCTCGTCATGCCTTCATCTGCGAGGCGATCCCAGGTGCCGGCCGCGTGGCTTGCGGGTCGGCGGGCCGGCGATGCGTCTGCCGGCGATGCGTCCCCGGCGGGAAGAGAGAAGGGACACCCTCCAAGATCCGTTGACATGCGTTTCCGGCAGGTGACAACGTTGTCAATAACTCATTTCCTCCATATGAGACGAGGGGAGCACCTTGCTCTATCGGAGTCCACGCCGCCGCCGCGCGACAGCGGCCGCCGCGGCAGGCATCCTCATCACGGGCCTGACACTCGCTCCGTCCGCGACCGCGCAGGCCAGCCATGACCAGACGAAAGACCGAGCAGTACGGTCGGGCGACGCACGTTTCGAAGTGCTGTCCCCGACCCTGATCCGCACGGAGTACCAGAAGGACGGCAAGTTCACCGACGCCGCCACGTTCAACGTCATCGGGCGCGACGACTTCCCCCGTACGCGCTTCACGAAGCACGTCGAGCACGGCTGGCTCACCATCGACACCGGCGCGATGACGCTGCGTTACCAGGTCGGCTCAGGTGCGTTCACCGCCGAGAACCTCACCGTGCAGCTCAAGACCGGCCAGCAGGTCGTGCAGGGCCGACCCTGGGCCGGCCGTGGCGCTCCCGACTGCGCGTTCGGCACGCTCTGCGAGGCCGAAGCGTTGCAGCTGAGCGGTCCCGGCGTCGCCACCGATCACCAGGGATACACCGGACGCGGCTTCGCGGCCGGCTTCACCTCCGCCGGCGACTCGGCCACGTTCGCCCTCGACGCCCCGGCGAACGGCACGAAGCAGCTCACCGTCCGCTACGCCAACAGCGCCGGCGGCGACGGTCAGACGGTGGTCCGCACCCTGACCGTTCAGGTCGACGGCGCCGCCGGCCGCACGCTGACCCTGCCGCCCACCGCGAACTGGGACACCTGGGGCCTGGCCAACGTGCCGGTCGACCTCACCGCCGGCCGGCACGAGATCAGCGTCGTGCGCGGGCCCGACGACTCCGGCAACGTGAACATCGACAGCCTCGCGGTGGTCGACCCGGGCGACCCGTTCCCGGCGCCCGCCACGCCCCAGCCACAGCCCCTGCGCTTCGGCACACTCGGCGAGGCGGAGACCGGCGCGCTGACCGGCGGCGCGAAGCCCGCGAACGACCACAACGGCGCCTCCGGTACGGGCTTCCTGGCCGGCCTGGAGAGCACCACGTCCGCCGACACACTCACCGTGACGGATGTACCGGCCACGGGTGACTACCGGGTGCAGATCCGCTACGCCAACGGCCAGGCCGGCTCCCAGCCGAGCCAGGCGCGGACCATGTCCGTGACGGCGGGGACGGCGGCGCCGGTCACGGCGACCCTTCCGCCGACCAGCGGTTGGGACTACTGGAACACCGTCTCCGTACCGGTCCACCTCAACCGTGGCACCAACACCGTGACGCTGGGCTGCCCCACCGAGGCCAGCTGCAACGTCAACGTGGACACGGTCGCCGTCACGAGCGCCAACAGCCCGCTGCTCGCCCCACACGCGCCGCTCGGCGGCTACCGCCGGGGCCTCGACGGCGTGTCCGGATCCGCGCCCACCTTCCCGGGGCTGCTCTACCAGGACGGCTGGTACCTGCTCGACGACTCGGCCTCGGCCCTGAGCAACACCAAGCCCCGGCCCGCCGCCGAGCAGGACGGGTACGTCTTCGCGTACGGGCAGGACTTCACTCGCGGTCTGCAGGACCTGTCGACCCTGACCGGGCCCACGAAGCTGCTGCCGAAGTGGACGTACGGGGTGTGGTGGTCCGAGTACTACGACCGCACCGCGACCGAGTTCCAGGACCTCGTGGCCCGGGCGAAGGCCGAGGGCGTGCCGATGGACGTACTCGTCCTCGACACCGACGTCAAGGCGCCGGACAAGTGGAACGGCTGGAGCCTCGACCCCACCCGGATTCCCGACCCGAAGGCGTTCTTCCAGTGGGCCAAGAAGCAGGGCCTGCACACCGGGATCAACATCCACCCGAGCATTCTCGGCTCGGACCCGAAGTTCGCGCAGGCGCAGGCCACCGCGAAGGGCAAGCTGCAGCGCGTCGGCTGCAACGGCGGCGCCGACTGCTACGCGTTCGACTTCGGTGACCCGGACCAGCTCAAGGCGTACCTGCAGCTCCACGACGGGATGGTGCCGAAGGGCAGCAAGGGCCCGGACCTCTGGTGGATGGACTGGTGCTGCGACAACTCGAAGTCCTCCCTCCCCGGCGTGACCCCGGACGCGTGGATCAACCAGCAGTACGCCGACAAGACCGGTTTCGCCTTCTCCCGGGCGTACGGATCGTTGCAGGCCGGCGGCTACGGCAGCCCGACCCCGGTGCCGACCGGACCGTGGGCCGACAAGCGCACCACGCTGCACTTCACCGGCGACACCACCTCCAACTGGCAGACCCTGCAGATGGAGGTCGGCTACACGCCGGGCGAGTCGGCCGCGACCGGGCTCGCCGCGGTCAGCCACGACATCGGCGGGCACACCGGCGGCCTGCAGCAGCCGGGTAGCGAACCGGGCAGCACGAAGCTCCCCGACGACCTCTACGCCCGGTGGGTCCAGTTCGGTACGTTCCAGCCGATCGACCGGCTGCACTCCAACCACAGCGACCGGCTGCCCTGGCAGTACGGCCCGGAGGCGGAGGCGTCGGCCAAGAAGTTCCTGAACCTGCGAGAGAAGCTGCTGCCGTACACCTACGCCGCCGCCAAGGAAGCCACCCGCACGGGCACGCCCATCGTCCGCCCGATGTACCTGGCGTACCCGAACGAGCAGGCCGCGTACGCCACCGCCGGTTCCGAGTACCTCTACGGCCCGGACTACCTGGTGGCGCCGGTGACGACGCCTGGCAACACCGCCACGACGCCGGTGTGGTTCCCGCCGGGCAACAGTTGGACCGACATCTTCACCGGGAAGACGTATCGGGGCGGCACCACGCAGAACATCACCACCACGCTGGACACCATGCCGGTGTTCAAGAAGCACTGAGACGGTACGTCCCAGACCGGCACCCACCACTGCCAGCCTTCCGAGGCCGGCTTCCAGGTACGGGTCCGGACGCCGGCCGGGTGGCGAAATCCACCCGGCCGGCGGGCTCGGACTCCGGTCAGCGGCGCGCCCAGCGGGCGACCGAGGGCTCGGAGTCGAGCCCCTCGGTCGCCCGGGCGGTCGAGGGCAGCTGCACACCCTCGACGCGCGTGGTCATCAGCGCAGCGATCGGAATCCGGTACGAACCTCTTGCACGAGGAGCTCCGGCTGCTCCCAGGCGGCGAAGTGCCCGCCCTTGTCGAGCCGGTTGTAGTGGATGAGGTTGGGGTACGCCTTCTGTGCCCAGCTCTGCGGAGCCTGATAGAGCTCGTCCGGAAAAACGCTCACGGCGACAGGGATCTTGACGCCCTTGACGCCGAAGAACGAGAACCTGTTCTCCGCGTAGAGTCGCGCCGCCGAAACCCCCGAGTTCGTCAGCCAGAAGTGGGTGATGTTGTCGAGGACGTCGTCGCGCGTCAGGCCCTCGGGCACCCCGGCGAAGGCCCGGGAAATCAGCGCCAGGCTGGCGGCGTCGTGGTCGAGCATCCACGCCGCCAGGACGACGCCGGCCATGTTGGTGTGGATGCCGAGCAAGCCGTCGGGTGCCTCATCAGCTCCACCCAGGCACGGCCGATGTATGGCGAGTGGCTGCGTCGCCACAACCGCCGCCAGGAAGGCCGTGCCCAGCTGCGCTCCGCCTACGATGCCTTCAGCCGGATCGGAGCCGACGGATTTGCCGAGCGCGCCCGCAGGGAGCTGCTGGCAACCGGGGAGACCGTACGCAGGCGGGCGGTCGCCCCGGTCACCGAACTCACCAGCCAGGAGGCGCAAATCGCCGGGCTGGCCAGAGACGGACACACGAACGCGGAGATCGCCGCCCAGATGTTCATCAGTCCACGTACCGTCGAATGGCACCTCGGTAACGTGTTCAGCAAACTCGGGGTCAGGTCGCGTCGGCAACTCCGCGCGCTGCTCTGACCTCCGTATCAAGCCCGGCGCAGTTGGCTCGTCGTGACGTCACACCGAAGGTGTCTCTGGTTCGCCACCCACCTGATCGACCATCCTCGAAACTGAGTATCGCGCGATGCACAACGCGATAATTTCATGATATGGGCATCACTGGGGGGATTGCATGCTTCTTTCTGACTGTCGTCATCGTGGCGCTCATGGTGTTCTTGCTGGTGCGGTTCGGCTTCACCCGAAAACAACCAGAGCCACCGGACGATCAGACGTCGGAGTAGTGCTCGTGCGGCCGTCGCCGACCGGTGACTGATCGGTCGTGGCGCACCAGGCAGGAGACGCGAAAGTCGGACTCGGGGCGTAGCCGACCAAGCGGGTCGCTCGTACCGGTGTGCGCAGTGTCCCCGGTGCCACCGGCCGCGGAGCGCTCCTCAGCGGCGCGCGTCTACTCGGAGGTCAGCTGCTGCTCCACCCGATCGAGGCCACTCCTGATCAGCTGCGCGTACTCGTCATCGCCGAGCGCACCGATCCCCGCCTGCGCGCGCTGGAGGTAGTCACGGGCACGGTCGAGGTCGCCGAGTTTGCGGTAGCACTCCGCCAAATTGAGGTGCAACGACGGATATAGACCGGCCACCGGCAGAGTCACCCCGGCCTGAGTGACCCGAGCGTCGGTGAGCAGATCGGCCGCCGCCAGTGCCCGCTGATCCCAGACCAACTCCTGGTGGACGTCGTCCTGTACGTCGGCCATCGAGTGCGCGAGGACACAGACGTGCAGCGGGTCGCCCTGCTCCCCGCCGATCTCGTCCCAGATCCGCGCGAACACCTCGCGAGCAGCCGCACGCTGGCCTTGCTGATGGTGCAACTGCACGCCTTCGTTGATGCGGGCGAGTGTCGCATCGGTGATCATCGGCTGCTCCCGCACGGCTCATCTCACGACGATGGCCTGGATCGTACTGTGCCTCCGGGCGAAGAGTCGCAAAAGCCGTTGGCGACCTCCGGCCACGTTTGTTGATCAGCGACGCTCGTGGACGAGCCCAATTCATGATCATCGTTCGGCCTCCTGCCGCGTCACCCTTGCCGCCGCCCAGATGGTCGGTAATCTCGGCCGGAGCGCTGATCGCGCGCCCGCCTCACCACGCACTGCCGCGCCCACCTCGGTCGGCTCCCGCCCGACTCGCAGCTACCCGCCGCGAGATCAGGTTTGCGGTGAACTGTGCGGATTAAGGCCGGGGCAAAACTTGAACAATTCCAGAAGATTGGGCTATGTTCAGGGCATGACGTCCGGCTTCGAGGCACAGCTGCGGGCGGCCTCGTTGCGCGTGACCGGGCCCCGGTTGGCGGTGCTCGCCGCGCTGCGCGACCATCCGCACGTCGACACCGACACGGTGATCTCACTGGTACGGGCCGACCATCCCACGGTCTCCCACCAGACGGTGTACGACGTGCTGCGCGCGCTCACCGACGCCGGTCTGGTGCGGCGCATCCAACCCGCGCGTGCAACCGCGCGGTACGAGTCGCGGGTGGGGGACAACCACCACCACGTGGTGTGTCGCTCCTGCGGCGCCATCGCCGACGTCGACTGCGCGGTGGGCCACGCCCCCTGTCTCACCGCCTCCGAAGACCACGGCTTCGTGGTCGACGAGGCGGAGGTCGTCTACTGGGGCACCTGCCCCGACTGCGCGACCGCACGCACCTCCCAACGATCCGCCAGTTCGGAAGGAAGTACATGAGCGACACCGACGACTTCACCCCCTCCAGCGCGCAGGGTGTGGACAAGAAGGAGGCGGCCGGCTGCCCGGTCGCGCACGACTCCGTGACCGCGCACGGCAGCGAGAGCGAGAACCCGGCGATCGACTCGCCGACCCCGAAGACCGGCGGTCGTCCGCGCACCAACCGGGACTGGTGGCCCAACCAGCTCGACCTGTCGGTGCTGCACGCCCACTCGCCGAAGGGCAACCCGCTGGGGGAGAACTTCAGCTACGCCAAGGAGTTCGCCAAGCTCGACGTCGAGGCGCTCAAGCGGGACATCGTCGAGGTCCTCACCACCTCGCAGGACTGGTGGCCGGCCGACTTCGGCCACTACGGCGGCCTCATGATCCGGATGAGCTGGCACGCCGCCGGCACCTACCGCATCCACGACGGTCGCGGCGGCGCCGGCGACGGCGGTCAGCGGTTCGCCCCGCTCAACAGCTGGCCGGACAACGCCAACCTCGACAAGGCCCGCCGGCTGCTGTGGCCGGTCAAGCAGAAGTACGGCCAGAAGATCTCCTGGGCGGACCTGCTCGTGCTCGCCGGCAACGTGGCCCTGGAGTCGATGGGCTTCAAGACCTTCGGCTTCGGCTTCGGCCGCGAGGACGTCTGGGAGCCCGAGGAGATCTTCTGGGGTCCGGAGGACACCTGGCTCGGCGACGAGCGCTACGCCTCCGAGAAGGAGATGGTGGCCGACGTCGGGGCCACCGAGATGGGCCTCATCTACGTCAACCCGGAGGGCCCCCGCGGCAACGCGGACCCGGCCGCCGCGGCGCACTTCATCCGCGAGACCTTCGCCCGGATGGCGATGAACGACGAGGAGACCGTCGCCCTCATCGCCGGCGGCCACACCTTCGGCAAGACCCACGGCGCGGGCGTCGCCGACGACCACGTGGGCCCCGAGCCCGAGGGTGCCCCGCTGGAGGCGCAGGGCCTCGGTTGGCTGAGCACCCACGGCAGCGGCAAGGGCCAGGACACGATCACCAGCGGTCTCGAGGTGACCTGGACCGACGTGCCGACGCAGTGGAGCAACCGCTTCTTCGAGATCCTCTTCGGCTTCGAGTGGGAGCTCACCACCAGCCCCGGCGGCGCCAAGCAGTGGGTCGCCAAGGACGCCCCGGAGATCATCCCGGACCCGTTCGACCCGTCGAAGAAGTACAAGCCGACGATGCTCACGACCGACCTGTCGCTGCGCGTCGACCCGGCGTACGAGAAGATCTCCCGCCGCTTCCTGGAGAACCCCGACGAGTTCGCGTTGGCCTTCGCCAAGGCCTGGTACAAGCTGCTGCACCGCGACATGGGTCCGATCGAGCGCTTCCTCGGGCCGTGGGTCGCGGAGCCCCAGCTGTGGCAGGACCCGGTGCCGGCCGTCGACCACGAGCTCGTGGGCGACGCCGACATCGCCGCTCTCAAGGCGAAGATCCTCGAGTCCGGTCTCACCACCGCCCAGCTGGTCTCCACCGCGTGGGCCTCGGCCGCCAGCTTCCGGTCCACCGACAAGCGCGGCGGCGCCAACGGCGCGCGGATCCGCCTCGAGCCGCAGCGCAACTGGGAGGTCAACCAGCCCGAGCAGCTCGCGACGGTCCTGGAGACCCTCGAGGGAATCCAGCGGGAGTTCAACGCCGCCGGTGGCGCGAAGATCTCGCTCGCGGACCTGATCGTGCTCGCCGGCTCGGCCGCCGTCGAGAAGGCGGCACGGGACGCCGGCGTCGAGGTGACGGTCCCGTTCCACCCGGGCCGCACCGACGCCAGCCAGGAGCAGACCGACGTCGAGTCGTTCCGGGTCCTCGAGCCCCGCGCCGACGGGTTCCGCAACTACCTGCGCCCGGGTGAGAAGACCCAGCCGGAGGTACTGCTCGTCGACCGTGCCTACATGCTCAACCTGACCGCCCCGGAGATGACGGTCCTCGTCGGCGGCCTGCGCGCCCTCGGGAACAACGTCGGCGGTGCGCGGCACGGCGTCCTCACCGACCGGCCCGGCGTGCTCACCAACGACTTCTTCGTCAACCTGCTCTCCCCGGGCACCCGGTGGAAGGCGGCGGAGTCCGAGGAGCACGTGTACGAGATCCGGGACCTGGCCACCGACGAGGTGAAGTGGACCGCCACCGCGGTCGACCTCATCTTCGGCTCCAACTCCCAGCTGCGGGCCCTCGCGGAGGTCTACGCCAGCCAGGACGCCCGCGAGAAGTTCGTCACCGACTTCGTCGCGGCCTGGACCAAGGTCATGGAGCTCGACCGGTTCGACCTCGCCTGACCCGCTCCGAATAGTCAGGAACGACAGGAGGGCCGGCCCGATGGGCCGGCCCTCCTGCCTCGTCACTCACGCGCCGGTGACGACCCCGAGGTCTGGTTCGAGGGTGACCGTATCGACGTTGACGTTGCCGTTGTCGGTGGCCGCGAACACGAGGGTCACGGCGTCGCCCGCGGCGATCGGGAACGTGACCGTGTTCTCGGACCAGGTGTCCCAGTTCGCGAGCGTCGGCAACTGGAGCACGAGCGACGACGAGCCGCTGCTCAGCGTCATGGTCCGGGTGTTACCCATGGCGTTGGCGTACCGGATCCGGACCGTGTAGTCGCCGTCCGCCGCCACCGCGGCGGTGAACCGGAGGCCGCTGTCCTTGGTCTTGAGGCAGGCCACGAAACCGCTGCCGGTGTATCCGGTGTGATCGGTCCGCAGACACGCCGCACCGAGCAGCTGCGCGGCCTCCGCCTCGTAGGTGCGCGGACCGGCGGCGATCACGCCGGTGGAGGCGAGCAGGTCCGTCGCGACGTCAGGGTCGACCTGGTCGGCCGGAGCGGCCGTGACGAGGGCGGCGAATCGGTCGAGTGCCTTTCGCATCGCCGCGTCGTCGCCTGCGGACACCGCCCGGGCCGCGGCGGTGACCTCGTCGAGGAGCCGCTGCGACAGTACGGCGTGGATGGTCCCCTCATCAGTGGCCAGCCGTACGTCCCCGGCGATGGAGAGCAGCCCGCGAGGAGCTCCGAGCCGGACGGTGAGCAGGTCGTCGATCGCGGCCCGCGCCTGCGTACTCACCTGCGGCACCGGCAGACCGTAGAGATCCATGCGCAGGTCCTGAAGGGCGAGCAGGCGCCCCGTCGCATTCCCGTGCCGCAGCTCGGACTCGGCCCGATTCACGTCGCGTCGCAGCGTCGTGAACGCCGACCGCGTCACCTGACCGGACTTGTGCAGCTGACGGATCAGCTCCCCTCCGACGATCCGCGATACGGAAAGGGCACCCTCGAGTGAGGGTGCCCTTTCCGGCTTCCGTTCGAAAGCGGTGCGGGGTCAGCGGTGCGGGATCCCGGCACGGCGGGCGGCCTGCTGACCGCCGAGCACCGGCAGGGAGAGGTGACTGACCTTGGTGTTGACGGTGATCGCCGGCCGCGACGCGAGCGTTTCGGCCGAGTAGTTCCGGTAGCTGCCGACGATGATGACGCCGATCCGGTTGCCGGCGGAGAAGACGTACTCCTCCGGCAGCAGCGGAATGCTGATCTCGTACATCTTGCCGGGCGTCATGGGCTTGGGGGCCGCGACCGAGTCACGGTTCTGCCCGTCGCGGATGCCCTTGGTCACCCGCCACTGGGTGACGTCGAGCGGCCGGTACGCGACGGGCCGGTAGCACCCGTCGTCGGTCGGGCTCGACTCGCCGTAGCACTCCTCGGGCAGCGTCGTCTGGACGATGCCGTCGCCGGAACGGTTGTTCTGGGTGCTCGGCCCGTACTCGACGAGGACGGCGCCGAAGTAGCCTTCGGCGAGGCTCGACGACGCGGTGAGGTTGACCACCGGGGTGCCGGAGATGCGCAGGTCCTCGGTGAGCGGCGGCGACAGGAACGCCAGACGGTTCCCGTTCGGCTGCTCCGGGCTGTTGATCATCGTGGCTTCGGTCTGGCTCGGGTTGTCGACGAACGAACGGGTCGTCGGGGCGCCCTTGGCCGGGGTGAGGGCGAGATCGCCGGCGCTGTCGGCCCTGGGACGCAGCCAGATGTTCACGTTTCCCGTGCCGGGGATCGGCCAGTCCGCGTGCCGCTCCCAGACGCCGGCGGACGGCTCCACGTCGACCTTCGGCTCCCGCATGATCCCGTTGTCGATGCCCTGGAGCCAGTAGTCGAACCAGCGGTGCAGCGTGTCGACCCAGACCTCCCGGCGGAACTCGAACGGGTCGATGTGCCCGACGCGGGCGGTCCACAGCTTGCGCGGCACGTCGTACTTCTTCAGCGCCTGCCAGTACTTGCTGAAGTGGTCGGCTCGGACGTTGTCGTCCTGCATGCCGTGCACGAGGAACACACTGGCCTTGATCTTCGCGGCGTCGTCCAGGTAGTTCCGCTCGTCCCAGAAGGGCGTGTAGTCGCCGTGCTCGTCGCCGTCGGCGGCCGCGATCTCGTTCCAGACCGGCGCGCACCGGGATTGCCGGGCCGGGTCGTCAGCCGTGATGGTCCGGGCGAGCGACCCGAGATAGTTGTTGCCTCGCGTGACGATGCCGTTGCCGCGGGTGTAGTCGTAGTAGTTGTACGGACCAGCGATGGGAACAACCGTGGAGAGGCCCTTGACGCCGGACGCCGCCGCGGCCATCGCCAGTGACCCGTCGTAAGACTTCCCGATCATCCCCGACTTGCCGTTGTGCCAGTCGACCACCACCGCATCGCCGTCGGCGTCGTGCGCGCTCCGGCGGCCGTTGAGCCAGTCGACCACCGCCGGTCCGGTGGAGTTCTCGTTCGCACCCTGGATCGTCGGGCAGCCCGTGGAGCCGGCCGTGCCGACCATGTCGACGAGCGCGACCGCGTAACCACGGGGCACGAAGTAGTTGTCGTAGAAGAGCGGCCAGCGGTCGAGGAGGCCGTCACCATCGACGTCCGCCTTGAGCTCGGACTCGTTGCCACGCCCCAAGGTCGCGTAGTACGGGCTGTTGTCGATGATGACGGGCGCCTTCAGGCCGTGCTCGGTGGCGGCCGGCCGGATGAGGTCGACCCGGATGACGTCCTTGACGCCGTCCCGGTCACTGTCGAAGTCGCTGTCGACCCACACTCGTTCCCGGATCGCATCGGCATAACCGAACACCGGCTGGGTGACCCCGCCCGCGACGCTGACCGTCGGCGTCTCGACCCGCTCGGCGGCGACCGCCGGCGCTGTCACGGCCAGCATCGCCAGCACCGCGCCGACCGGAATTATCGTCCTCATGCTTCCCTCCTCGTCCGGCCTGCGGGCAGCGCGTTCCCGACGCGCCGACGCGACCACCACCGCACGCTACGAAACAGGCGATTGATCGTCTTCCGGCAGATGCACGAACTCCGTGTCGCGGCGCATAGGCATCTGCCGAGACGCCACCGGGCCGTCTCCGCGTACCGTCCCTTCGCCTCGACCGCTGTCGAATCACGAAGAGTGGCTGCCTGCTTACTCCCAGTGTTCTGACCCGTAGCGGGTCGCTACCTGTCTCGTTTGGCACTTCGGGTGGCGTGGATCCAGCTCCGCGCCCCGACACCAGCCTGAGTCGAACGGGGGAAGCGATGGGATCTGTCCGGCGACGACTGTCGGTGGCAACGGCGGGGTTACTGGTGGTCGGCGGGGCCGCTCTGGGTCTGGCGCCGCCGGCGTTCGCGGCCCCGGGCGACGCCGCCGCACGGGGCGTGGTCCTCGACCTGGTCGGTGACCCCGGCACCGAGTCGGTCCAGGCCCAGGGCACCTTCGGGAGCGTGAGCGCCCCGCCCGGCGGCGGAACGGACGACGAGACGTCGGTCGCCGTCGCCCTCTCCGACCCGGAGAACGTCGTGGCCACCGGCACCGTCGCGGAGGTCACCGCCACCCGCGGGCCGATCACGTCCTCCGCCTCCTCCCAACTCGCCGACTTCACGCTGAACGTCCTCGGCGTCGAGGTGCTCGACGTCTCCGAGTTGGGGGTGACCGCACAGTGCCGCGCCGGCGACACCAGCGCCGGAGCCACCGGCGAGGAGATCGCGGTCTTCGGCGAGCAGATCACCGTGCGTGACACGGCCCAGGAATTCAGTACTCCCGTCACTGTCACCGGCCTGACCGACACCACCCTGCACGCCGTCGTCGACCGCCAGCTCACCGGCACGCCGAACAACGTGATCGGGATCAACGTGCGCGCGCTGCTCTCCGTCTCCGGCTTCGACGGCGTCGAACCGGTGCGGTTCTCGCTCGGGCAGGTGATCCTCGCGGAAGCCTCCTGCCAGAGCCCGTCGGCGGTGCCGCCCACGACCACGGCGATCTCGCCGAACTCCGGCCCGCAATCGGGCGGCCAGCCGGTGACCATCACCGGCACCGGCTTCGTGCCGAACGCCACGGAGGTGACGTTCGACGGCGTCGCCGCCACCGACGTGACAGTGGCCGCCGATGGGACGTCGTTGACGGCCGTGACGCCGCCCGGAGCGGTGGGTCCGGCTGCGGTGGTGGTCAGCACGGTGGGCGGCTCGACGGCCCCGCTGTCGTACACCTACCTGGCCGACGGCACCGGCGCCGAGGTGACCGGTTTGGCACCGGGGGAGGGGCCGACCGCCGGCGGCACGACCGTGACGATCACGGGTTCCGGGTTCACCGGGGCGACCGCGGTGACCTTCGCCGGGGTGGCCGGCACCGGCTTCGCCGTCGACCCGGCCGGTACCACGATCACCGTGGTCACCCCGCCGAACCCGGCCGGTCCGGTGACCGTCAGGTTGGTCTTCCCGGCCGGTACCGCGGAGGCCGGCAGGTTCACCTACCGCGCGGTCGCGGTCGTGCCCACGATCGAGTCGCTCATCCCGAACCAGGGCAGCAGCGCGGGCGGCGCCGTGGTGACCGTCCGAGGCAGCGGGTTCGTCCCGGGCCGGACCACGGTCGGCATCTGCGGACGAACGATCCCCACGAGTGAGGTCACCGTCGCGACGGACGGCCGGTCGTTGACCTTCCGCGCGCCGCCCTGCGCAGTGGGCGACGCCGAGGTCCGGGTGACCACGCCGGGTGGTACGTCGAACGGTCTCCCATTCCACTACCGGGCGAAGCTGCCGGTCACCGGCGCCTCGCTCGGCCGGCCCGTCGCGAGCGGCCTCGCCATGGTGCTCGTCGGCGCGGTACTGCTGCTGGTCGCCCGCCGGCGGGTGTGACAGGCCGGCCCGGCCGCGGCCTGAGCTGCGTGGTCGACCAAGCTGGCGCTGCGTCGCATCGCCGCCCTGCCGGACCCGGCCCGTTCACCGGCGAGGAACTGCTCGGCCGGGCCCTGCGGGGCCGCCGCGACCAGGCGATCGTCGCGACGAAATTCGGCGGGGTGACGCTCGACGACGCCGGGAAGATCATCGGTGGCCCGAACGGGCGACCTGACTACCCACCAGGGGGCGAGTCGGGTGACTCGTGGCGGTTGCCCGGTCAGGCGCGTGGCGAGGGAGAATCAGTCGAGACAGAACTCGTTGCCCTCGACGTCCTGCATGACGAGGCAGGACTCGTTCTCCTCATCGGCCGGCAGCAGCCGTACGCGGGTCGCGCCGAGCGCGACCAGTCGCGCGCCTTCGGCCTCAAGCGTGGCCAGGCGCTCTTCCCCCACGAGCCCGGTGCCGGCCCGCACGTCGAGGTGCACCCGGTTCTTGACGACCTTGCCCTCGGGAACGCGCTGGAAGTACAGCCGCGGCCCCACCCCTGAGGGGTCGACGCAGGCGAACGCCGAACCCTGCTGCTCGGGCGGCAGCGAGCGATCGAAATCGGCCCAGCTGCCGAAGCCCTCCGGAGGCGGCGGCACGACGTACCCCAACACCTCGCACCAGAAACGAGCGACACGCTCGGGTTCCGCGCAATCGAAAGTGACCTGGACCTGCCTGACCGACGCCATCGGTCAACCATAGAGGCGGCGGCATCTGCCGTCGTCTGCGCGGGGCCCGCGCCTGGTCAAGATCGTGGCGCGCCACCGAGCTGCCGGTTGCGGGCACCACGAGGATCTACGCGACAGCCGTCGGCTGGCCGTCGGCGTACGGACGGCGCATCATGGATCGATGTTGTTCCGTCGGTGGCGCACCCCGGAACGCGCCCAGGACGTCCTGGCTGCCGCTCTCTACGAGGGCAACAGCCGGGCCTGCGAGCGGATCGACCGCTGGTGGGCCGCGGGCGGCGCCGACCGCGACAGGGTCTGGCGCGGCGCGTGGTTCCTGCTGACCGGGGCGTACTTCAGGTTCGGCAACCACGAGCGACCGGAGCGGGTCGCCCCGGTGCTGGAGTTCCTGCTCGAGGCGGACCCCACATCCGTGTACCGGCCGCGGGTGCGGCTGACCGCCTGTCTCCCGCAGACCGCCGCCGAACCACCCAACGGCGTCTACCAGGGCGACCCGAAGGTTCGGGAGCTGGTCGACGCCGCGCTGAGGTTCCCCGACGCCCCGTTGCGCCAACGGTTGACGGACCTGTTGTCGGTCACCGACCAGCCCGGCCTGCTCGACGCCCTGGAGACCGCGTTCCGGTCGCGTGCGCGACTGGGCCCGACCTATGTCGGCGCGGCACCTCTCGGCCACGAGACTCGGTGCGACCTCTGGCTCGACGGAGAGCCGAACTCCTTCCTGAAGATCGTCTACGCCAACCCCCACCTGCCCCGGCCGCCCGCCCAGCCCGACGACGTCGACCTGGCGCTGCTGGCGCTATTGAAGGACCGACCCGATCTGCTGCCGGCGTTCGAACAGGGTGCCCTGGCGCGGCAGCTGCTGAAGTATCTCGACACCTGGCTGCCCGCCCAGGTGCACGACCGGTGCCGCCGCGCGTTGCGTGACCTCTCGTCAGAAGTGGGCATAGCAGCGGTGTGCGACGAGGCAGTACTCGGTGAGCCCGAGGCCGTCGCCGCGGTCCGCGACGCCGGGTACCGGCCGCCCGACCCCGCCTGGACGCCCCTCTTCCTGCTGATCACCCGGCAGTTCGCGGCCTACCGCGAGGCCGATCCGGACGGGCGGGTCCTGCAGCTGCTCTGCGCCGCCGACGTGGAGAGGATCGAGGAAACCGCCGTCATCGGCCGGATCCTGGCGATCCTGAGTGCGGACCCGCCGGACGACGTGGCCGCAGCTGTGCGGCGGTCCCTGCGGGATCTCGGCCCCACGGATGACCTGTCGGTCGAGGACCTGCGCCGCCGGTGGATGCGACGGGCGGTCCTCGCTCGCGCGCTGAAGCTCAAACGGGAGGCGGTCGCGGCGGTGGTCGACGCGGGCTACCTGCCCGAGGACGACCAGGAGTTGCTTCCACTGCTCTTCCTCACCGAGCAGTTCGAGCGGTACGACCGCGAGGACCCGGACGGCACGAAGCTCCGCGCCGTCCTCGCCGAGAAGCGCCACCGGTACGAGCGCAAGTACGTCCGGACCGTCGCGAAGCGGGCGGGACGCCCGGATCCCTGGCCGCCCGACGAGCCGTCGCCACCGCGCAGCAGGTCGTCGAGCCCACACGCCACCACGTGGCCGAGCAGCCTCGGCGGCGAGAGCTTCGGCGGGCACTTCTGAGCGCAGGTCCCGCCCTCGGCACACGCCGCGCGCCGATGACCGGGCATCGACCCTCTTCACGAGACGCGGCGACACCTGCCGGGACATTTGTCACCGCACACCGGGTACCGGCGATCCTGCCGGCGCCGCCCTCGCCTCCATAGCGTGACGGGCATGCGTGACATCCTCTTACGCCTCATGCGATTGATCCGACAGCAGCCGCGCCACCAGGACTCCCACCCGGGAAACGCGGTGCGGCCGGGCAGGTGGAGCGCCCTGGTGCTGACCGTGCTGCTCACGGCGCAGGCAGCCCCGGCGGCGGCCGTTCCGGCGGGCGCCGGGCCGGTCGTACGGACCGACCGGGGGCTGGTCCGCGGGGTGGTCGGCGACGGGTACCGGGCGTTCCACGCGGTGCCGTACGCGGCGCCCCCGACCGGCGACCGTCGCTGGCGGGCCCCGCAGCCGGTAACCGCCTGGTCCGGGGTTCGCGACGCGCGCGTGCCGCACGAGGAGTGCGCGCAGAACCCGGTCTTCGGCCCGCCGGCCGGGGTCGAGGACTGCCTCTATCTGAACGTCACCGCGCCCACCGCGCCCGGTCCACATCCGGTGCTGGTGTTCGTGCACGGCGGCAGCTTCCAGAACGGCTCGGGCGCCGACTACGACCCCACCCGACTCGTCACCCAGGGAGACCTCGTTGTGGTGACCATCAACTACCGGCTCGGGGTCTTCGGCTATCTGGGGCTGCCCGCGCTGGCCGGGTCCGGGACCTTCGGACTCCAGGACCAGCAGGCGGCCCTGCGCTGGGTGCGCCGCAACGCTGCCGCGTTCGGTGGTGACCCCCGCAATGTCACCCTCGTCGGTCAGTCGGCGGGCGCGGAGAGCGTCTGCGCGCAGCTCACGTCACCGTCCGCCGGCGGCCTCTTCGACAAGGCGATCATGCAGTCCGGGTCCTGCCTGACCGACTGGCCGGACGCGCTGTTCCTTCCGGGCATCGAGGCCGGGTCGCAGTTCAGCCCCCGCGCGAAGGTCGAGCGGACCGGCGCGGCTCTCGCCGCCACGCTCGGCTGCCCCGCCGAGCACGCGCTCGCCTGCCTGCGGGCCAAGGACCCGGTGGCGCTGCTCGACGCGACGACCGGAACCGGCGTCGAGGCGTTCATCACCCCGGCGTACGGGACGTCGCTGCTGCCGGTCTCGCCCGCGGCGGCGTTGCGGGCCGGGATGGCGCAGCGGGTCCCGGTACTGACCGGCAACAACCACGACGAGCACCGGGGGATCATCGGCATCCTCGAGATCACCCGAGGTCCCTACACTGCGGCCGACTACGAGGCGATGCTCGGGGCGGCGTTCGGGGATCAGGCCCGGCGGGTGGCCGCGCACTACCCGCTTGATGCGTACGAGACACCGGGCCTGGCGTGGGCGGCGGTCGCGACCGACCGGATCTGGGCCTGCCCGATCCTCAGCACCCAGCGCCTGCTCGCCCGGCACGCGCCCACCTACGGCTACGAGTTCGCCGAGACGCACGGGCCGGCGCTGACCGCGGACTACCCGTGGGGTGCCGCGCACGGCTACGAGCTGCCCTACCTCTTCGACGTCGCCGACTTCCTGACGGTCGGCACGGTGCAACCGCAGCTGGCCGCCGACATGATCAGTGTGTGGGCGCACTTCGCGGCCACCGGAGAGGCGTCCTGGCCGGCCGTACGACCGAGCGACGCGGCGGCGTACCACCGGGTGTTCGCCGCCGGCCGCGCCGGCACCGTCGACCTGGCGGCCGAGCATCAGTGCGGGCTCTGGGACACGATCGCCGCTCTCCACGCACAGGCCTACCGCTCAGGCCCTCCCGTCCGACAGCGCGGCGCGACGCAGGTGTTCCGCGAGCGCGGCGGTGACCCCGGAAGCCGTCTGCGCCTTCGTACCCCAGGCCAGCAGATGGTGCCGGCGCGACCAGGGCTCCTGGAGGTCGCACATCGCCAGCGGCTGGTTCGGGTCGACGGCACGACGCGGCACGACGGCCAACCCCACCCCGGCGGCGGCGAGCGCGACGACGGTGTTCAGGTTGGCGACGCTGGTGCGGTACCGGGCAAGCGGGCCGTGGGCGCCCACGTGCTTCTCGATCCAACGTCGTAGCGAGGACCCCGCGTCGAGCCCGACGAGCGGGTGCTCGGCGACCTCGCGGTAGGGCAGCGCGGTCCGCCCGGCGAGGACACCGCCGGCCTGCCCGATCACCACGAGTGAGTCGTCGGCGAGCGGTTCGGTCTCCAACCCGCAGTTGCGGGCCTCGCCGTCGAGGACGATGCCCAGGTCCGCCTGACCGTCGGCGAGCATCCGCACGGTCCGGGGAGTGCGGCACTCGGCGACGGTGACGTCGACGTCGGGGTGTTCCCGGAGGAACGATTCCAGGGCCAGCGGCACCAGCCGGTGCATCGCGGAGCCCCCGGCGAGCAGGACGAGCGGCTCGGCCGGAGGGCGCCGGTAGCTCGCGACGGCGCCGTCGAGCCGCGCGGTCTGGGTGAGCACGTCGCGGGCGTGCCGGGCGAGCGCGGTCCCCGCGGGGGTGGGGCGTACTCCCCGCCGGCCCCGGACCAGCAGCGCCACTCCCGCGCTCTGTTCGAGCCCACGTACCCGCGCGCTCGCCGAGGGGAGGCTGAGGTGCATCCGGCCGGCGCCCGCGGTGATCGAACCTTCGGCGACGACGTGCAGGAAGAGGCGTAGATCGTCCAGGTCGTACCGCACCCCGCCGAGCCTATGGCACAGGCTAAGGCTGGCTACGCCGATAGCGCATTGTGCACCACCACCGGCACGGCGATGCTCGGCCCATGTCGGAGATGTTGCTCGTGGGACTCGCCGGCCTCGCCGCCGGGGTGTTGAACGCCATCGGCGGCGGGGGGAGCTTCGTGGCGCTGCCCGCCCTGGTCGCCGTCGGCGTGCCGCCGGTCACCGCGAACGCCTCGACGACCGTCGCCCTCGTACCGGGTTCGGTGGTGAGCGCCTGGGTCTACCGCAGCGAGCTCGCCCCCGTCGGTAAGACGTCCCTGACCGCGCTCACCACGGCCAGCGTGCTCGGCGGCGGGCTCGGCGCCGGGCTGCTGCTGGCGCTGCCCTCCGCGACGTTCGACGCCGCCGTGCCGTGGCTGCTCGCGTTCGGCACGCTGGTCCTCGCCTTCGGACGCCGGCTCACCCGTGCGCTGACCGACGCACTGGGCCGGCCACTCGACCTGGGCACCCGGACCATCCTGCTCGGGCAGTTCCTGCTGGCGATCTACGGCGGATACTTCGGCGGCGCCGTAGGCATCCTCATGCTGGCCCTCTGGGGCATCGGCCTCGGCCTCGACACGGCCACCAGCAATCCGGCCCGGGTCGCCCAGGTCACCGCCGTCTACCTGACCGCGGCCGCACTCTTCCTCGTCGCCTCGGACGCCCTGAACGACCCGGTTCCGCTCGCCACGATGCTGGCCGGCGCGATGGCCGGGGGCTTCGCCGGCGCCCACGTCGCCCGCCGCCTCTCCGCCCGGCTGCTGCGCGGCGTCATCCTGGCCACCGCCGTCACCATGACCGTCCTCTACTTCCTGCGCGGATGACCCGCGCACCCCGCCCGGGGAGCCGTTCCTCGGACCTTGCTGCCGCGGGCCTGGGAGAAGAGCAGAAGCCTTCCCCGCGAGCCGGATGTGTCGGTGGTCGTTGATACGTTCCGCTCCCAGGCTTGGACAAGCAACGTGAGGAGCGTCCGGTGACGGAGGTGGCACTGCGGCCGGTCGAGGACGCTGACCTCGACGCGCTGTTCGACCAGCGGCGTGACCCCGAGGCGGTCCGGATGGCCGCGTTCACCGCCAAGGACCCCGACGACCGCGCGGCGTTCGACGCGCACATGTCGAAGGTGCGCGCCTCCGCCGACGTCACGATGCGCGCGGTGACCCGCGGTGGACGCCTCGTCGGCAGCATCGCCAGCTTCGTCGTCGACGGCGACACCGAGGTCACCTACTGGATCGACCGTTCCGTCTGGGGCCAGGGCGTCGCCGGCCGCGCCCTCGCCCTCTTCCTCGAAACGGTGTCCGTCCGGCCGCTGTACGCCCGCGCCGCCAGCGACAACATCGGATCGCTCACGGTCCTGCGGAGGGCGGGATTCACTGTCATCGGCACCGAGATCGCCTACGCGAACGCGCGGAACACCGAGATCGAGGAGACCGTCCTACGCCTCGGCCAGTCATAGGGGTGCGGAAAAGGGTGCCGAGGTGGCCGTAGCGGCCGAACCTCGGCACCCTTCCGTGGTGCCCACCCACTGCCCGTGCGGCCTCGGATCTATCCGGTCAGGCGGAGGTGATGTTGTGGTTGACCCGGAAGAGGTTGGTCGGGTCGTAGCTGCGCTTGACCGCGAGCAGCCGCTGGTACGCCTCGGGCGAGTACGCCGACGCCACCCCCTCGGCCGTGGCGTCGCCGGCTCCCAGGAAGTTCACGAACCGCCGGCCGGTGCTCCACGGCTCGATCGCGTGGAGCAGTCGGGTCAGGTAACCCTGGAACGACTCGGCCTGGTCCGGGCCACCGATGGCGACGGCGTAGAAGGTGAAGGCGGCGTCCCCCAGGTCGATTGCGTTCGACGGCTCGGGACGGCGGGCCAGCGCCCCACCGAGGTGCCGGATCTCGAGCACGGTGAGCGGGCTGCCCGCGCCGGGGCCGGCCTCAGCGATGATCGTGTCGACGAGCTCCGGGGTGAACTCCCGCAACAGCGCCGAGCGGTCCACGAACGGGATCGGGGTCGGCGGGTCGGCGTGGATCGAGCCGACCGCGACGTACGGCATCTCGGCCACCGAATCGATAAGCGTCGGAGCGATCGCGCGCAGTGGTGCGACCAGCCGCTCGCCCTCCTCCGCCGGACCGACGTAGGCGATCCGAACGTGCGCGACCAGCCGGCCGCGCAGCGGCTCAGGCACTTCGGGGGCCGGGGGCAGCTGCAGCAACGCGATCGAGGAGGTCAACTCGTCCGGCACACCGGCCGTCCACCGTCCCCACGCCTTGAGCACCTCGGCCGCCTCCTCGGCGGGGAAGAAGAGACCACCGCCGTAGATGTGGCTGACCGGGAAGAGGCCGAATTCCAGTGCGGTGACAACCCCGAAGTTGCCCTTGCCTCCGCGCAGTGCCCAGAACAGCTCCGGCTCGCTGGTCGCGGTCACCCTGCGTAGCTCGCCGTCGGCAGTGACCAGTTCGATCGAGCGGACGTGGTCGGCGGCGAAGCCGAAGGTACGGCCGATCGGGCTCAATCCACCGCCGAGGGTGTAGCTGACCGCCCCGACGCTCGGAGCCGCTCCGTTCAGTGGCGCCAGCCCGTGCTTGGCCGCCGCCTCGACGACCTGCTGCCACCGTACGCCGGCCTCGATTCGCGCGGTACGCGCCTCGGCGTCGATGCTCACCGAGTCCATTCGCCGGGTGGTGATCAGGAGCGCTCCGGCAGAGGGGAGCGCGGAGTGACCGGTAGCGAGCACTGCGACCGGCAGGCCCTGCTCGGTCGCGAAGCGGATGGCGGCTTGGACGTCGGCGGCGTTGGCAGCGCCGACCACGAGCGCCGGCTGCTGCGGGATGGCGACGTTGTACGACGCGCACTCGACGTCGTACTCCTCGTCGCCGGGAAGCAGCACCGGTCCGTCCGTCTGGGCGGTGAGCCGTGCGACGGCGCTCTCCGTGATCTTGATGCCGTCCAGGGCCGGACTCTGGTTGGGGTTCATTGGCGCTCTGCTTCCGCGAGGTCGGGATGTGGAACGTATCCGAGACGTAATCGCTGGCCGAACGGTTCAAGGATCAGGCCCTTACGAGACCTTCCTCACACTCTCCCGGGTTATCAGATATTGAGATCGCGGGGATATGCGGGACGCGATGGCGAGGACCGTTCGGGTACCGGCATGGGATGCAATTCCCAATGCCGAACGTTCGATCTGCTCCATTCGGGGGCGCGACGACCGGCGAACAGACCTGTCAGTCGCTCGGCGTTGTCATCGTCAACGGTGACAACGGCGGACGTCTTTTCCTCGATGGCTCAGGTGTCGCGCCGCCCTAAACTGCGTAGACACTCGCCTGACCCGTCAGGAGCGACAATGGACGAGAAGAGTGACTCCTTATCGGCTTCTGGGCCATGCCGCCGGTGGCGGTCCTCGCCGTGGGCGGGGGTGCTCGTCGCGGTGATCCTCGTCGCGGCCGTTGCGGCAGCCCTGGCGCCGTTCAACGCCATCTATTACGAGGCCTGGATCTACAACGATCCGCAGACCAACGAGGAGCTGCACGACAATGAAATGATCGACTTCTTCATGGCCCACACGTCTGGCTTCTTCTGGGGTCAGTTCATCGCGCTGTTCACCGGCGCATTCCTCGCGTCGCACGTGCGCGGGATGCGCCGGGCTCTGCTGGCGGCGGTGCCCGCCGGTCTGCTCCTGGCGGCAGTCGACTTCGCTGTTGCCTGGTCCTCGTCCGCAGGCGTTCGGCGACGGCTGGCGTGGTGGACCGAAAACCACCCGGGCTTCCTTCCCGCCGACCTGTTCTCCGATGACCGGTTCCACCACGTCCTGGCCGCCGGGTTGGCCGCGTTCCCGCTCGCGGCGATCGCCGGAGTCGGTCTCGGCACCCTGATCGCGCCGCTCCTACGCGCGCCGGCTGCCGTCGTGGCCACCCTCACGGTCGTGTCCACGATGCTGTACGGCGCGTGCGCCGGGGTGATCGGCTGGATCATCGCGACGGCAGACGGCGAATCCGCCGTGCTCTTCGCCTTCCTCGCGCTCCTGCCGCCGGCCGCGGTGACACCCTCCGCGGTCCGCACCGCCGTCGGCGACCACGGCGACGCCTTCACCACGACGCTGTTGATCAGCGCCGTGGCGTGGGCGTCACTCATGGTTATCGCCGGCTGGCTTGTCCACCGCCGCCGAAAGTGACCCGTCCGCGGATTCGGCGACGTGTTCAACAGCCAGCCCCCATGACGCCGGGGGCGCACAACGCCACTGGCCGCAGGCACTGGTCGCGGCTATCCGCCTAAGGGTCCCGCCTATTCCGATCCCAGGCTTGCTGGGCAGATCCCGCGAACGGGGAGTCTGGGAGGGCCTGGCGAACTCAGCCGATCTTTTTGATCACCGTCGCCGGTACCCCGGCGACGACGCTCCGGGCGGGGACATCATGGGTCACGACGGCACCGGCAGCGACCACGGCGTCAGCACCGATGGTCACTCCCTGCAGGATCACGGCGGATGCCCCGATCCAGACGTTGCGTTCGATCCGGATCGGGGCCGACGTGATTCGGATACGTCGCCGTGCCGGGTCCAGCGGGTGCCCCGAGGAAATCAGGCTGACGTTCGGACCGAGCATCACGTCGTCACCAATCTCGATGCCGCCTACGTCGTTGAAGCGGCAGCCCTGGTTCACGAAGACGTTGCGGCCTACCCGGATGTTCACACCGTGGTCGGTGTAGACGGGCGGGATCAGGTTGAACGTTTGGTCCACCGCCTGCCCGGTGAGCTCGGTCCACCGCTTATGGATCTCCTCCTGCTGGGCATACGCGAGCGTGTTGATCTGCTCGGCGATGCCGATCGCCCGTTGCACCTTCTGCGCGAAGTTCATTTCGTCCTCCCAGCAACAACCGTCGTGTGATCGCTGGGAGTGAATCAACGCTTCGATCTCGCAGGCAAACAACGTCTTATAACGTCGGCCACAACCGCTGGTTGTGGCGCTAAGTTCTGGACATGGATGTCGAAGCGGTCCGGACGTTCGTGGCGGTAGCCAACGCCGGGCAATTCCAAGCGGCGGCCGACGAGCTCGGCATCAGCCAGCAGGCGGTGTCCAAGCGGATCGCGGGCCTGGAGAGACACCTCGAAGTCGCACTCCTGGTGCGGACCTCTCACGGATCCCGGCTGAGCCTGGATGGACAGGTCTTCCTGCCCCATGCCAAGAAGGTCCTGACCGCCGTCGAGCAGGCCGAGCACGCCGTGCGGCCAGGAAGCAGACCTCTGCGGGTCGACGTCCTCAACCGGCGCATCGCGCCGGCCCAAGCCGTCTACCGGTTCTACCGCTCCCGCCCCGAGACCAACCTCGACGCGGTCACCATGGACCAGGAGAACGCGATCCAGGCAGCCCAGGCCGTGTTGAAGGGGTCGGCCGACGCCTCCTTCCGCGCGGTACCGGCGGCCGAGGTCCCTGCCGGAATCAGCGCTGAACGGCTCCTGGACGCCCCCTTGCAGCTCCTGGTAGGACC
>NZ_SMKG01000149.1 GCF_004348525.1 Micromonospora sp. 15K316 | reverse complement strand
CGCCCCCACCGTCTCCGCCGCCGCCGGGTGTGCCGGGGTCGTCGTCCCAGACGCTGCAGTCGTGCTGCTCCGGCGGGCACGAGCCACCCGGGTCGACCCGTCTCGCGGCGGTGGCCGGGGCGATGCCCGCGGCGACCAGCGCGAGGACCAAGGCGGGACCCGCGATCCGGGCGATGCTCCGGTGCCGCGCGGGTGCCGGACGGGGCGCCCCGGCCCGCGGGGGTCGGGCCGGGGTGCCCCTGCCTCCCCGGGTCAGCACGGCTGGTCCTGGTGGGCGGCGCCGGCGCTGATCAGCCAGCGGCCGTCGGGGTAGCGGGTCGCGGTGGCGGTGGCGAGGTACCGCTTCCCGCCGCTGCCGGGCACCACCCGTCGGTCCTTGGTGTAGACCAGGCGGTATCCGGTCGCGTCGAGGCAGTCCTGGATCTCGACGGTGGCCGGCACGGCGTTCAGGCTCACCGCGGTCACCGTGGGCTGCGATTTCAACGTTCCGGTACGCATCGCGCCGTGCTCCTTCGCCTCGCGAATGGCCACTCGGACCCGGGTCAACAGCGGATCCGCGAGGAACCGGGACAGTTCCGGCGAGTGCGGATCGCTGTTCCGACTTGCCGTACGGGACGCGGTGAGATAGCCGGAATATGCGTCCAGGGCGGCTTTTCCGGCCGCCTGTTCATCGGCCTCCCGGTCGGCATCGGCTGCGGCGGCCGGGGCTGTCGGCGGCCGGACGGCCGCCTCCCGGCTCGTGCCGCACGCCGTGATCGACGCCGTTGTCGCGACTGTCATCAGGCAGATTGCCGCTCGGCTGAACTGCCGTCCTCGCACCGCCGTGCCTCCTCGATGGCGGCCCGGCCGCAACCTTCTCGTCGCCGCCGGGCATGCGGAAGCGGGCCCGAATGGTCACATCCGGAGCTCTCGATTGCGCTACCGCATTTACCTTCACGGATCTCTTACGAAAGCGAAGCTCGATGCCTTCCAATCGTCTCGGTGAGGCTTGCGTCACACCCAAGGGGGGAGCATAAGCTGACGCCCGCCGATGCAACAGAGGAAATTCGCGTGAATACGCTGAGTGATGAGAGGTGGTGGTGGCGGGTGGCGACGACCGACTCCGCACCGATCGCGTCCCGACGGGTCGCCCGCCGCGCCGGCCGGCGACGCGCATCGGCGCCGGGTGCGGGCTCCGCTGGCCGGATGGTGGAGGCCAGTCGACCCACTCGCGGCATCTCGTCCGATCCGTCCGTTCGTCGCCGATCGCCGTCGCCGTGCCGGCCGGGGATGGCCGAGGCGGCCCCGTACGCCACTGCCCGCCGGCGGCGCCCGGTCCCTTTCTGCGCCATCCGCTACACCCGAGCGTTCGTTAAGTCACGCTCCGTGTTCACGTTCGACGGCTCGCGTGATCAAGCCGGGCGGCGGGCATGGCGCTGACCGGCCCTCGCCCACCGCAGCCCGATCAGGCGACCCCGTCGGCCGTCGACGGTGCCCCGCCCCGTGGCCGCCGATCCGGCGTCGCGCGGGCGGCGCCGGCGGCTCTCCTGCTCACCCCGTTGCTGCGCCTGGCGGTGCTGCGGCACGCCGTACCGGCCCGATCCCCGCTCCGCACCGGATGCGCGGCCTGCGGCGCGCCCGTGGACCTACGCGACCCCTGGCCGGCGCTCGGCCCGGCCGCCCGCTGCGGACGATGCCACGCCCGGACGGGGCCGCGACCGGGCGCTGTCGAGCTGGCCGCGGTCGGGGCCGTCGCGGTGCTCGTGCTGCTCGGCCCACCGGCGGCCGAGCTGGCCGCGGTCGCCTGGTGGCTCGGCTGGGCCCTCCCCCTCTGCTTCATCGACCTCGCCGTGCACCGGCTGCCGGACCGGCTCACCTGGCCGGCGGCGGCCGGGGCCGGGCTGCTGCTCGGGGTGGCCGCGCTGACCGACGCCGGCGCGGGCCCCTGGCTGCGGGCCGTGCTGGGCGGCGCCGGGCTCGCGCTCTTCTTCGCCGCGACCACCCTGCTGCTCGGCGCGCGGGGCTTCGGGCTGGGTGACGCCAAGCTGGCCCTCGGCGTCGGGGCGCTGCTCGCCTGGCACGGCTGGCCGGTGCTGGTGGCGGGGCTGATGCTCGCGCTGGGGCTCTCCGCCCTGGTCAGCCTCGGTCTGCTCGCCGCCCGCCGGGCCCGCTGGTCCAGCCACCTGCCGTTCGGCCCGTTCCTGGTGCTCGGCACCGTCGCCGCGCTGCTGATGGCGGGCTGAGTCAGCGGCGGGAGCCACCGATCGGGTCCGCCACCGGTGGTTCGGCGGGCGACCGGCGGCGCAGCAATCCGGCCACCGCCCGCGTCAGCGGCGGAACGAGCAGCAGGACCACGCCGGCACCGAAGAGCAGGCCGGCGACCACGTCGTGCGGGTAGTGCACGCCGACGAAGACGCGGGAGAACGCGGCGAGCGCGGCCAGGGGCAGCGCCACCAGGCCGATCCGACGGGCGAGCAGCAGTGTGGCGACCGCCAGCGCCCCCGCCACCGTCGAGTGGTTGCTCGGGAACGACCAGTCGCCGGTCGGCGGGCAGGCGCCGGCGATGATCGCCTGGGTGGCCGCACGGCACGGACGGTCCTGGTCGACGATCGTCTTGAGCCACTCGCTGCCGCCGTACGCGAGGACGACCGGGATCGGCGCGACCAGGGCGAGGGCCCGGTCCCGCGGGCCGGCGCCGAGGCGGGTGAGCGCCGCGGCCAGCAGCAGCAGGCCGAGCAGCACGATCGCCCCCTCGGTGAAGTGCCCGGCGAACCAACGCACCGGCTCCGGGCTGGTCGCTGCCGCGTCGACGACGTCCTGGTACCAGTCGGCGCTGATCTCCGGTACGTCGATGGTGCCGCTCTTCACCATGAATCACCCCACGCTTCGTTCATACCCCGTTCACCTTGGAGAAAGGTACGGATAACCGAGATTCAACGACAGCGGCGAAGGGCAGGAGGGTCACCTGACTTTCGTCCCAGTGATCTCACAGCTTGATTTGCCACGATCCGGACGAGACGCGACCACGGGAGGCTGCGTGCACACCACCGCCACGGACGGCCGGCCGGAAGTCACGGCGTCGGGTGGCGCGGAGAGCTGGCGAATCCGGCGTACCGGGGCCGACCTGGATCGGCTCGCCGAGACGGAATCGGTGTTCGCGCTCGGCAACGGCTGGATCGGGTGGCGGGGCACCCTCGACGAGGGAACGCCGTGCGGGATGCCGGGCAGCTACCTCAACGGCTTCCACGAGCGGCGCAGGCTCGACTATCCCGAGGACGGGTACGCCTTCCCGCAGTTCAGCGACACAGTGGTCAGCGCGCCGAACGCCGCCCTGATCCGGCTCTGGGTCGACGGTGAGCCGCTGGACGTACGCACCGGCACCCTGCGTAGCCAGGAACGGACGCTCGACCTGCGGGCGGGCGTGCTGCGCCGGGAGACCGAGTGGATCTCACCCTCCGGTGGCGGCGTACGCATCCGCAGCACCCGGCTCGTCTCCCTGCCCCGACGTCCGGTCGCCGCCGTCCGGTACGAGGTGGAGCCGCTGGACGGCCCGGTCGAGGTGCGCGTCTGCTCGGACCTGCTCGCCAACGAGCGCGTCCCGGAGCGTTCGGACGACCCCCGCGCGGCCGATGTCGTCACCGACCCGTTGACCGCCGAGACCCGCCGTGCCGCCGGCCTCGACGGGGTGCTGGTCCACCGCACCGACCGCAGCGCGCAGCGGGTCGCCGTGGCGGTCGCCCACCTGGTCGACACGCCGCCCGGCGTCACCGCCGACGGCGACTGCACCCCGGACCGGCTGCGCGTGACGCTCACCGGTCGGCTGGCCAGGGGTGAGCGGCTGCGGGTGACGAAGTTCGCCGCGTACGAGTGCGCCCCGGTGGACGGCACACTCCCCGACGACCTCGCCGACCTGGTCGTCGCCGAGGCGGCAGCGGCCCGAACGGACGGCTTCGACACGCTGCTCGCCGCGCAGCGGACGGCGTTGGACGCCCTGTGGCGCAGCGCCGACGTGGAGCTGGACGGCGACCCGGAACTCCAACTCGCGGTGCGCTTCGCGATGTTCCACCTGCTCCAGGCCGGTCGTCCGGACGGGGACCGGACGATCCCGGCGAAGGGGCTGACCGGCAACGGGTACGACGGCCACGTGCTGTGGGACACCGAGGCGTACGTGCTGCCGGTGCTCACGTACGTCGCCCCGGAGGTCGCCCGCTCCGCGCTGCGGTGGCGGCACGCGCACCTGCCCGAGGCACGGGAGCGGGCCGCCGAGCTGCGGCTGGCCGGCGCGACCTTCCCCTGGCGGACCATCGGGGGCCGGGAGTGCAGCGGCTACTGGCCGGCCGGGACCGCCGGGCTGCACCTGAACGCGGACATCGCCGACGCCGTGCTGCGGCACGTCGCCGCCACCGGCGACGCCGAACTCCTCGCCGGGCCGGGCCTGGAGCTGCTGGTGGAGACCGCGCGGCTCTGGCACCGGTACGGCCACCGCGGCGACGACGGCGCGTTCCACCTCCACGGGGTGACCGGACCCGACGAGTACAGCGCGCTGGTCGACGACAACGTCTTCACCAACCTGATGGCCCGGCGCAACCTGCGTGGCGCCGCCGACGCCGCCGAACGGCATCCGGACCGCGCCGCCCGCCTCGGCGTCGACCGCGCCGAGGTGGCCGGCTGGCGCGACGCGGCCGACGCGATGGCCGTCCCGTACGACCGAGGGCGCCGGGTGCACCAGCAGTCGGCGGGCTTCACCGAGCGGCCGGAGTGGGATTTCGCGAACACCGGGAAGGACGACTACCCGCTCCTGCTGCACTACCCCTACCTGGAGCTCTACCGCCGACAGGTGGTCAAGCAGGCCGACCTGGTGCTGGCCATGCTGCGCTGCCCGGGCGAGTTCACCGCCGACGAGAAGGCCCGCAACGTCGCCTACTACCAGCCCCGTACGGTCCGCGACTCGTCCCTGTCGGCCGCCCCGCAGGCCGTGCTCGCCGCCGAGGTCGGGCACCTCGACCTGGCGTACGACCTCTTCGCCGAGTCCGTGCTGCGGGACCTCGCCGACCTGGGCGACAAGACCGCCGACGGGCTGCACCTCGCCTCGCTGGCCGGGGCGTGGCTGGCGTTGGTGCAGGGCTTCGGCGGGTTGCGCGACGACCGGGGCGTGCTCGCCTTCGACCCACGGCTGCCGCGCCGGATCGACCGCCTCGCGTTCCACCTGCGGTGGCACGGGCAACGGCTGCGGGTCACGCTCACCCGGGACGAGGCCCGCTACGAGTTGCCGGACGCCGGGCCGGAGAGCACGGTCGAGGTGTGGCACCACGGTGAACGGCTCTCCGTCGCCGGCGGCGCGCCGGTGACCCGGCCGATGCCTCCGGTGCCCGATCCCGGGCCTGAGCCGCCCTGCCCGCCGGGCCGGCGTCCGCCGCGCCGGGCCGGCGGCTGACGCTCAGGTCGTGGCGAGCCCGCCGGACATCCGCTCCCGGACCTTCTCCAGCGCCTCGAAGGCGTACGCCCAGTTGTGGCACTTGAAGCTGCGCAGCCCGTCGATGGCGGTGTGGCAGTCGGCGCAGCTGACGCCGGGGATGGCGGCGGGCACCTCGGTGTTGACGTACTTGCGGTCACCGAGGATCACCATCGCGATCATCGTCCGGTCGTGCACGCCGTCGAGGGCGGACGAGACGATGTCGTACCAGGTCACCCGCCGACCGCACTTCGGGCAGTCCGGCTCGTCGCCGCTGACCCAGAGCGGTGCGCCGATGCTGCGCGGCGGGATGCCGAGCAGCTTCTCCAGCCGCCGTACGTCCGACTCGGGCGTGGTCCAGCGGTGCCGGCCGGGCAGCGCGGCGGGCGAGTCGTAGACGGCACGGAACAGGTCCGGTTCGACCTGCACGGTCTCCCGCTGACTGGTCATCGGCGTCCCTCCTCGACGGGTGCCCCCACCGTGGTCCGCCGACGGCGAGGGTCGCAGCCGGATCAACGACACGACCACCCGACGGGTCGTCCTATCCGATGATCCTCGTGAACGGACGCCTCACCGCGCCGCGCATGCTCAAGCGGGTGTGGCACGCCACCGAGCCGGCGGCCGCACTCGCGGCCCCGCGGTCGCCGCTACTGCCGTTGCTCCCGGAGCCGCTGCTCGACGGCCTCCTGCACGCGGGCCTCCTCACGCTGCTTGCGCACCGTGCGGTTGCGGCGTCCGAGCCGGATCGCCAGCACGACGACCGCGATGAGGACGAGGACCAGTAGCAGCAGGGTCCACGGGACGACCCAGGCGTGCGTCGTCTCCTCGATCTTGTCGAGCGGGGTGACGGAACCCGAGGCGTCGGTGAGCAGGGGCGTGAGAGTGGCGGACGCGGCGAGCCGGAACGCCGGGCTCACGTCCTTGATTGGCACGGTGACCTGCCAGCTCTCGCCGGGCAGCAGCTCCGGTGTCTTCGGCAGGTCGTGGGCCTTCGCGCGCAGCAGCCCGAACGGGCCGGAGACCGAGGCCGCCTGCTGGCTCGACAGGGCGGCGTTGCCGGTGTTGTGGACCTTGTACGTGACGGTGGCGTCGCCCCGGCCGAACGGGTTCCAGGTGCCCTTGTAGTCGACGTCGAAGTCCTCGATCGCGAGGGCCGGCTTCAGCTCGCCGCCGACGCGCAGCTTGATCCGGATGCCGAGCCGCCGGTCCACGTTGATGCCCTCGGCCTGGTCGGGCTGGGTCAGGGAGGTGAGGACGCCGCCGACGTAGTCGCCGGGGGTGGCGTTCGCCGGAACGCTGATCTTGAACGGGACGGTGGCGCTCTTCCCCGGCTGGATCGCGACGCTCGCGGTGTTCGCGCGCACCCAGGCGCCGATGGCGACGGATTTCTTGTCCCGGGTGAGCAGGTCGAGCTGGCCGGCCTCGGTGGTGAAGCCGTCGGCGGCGTAGACGGTGAGGTTCAGCGGGGCCTTGCCGCGGTTGGCCACGACCATCCCGTCCTCGATGGTGCCGCCGGGGTTGACGTTGTAGCTGTAGCTGGACCGGGTCGCGCCGTAGCTGTTGGAGGCCGTTCTGACCGTCCAGGTGACGTCGCCCTCCGCCGCCAGGGCGGGTCCGGCGCCGACACCGGCGACAGCGGCGGCGGCGAGCAGGGAGAGGGCTGTGGTACGGAGAAGCGTGGCGGTCCTGGTCTTCCAGCGCGTTGCGGGCGCGTGCATCTCTGGTCCTTCGGGTGATCTTGGGGTGGCTCGAAACGGGTGGCGGGGTAGGCCCCGAAGGTGCCTACCCCGCCGGTGAAGCGGATCCGATCAGCTGCTCAGGGCAGTGATCGTGAGGGTGGCGCGGTAGCTGCCCTTCGCGACCTCGTTCGGGAACTTGAGGTCGAGGTCGGCACCGAGCTTGGCGGTACCACGGGCGTGGCCCTGGTCGGCCGAACCGAGGCCGCGCGAGATCGCGAGGCCCTGGCCCTGGTCGTCGTAGCCGGAGACCACCGCGGCGCCGGCCTGGGCACCGGCCCCGGACTCGACGATCTTCGGCGACCAACCGAGGTACGAGCCGGCGATGGTCTTGTCGCCGTCCTTGAAGTCGCTCACGTTGGCCGAGATCGACCAGGGGGCGAGCGAGAAGCGGCTGTCCGAGACGACGATCGGGTTGATCTTGCCGTTCGCCTCGAAGTACCAGCCGTTGTGCTCCTGGGCGGTGCCCAGGTTCACCAGGCCGTTGTAGCCGTCGATCGTCCAGCCGAACTCACCGGTGGCGTTCGGCACGTTGACCTGGATCGACTGGCCGTCACCGTTGTACGGGTGGATCGTCACGTTGTCGACGATCGAGCCCACCGGCTGGCCCTCGGGCGTGTTGTTGCACCAGCTGCCCTTCTCGACAGCCGCGTTCGGCGCCGCGCAGGTGCCGCTGCGGATGTTCTCGACGACCAGCTTGTCGGCCTTCACGCCCACCTTGACGTAGGTCCGGACGTGCTCCTGGTTCTGCACGGAGTTGTACCAGAAGTTGTCCGGGTTCAGCGGGTCCGGCCGCTGGCCGTTCGGGTCGGTGTCCGCCGCGTTCGGCTTCTTGATGTCGTAGTACTTCGAGCCCGAGGCCGAGTTCGCCGTCACGTAGATGACGCCGCCCGGGCCCGGGTACACGTCGGCCGCACCCGGCTGCTCGGCCGGGTTCTCCTTCTGGCCGTTCTTGAGCGAGTAGCTACGCGAGTAGCTGTGGTCGTGACCCTGCAGCACCAGGTCGACGCCGAGCTCGGAGAAGGCGGTGGTGAAGTCCTTCCGCCGCTGCTTGTTGTCGCCGTCGCCGGAGTGGCTGGCCGGCGAGTAGATGGCGTGGTGGTAGACCAGCACCGTCCACTTCGCCTCGGCGCCGTGCTTCTTGATCACGTCGGTGACGTACGCGACGTGCGCCGCGTCGCCGCCGAGCGAGCCGTCGGCGGGGTTGACGTAGCTGTTGCTGTTGATGTCGATGAAGAGCGTGTCCTTGTGCATGTACCAGAAGTCACCGCCGGAGCGGGTCGCCGAGTCGCCGTTGTAGTACTGGCTCGAGCGGTCCGTGTTCGGGGTGAAGTGGTGCTGCTCCCAGGACTTGCCACCGACGTCGTGGTTACCGATGGTCGCCGCGACCGGGTACTGCCGCAGCTGGTCGGGGGCGAGGAACGCGTCCCACTGGGCCTCGTTGTTCGCGGACTCCACGTGGTCACCGCCGGAGACCAGCAGCTCGATGTCCGGGTTCGCGGCGGTGGCGTAGCGCAGCGTCTCCGCCCAGCCGGCCCCGTCCTTCGCGATGTCGCCGGACGAGCCGATCTGCGGGTCGCCGAAGAACAGGAAGTCGTAGTCGCCCTCGAAGTCGTGCGTCTTGAAGGCGTACGCCGCGGACCAGTTGCCCTCGGAGCCGACGCGGTACGAGTACCCCGTGTTCTCCTTCAGGTTGGTGATCGTGGCGTGCCGGTTGTAGCCGGTGGTGGAGGTGTTCGCCGCGCCGGTGGCGTCGAAGATGACGGCGTCGGCCGGGAACTCACCGTTGACGATCGAGGTGGTCGGGGCGACCTGGACCTTCTGCGCGGTGTCACCCGAGGAGTACCAGGTGACGATGCGCTGGGTCTCGTTGGCGCCCACCCCGAGGACGATGCCGCTGTAGGAGGTGGCGTCGGCGGCGCTGGCGGCGGTGGTCAGGCCACCGCTGAGCGCCACGCCCAGACCGAAGATCGCCGCAGCGGCCCCCGTGGCCACGCGACGTCGCACAAGCCGGGAGGCCTGTGCCGAGGTGCTCATTCTCATCAATTTCCGTCCTTTTCGGATGAGAGGTGCTGCGAGAGCGTCCTCAACCTGGCCCGGTTCGGTGAACCGATCATGAATCGGGTCGGGCCGTTTGGTATCGCTCCCAGGAAGACCAGCGTTTTCTCAGAATCCGAATACGCGCTGCACGAACCAGAAAAGACCCATAGCGGCCACACCCGCGGAAACCGCGCCCGTGGCCCAGAGTCCGGCCTTCGGCGAGCGCCGGCGTAGCACCGCCAGCAGCGGAAAGGCGACGGCGATAATCGCGAGTTGAACTGTTTCGATTCCGACGTTGAACACCAGTAGCGACCAGAGCAACTGCCAGGACCAAGCCTCGTCGATGCCGAGCGCGCCCGCGAAACCCAAACCGTGTACGAGACCGAAGCAGAACACCACTGCGAGGCGCAGCCAACCCGCACGGTCCAGACTGAAGTGTCCCCGGCCCGCCGTCTCCAGATCCGTGGTGTGGTCACCGCGACGCCAGATCCCGAAGAGGTGCCAGGCGGCCACCACGGCTATCGACAGCGCGATGACGGGCTCCACGATCCCCGCCGGCGCGTCGACCAGGCCCAGGGCCGCGAGCATGAACGTCACCGAGTGCGCCAGGGTGAAGCTCGTCGCCGCCAGCACGATCTCGCGCAGCCGCCGTGATCCGGCGATCAGCGCCAGCAGGAACAGGATGTGGTCGAGCCCGGTCAGCAGGTGCTCGGCGCCCAGGCGCAGAAACTCCCAGAACCGCGCGTACCACGTCTGCCCCGTCGAGAAGGACGGGTGCTCGGCGTCGAGCGCAGCGCTGCCCGAGCTCCCGTCGACGTCGTACGTGAGGATCGTCTTGGTGCCCTTGACGTAGCCCTCCGAGTCGGGGAAGAGGCCACTGCGCACCTCGTGCGCGCCGCCGTGCTCGGCGCACGCCCAGTCGAGCAGCAGGTCGGCATAGGGCACGCCCTCCCGTACGCCCATCGTGAAGTCGCCCACCTGGCTCGGTACGCAGGTCGCACCGCCGGACGTGACCGAGACCCGGTTCGTGACGTACCCGACCGCCGACTTCTTGTGGGCGTTCAGCGCCGCGGCCATGCCGGCCATGTCCCGGTCGTCGAAGGCCGGCTGCCCCTGCTGGAAGAGGGGGTCGTCCTTCTCGTAGTCGGCGGTGGAGACGACGAAGAGGTCGTACTCCAGCTCCAGTTTCGTCCGTACGTGACCTTCGTCGCCGGCCGTGACGTCGCCGTACACGGTCGACGTGAACCCGTGAGCGAAGACCGGCCCGGTGCTCAGCAGGGTGATCACCACGGCGGCGAGCCCGACGACCACGACGGCGAGGCTTCTGCGAATGCGTTGCGACATGCTCTTCCTTCGGTTGGCCAGTGCACGGTGCATGTCGCGGATGAACGGCAACCGGTCGAACGAAGAACCGTTGGCAAACAAAGTCGCAGGTCAGGCCCCGGGCGGCCGGCATCCGGCGGGACCTGGGATAGGAAGGAGCCCGCACTTTCCGTACGCCTCGAGAGGACGACGACATCTTGCGTCCCCCGCTTCGGGCCGTGGCGACCCTGGCCGCGGTCGCCGCCCTGCTCACCGGCTGCGGCACCGGCGACGACTGGTCGCAGCCCCGCCCCACGCCCAGTCCCGTCGGCGCCCTCGGCACCGGCTTCGTCGACCCCAGCGACCCGCCCAAGCCGGAGGGGACCGTCACGCCGCGGCCCGGATCCTGGAACGCGGTGCACCCGCCGAAGGGCTACCGGGTGGTGCTGCTCACCACGGGCGACGACGCCCCCACCAAGGCCCTCGTCACGGCGGTCGAGGAGTGGGCCGAGGACGAGGACGTCGACCTCCGGACGGTGGTCCCCAAGGACGCGCACGACTTCGTGCCGAGCATCGACCGGGCCGTCAAGATGACCCCGGACCTCATCGTCAGCGCCGGCAACGACCTGATCGACCCGCTCGCGATGGTCACCGCGAGCCACCTGTCGCAGCAGTTCCTCGTCGTCGGCGCGGAAGTCGCCGAGCCCACCCACAACGTGACGGCGGCCGACTGGTCCGGCGCGTCGTTCCGCGGTGAGGGGCTCGGCATGTCCTCGACGTACGACCCGAACTCCTTCACGGCCGAACGCTGCGCGGCGGCCATCCGGGCGGGCGTCGCGGCAGTGCTCAACAACCTGACCGGCATCGTGATCTGGCTCGACCAGCACTAGGCCCGTTCCGCGCGGCCCGTCCGGCGAGCCGGGGCCGGCGCGGCCGGGCACGGTCGTGGGAGACAGGCTCCGCAGCGGGACCCGGAAACGGCACTGCCCGGCCGGCGACGAGAGTCACCGGCCGGGCAGCTTCGGTCTCGATCAGACCCCGGCGGTCAGCTCGCCCAGGCCCTTCAGCATCTCGGCGAGGTCCGCGGTCTCCGCCGGGGGCGGCGTCTCGATGTTCACCGCCTTGCCGTAGTCGGTGTAGTCGACGGTCAGGTCGCTCATCGTGCCCATGACCGAGTGCACCCGGCGCGGCCGGTACTGCTCGTCGACCCAGACGTCGACCGTGACGTCCTTGACGCCCTGCTTCGCCAGCTGCTCCTCGACCTGCGGCCGCACCTTGGCGTCGACCTGCCCGAGGTACGTCGCCACCGGGGCGGTCACCGTGTAGTGGACCGTGCGGGTCCCGTTGATCGTCTCCTCACCGACGACCTTGACGCCCTCGGTGGCCAGCAGCGTCTTGACCTGCTTGGTCGGGTCGACATCCTCGAACTGCTTCGAGAAGTCCATCCCCGCCGGGGCGCCGGCAGCCGCCAGGTCGAGCTTCATCCAGCGCTTCCCGTCGGCGCTGGCACGCTCCGCCTCGGGAATCTCCACGTAGATGGCGGTGCCGATCATCCGCATGGTCATCGGGGTACCGTCCGGGCCCGCCGCCTCGATCTGAGCCTTGAACGGGTCACCCAGATCCAGCACGCCCTTCCCGGAGAGCTTCTGACCGGCCGCCGTGCCCTCCATCGTCACGGCCACCGAGTCGCTCTTGTCCGTCGTGTCGACGATCTTCTGCAACGAACCCTTGAGGTCGCTGGCGAGCAACTCCAGCACGGTGGGTTGCTTCGGCTGCTCCGACGACCCCGACTCGGAACCGCAGGCGCTGACCGCGAGCGCCGTGAGCGCGGAGACCGCCACAACCGTGGTCTTCTTCCACAGTGACACTGACAGCTTCTTTCCCCCGAAGGACTCTGGAGATCTCTCCAGATCGACGGGCGACACGTTATCCCAACCGGGCGACAGCAAGCGGCCCCCATCCCGGTCGCGTGGTGAGCCCCCGGGGCGTTACGCCTGCGACATCGGTGTCACCGGCACGCCCACCGCGCACTCAGGGCTCGCCTGGGGTCGCCCGCGCTGGAGTCGGTCGGCATGGGTGTCGAGATCGAGGTCGTGCAGGACTTAACCGACGACCTGGTCCAGACCCTCGCGCGACTTCTGCCCCAATTGTCTCGTCTCTCGGCTCCCCTGGACGCCGAGTCACTGGCGAGGCTCGTGGCCCGGCCTGGCAACCGGCTGCTGGTGGCGCGCGTCGACGGGCAGATCATGGGGACGCTCACCCTGCTCCGGGACTCGGGGGTCTACCGGTTCGACTCGGGTACCCAGGCCGACTGACGGGGCGAGCCCGAGAGCCGCGCGCCTCGCCGTGGGGGTCGGGTAGCCTAATGGATCGTCGGGCCGCTAGCTCAATGGCAGAGCTGTGGACTTTTAATCCATAGGTTCAGGGTTCGAGTCCCTGGCGGCCCACCGACCGCACCATTGTGCGAACCGGTGGCCCCGTCGAGATGCCCTCGTCCGTTTCGGGCGGGGGCATCGTCGTGTCTGTGGGGACCTTGAACACGGGTACGACTCCCTGGTCGGTGAGTTGGACTTCGGCGATGAGGGTCTCGATGGCGGCCTTGCGCTCGGTGTCGCTGCCACTGGCCATGATCGTGGTGAGGTAGTCCCGGATCAGGGCGATGGTGCCGGGCGCCGGTGGGGCGGGCTGGGCGGTCAGACAAGCTGCGAGTTCGGCGTGCCGAGTGTGGAGTTGAGCCAGTTGCTGGCGGAGTTCCCGGATGCGCGGGCCGGCGGTGGTGTCGTCCATGGTGCCGTTCTCGAACGCGGTGTGATACCGGTCGATGGCCGCTTCGGTGGTGGTGATCTGGTGGGCGAGGGCGGTCAGTTCGGCGCCGCGGTCGTCCGTGGTGCTGGCGCGCTGGGCGTGGGCGCGTTCGATCATGGCGGTCAGGACGGGTTCGGCGGTGGTGTAGAAGTCGTGCAGCGCTTTGAGGATGGCGTTGTCGAGGTCGTCGGCGGGTAGGCGGGGTGCGTCGCAGGTGGAGTGTTTGCCGTAGCGGGTGCGGGTGAAGCAGGTGTAGTAGCGGTAGCGGCGGGTCCGTCCGTTGGCGGACGTGCCGATGTAGCGCTGTCCGCAGCGTGGACATGTCAGTAGGCCGGTGAGGTAGTAGTCCGAGTCGGACATGGCCCGCCGGGTTTGGACGTCACCGCGCGCTGCGGCGATGTCCTGGGCGCGCTGGAAGGTGTCCCGGTCGATCAGCGCGTCGTGGGCGTCAGGGACGTAGACGTCGCGGTAGGCGATGTCCCCGACGTAGGCGGGGTTGTCCAGGATCCGGTTGATGGTGTGTCCGGACCACTTCTTCCCGGTCCGGTTCGGGACGCCGCGTTCGTTGAGGATGGTGGCGATGGCGCGGGTGCCGACGCGGTCGCGGGTGTAGAGGCGGAAGATGTCGCGGAGGATGGGGGCCTCGTCGGGGTGGCGGACGAGGCGGTGGTCGGGGTTGACGAGGTAGCCGTAGGGGCGGGTGCCGCCGGCCCATTTGCCTTTGCTGGCTTTCGCGGTCATGCCACTTTTCACTCGGTCGATGATGATGTTGCGTTCGAATTCGGCGAACACGGCGAGGAGTTGGAGCATCATGCGGCCGAAGGGTCCGCCGGTGTCGACGGGTTCGGTGGCGGAGGAGAATCGGACGCCGGATGCTTCGAGGATGTTGATGAGGTCGAGTAGGTCGGCGACGCTGCGGCTGAATCGGTCGAGTCGGTAGACGAGCAGGACGTCGTAGAGTCCGGCTTTCGCGGCGTGGAGTGCTTTCCGGAGACCCGGTCGGTGGGTGGTGGCGCCGGAGGCGTCGTCTTCGTATTCGGCGACGATGGTCCAGCCGGGTTGGGACTTGACGTATTTCTCCAGGGCGGCGCGTTGGGCGTCGAGGGAGAAGGGTTGGTGTTCGTCGTCGGTGGAGCGGCGGATGTAGACGCAGACTCGGCAGGGGCCGGCGGGCCGCTCGGCTGTGGTGGGTTGGTGGGCGCGTCGGCCGCGCCGTTTGGGTG
>NZ_SMKG01000148.1 GCF_004348525.1 Micromonospora sp. 15K316 | reverse complement strand
CACCGCCCCCGCGCACCACCCGGCTCCGGAAGCAGCGGCGCAATCACCACCCACGCCTCATCAGTCAACTCACCACGACGCACCACCAGCACATCGTCAACCATCAACCACTACAAGATCGACAGGACACGCCCTAGGCTGTACGCCATGCAGGAACAGCCCGAGCCCGGTTTCGCGCCGGGGCTGACCGCCCGGGTGGAGTTGACAGTCACCGACGCCGACACCGCGCAGGCGGTCGGCTCGGGGGACGTGCCGGTCCTGGGCACCCCCCGTGTCCTGGCGCTCGCCGAGGCGGCGACGGTGGCCGCGACCGCCACGAGCCTGCCGTCCGGCATGACCACGGTGGGCATCCGCATCGAGCTCGACCATCGGGCCGCCACCCCGGTCGGGGGGCGGGTCCAGGCGCAGGCCCGGCTCGCCGAGGTCGACGGGCGGCGGCTGCTCTTCGAGATCCGGGTGACCGAGGGTGAGGAGGTCGTGGCCGACGGGCGCGTGGAGCGGATGCTCGTCGACCGTCGGCGCTTCGTGGAGCGGGCGACCCGCACCGCATGATCGGCCCGTTCGTCGAGGTCGCCGACGGGGTGCACGTCCTGAACGAGCCGGTGCTCGACGTCAATGTCACGCTCGTCGTCGGCGACGGCGCCGCCCTGCTCGTCGACACGCTCTCCACCGCTGGTCAGGCCGCCGAACTGGCCGCCGCCGCCCGGGTCGTGACCAGCGCCGGGTGGACCGTGGTGAACACCCACCGCCACTTCGACCACTGCTTCGGCAACGCGGTCCTCGCCGCGGACCCGCCCCGCGCGGTCTACGCGCACGAGCGTGTGGTCACCGCGCTTCGGGAGCACCCCGACCGGCTGCGGCGGGAGGGGTACGACGAGGTGTCGGCGAACTGGCCGGCGCTCGCTCCCGGGCTGGCCGACACCGTGTTGCTGGCCCCGACCCACCCGGTGCGCACGGAGACGGTCCTGGAGGTGGGCGGCCGGCGGGTGCTGCTGCGCCATCCCGGGCCCGGTCACACCGACGGCGACCTGGTGGTGCACGTGCCGGACGCGGCGGTGCTGGTCGCCGGGGACCTGATCGAGGAGAGCGGCCCGCCCGCGTTCGAGGACGCGTACCCGCTGCGCTGGCCGGACGCGCTGGCCGAGTTGTTGCGGCTCTGCGACGCGGCGACGGTGGTGATCCCCGGGCACGGCCGGCCCGTCGACGTGGAGTTCGTCCGGACCCAGCACCGGCAGTTGACGGAGCTGGCCGGGCTGATCCGGGCCGGGTACCGCGACGGGGTCGCCCCGGAGCGGCTCGCCGTCGACGCCCCGTTCGGCCCGGACGCCGCGTTGACGGCGATCCACCGCGGGTACGCCGAACTGGCGGCCACGGGCGCCTGAGCGGCACGGAGGGTCAGCCGGATTCGCGGAGCAGCTCGGCGAGGCGCTCCAGGTGCGGTACGGCGGCGGTCAGCGCGTCCCGCGCCTCGGGGTCGAGCTGGTTCAGCGCGTCGGTGAGCAGGGCCACCCGGTGCCGGTGGTGGTCGGCGATCCGCTGCCGCGCCGCCTCGGTGATCCGCAGCCTCGCCACCCGACCGTCCACCGGGTCGCGCTCCCGGAGCACCAGTCCGGCCGCGGCGAGGTCGCGTACCAGAGTGCTGACCGTGTTCGGCGCGGTGCGCATCCGGGCGGCCGCCTCCTTGACGCTCACGCCCGGGTTCGCCCGGACCAGCAGCATCAGCTCCGTCTGCGCGTCGGGCAGCTCGGCGCGGTTGGCCCGCCGGGTCGCCGAGCGGCGCAGCAACCGGTGCAGATCGCCCACCAGCGCGCCCAGCCGCGCCATGCTGTCGCTCGACATGACCTTCCTCACGGCGAAATACCTCTGACTACAGAGCTAAGGTTACCGGCTGGGATCACCTGATGGGGGAAGAACTTGGTCCAGGTCGCACACACACCCGTACGACCGCCGTCCGGCGGACGCGAGGCGAACGCCGGACCGGCGCGCGGCGGCGCGGGCCTGGTGGCGCTGCTCGGCCTGCTGACCGCGTTCGGGCCGCTCTCCCTGGACATGTACCTGCCGGCGTTCCCCGCCATGGCGCGCGACCTCGGGGCGGACCAGGCGCACATCCAGCTCTCCCTCACCACCTGCCTGGTCGGCATGGCCGTCGGGCAGTTCGTGACCGGCCCGCTCAGCGACCGGCTGGGGCGGCGCCGGCTGGTGCTCGCCGGCGTGGTCGCGTACGCCCTGCTCTCCCTGGTCTGCGCGGTCGCACCGAACGCCTCCGCGCTGGCCGCGGCGCGCTTCGCCCAGGGCTTCGCCGGCGGGATGGGCGTCGTGGTGGCGCGGGCGGTGGTCCGCGACCTGCACTCCGGCCGGGCCGCGGCGAAGTACTTCTCCCAGCTCACGCTGATCTTCGGCGTCGCCCCGGTCGCGGCACCCGGCATCGGCAGCCTGGTGCTGCGGTTCGGCTCGTGGCGGGCGGTCTTCGTCACCCTCGCGGCGATCGGCCTGCTGCTCGCCGCGGCGGTCGCCTGGCGGCTGCCCGAGACCCTCCCGGTCGAGCGGCGCAGCGGCGCGGGCCTGGTCAGCACGGTGCGGACCATGCGGACCCTCGCCACCGACCGGGTCTACGTCGGCTACGTGCTCACCCAGGCGTTCGCCTCCGCCGGCCTCTACGCCTACATCTCCGGCTCGTCCTTCGTCTTCCAGGACGTCTTCGGCGTCTCCGACACCACTTTCAGCCTGATCTTCGGGCTCAACGCGCTCGGCCTGGTCGCCGTGGGGCAGGCCAACGCCCGGCTGCTCGACCGCGCGAGCCCGCGGACGCTGCTGACGCGCACCCTGGTGGTCAGCACCGTGGCCGCCGCCGGACTGCTCGGGGGCGCGGCGGCCGACAGCCCGTGGGCGGTGGGGGCCTGCCTGTTCGTCTTCGTCGGCTCACTGGGCATGGTGACGCCGAACAGCACCGCGCTCGGGCTGGACCGCCATCCACGCCATGCCGGAAGCGCGGCGGCCCTGCTCGGAACGGTCCAGTCGGTGGTCGGGGCGCTCGCCGCCCCGCTGGTCGGTCTCGGCGGCGAGGGCAGCGGGGTGCCGATGGCGGCGGTGGTCGCGGGCGCCGTCGTGCTCTCCCTCACCGCCGTGCTGGCCCTGACCCGGGCCGGCGCGTCCCGCTGAGGCGGCCGGGTCGCGCTCGCGCCATCCGGCCGCGACCAGGTCGCATACCAGCCGCCCGGAGGGCGCGAATCAGTCCGCGAAGCGGGCCAGGACGGCGGCCCGGGTCGGCATCGACGTGGCGCCACCGGGCGACTCGCAGACCAGTCCGGCGACGCGCAGCGCGAACACCACCCGCTCGATCCAGCCCGCCGGCTCCGCCGGTTCACCGCCGACGAGCAGATCGGCGATGATCGCCGCCATCACCGAGTCACCCGCACCGGTGGTGTCCACCGGATCGATCCGGGGCGCCGGCACCCGGACCGGGTCCGCGTCGGCGGCGGCGAGCAGGGCGCCGTCGGCCCCGAGGGTCACCACCACCGTCGCGGCACCGAGTTCCCGCAGGTACGCGGCCACGCCCTCGGTCGGCTCGCCGGGGTAGAGCAGCGCCGCGTCGGCCTCACTGAGCTTGACCACGTGCGCGCCGGCGGCGAACTCCGCCACCACCTCCCGCAGCTCGGTCAGCGCGGCCGTTCCGTCGAGCAGCCGCGGGCGCACGTTCGGGTCGAAGACCCGCAGGCCCGGGGCGAGCGACCAGGCCCGGCGGGCCGCGGCGAGCACCGCCGGCCGGAGCAGCACCACGGACCCGCAGTAGAGCACGTCGGCGCCTTCCACCAGCGCGACGTCGAGGTCGTCGACGTCGAGCAGCCCGTACGAGGGTGGCTCGCCGTAGAAGCGGAAGTCCGGTTCCGCGCCGGAGTGGGTGATCACCGCGAGCGCGGTCGCCGCGGGCACGGTGACCACTCCGTCGAGCCCCACGCCGGCCGAGGCGAGGAAGTCACGGATGCGGCCGGCCAGGGCGTCGTCGCCGAGCGAGCCGACGAACTGCGCCGCACCGCCGAGCCGGGCCACGCCGACCGCGACGTTCAGCGGTCCGCCGCCGATCGCCTGCCGGTAGACCGGCGCCCCGTCGTACTCGGTCTCGATCAGGTCGACAAGCGCCTCGCCGAGCACCATCGCGTATCCCATTCCGGTCCCTCCCGTTGTCGCAGGCCGCCGCGCCGCTCGACGGAACGGGGGTCATCCCCGCCCGACGTCACGCCCCGAGAGATCTTGTCGTACCAGGCTGGCACAGTGCACACCGTGCCGAATGTCGAAGAGACGGTATTGGCGTACTGGGATGCCTGCGAGACGAGGGACTGGGAGCGGATGGGCGCCCTGCTCGCCGACGACCTGGTCTACCACCTGCCGCAGACCCGGGAACGGATCCGGGGCCGGTCGGCGTTCCTCCGGTTCAACCGGGATTACCCGGGCGGCTGGCACCTGTCGGTGACCCGGGTGACCGGGGCCGGCACGCGGGCCGCCAGCTGGATCACCGTCACCGTCGACGGGGAGGAGCAGCCGGCGGCGAGCTTCTTCGACCTGGACGAGGCCGGCCGGATCAGCGTCATCACCGAGTTCTGGCCGGAGCCCTACGAGCCGCCACCGGGCCGCGAGCACCTCGTCGAGCGTTACCCGGCCGGCGAGGCTCCCCCGGCCTGATTCGGGCTGTGGATCGGTCCGGCCAGCTCGACCAACGGCCGTCCACTGCCCCGCCAGCGGTCCGCGACGATCTGCGCCGCCACGCTCACCGCCGTCTCCTCCGGGGTACGACCGCCGAGGTCCAGCCCGATCGGCGAGGCGAGCCGGCCCAGCTGCTCCGGGGTGACACCCGCCTCGCTCAGCCGCTTGCGCCGCTCGTCGTGGGTGCGCCGGGAGCCCATCGCCCCGACGTACGCCATCGGATGGCGCAGCGCCAGCGCGAGCACCGGCACGTCGTACTTCGGGTCGTGGGTCAGCACGCAGACCACCGTGCGCCTGTCGACCCGGCCCGCGTCCAGCTCCGCCTGCAGGTAGCGGTGCGGCCAGTCGACCACGACCTCGTCCGCGTCGGGGAAACGCCGGGCGGTGGCGAAGACCGACCGGGCGTCGCAGACGGTCACCCGGTAGCCGAGGAACGCCCCGATGCGGGTCACCGCCGCGGCGAAGTCGATGGCGCCGAAGACGATCATCCGGGGTGGTGTGGTGTACGCCGCGACGAAGAGGCTGACGCCGCTGCCGCGGCGCTGCCCGTCGTAGCCGTAGCGGAGCATCCCGCTGCGGCCGGCGGCGAGCAGTCCGAGCGCGTCGGCGGCGGCCGCGGCGTCCAACCGCTCGCTGCCGAGCGAGCCGAGGACCCGCTCCCCGGCGAGCACCAGCCGTCGGCCCAGCCGCCCCGCCGGATCGGCGCGCGCCGTACCGGCCTCGTCGCCGGCGTCCGCCCCGACGCAGGTGACGATCGCGGTCGGCATCCCGGCCCGGCGCGTCCCGACGACGGTGCCGAGCTGCGGGAAGCCGATCGGATCGATCCGCTCGACGAAGACCTCCAGTACTCCGCCGCAGGTCAGGCCGACGGCGAAGGCGTCGTCGTCGCTCACGCCGTAACGGATCAGCTCGGGCGTGCCGCCGGCGAGCACGTCGCGCGCCCGCTCGTAGAGGTCCGCCTCCACACAGCCGCCGGAGACGCTGCCGGTGACCGTGCCGTCGGCGGTGACGAGCATCGCGGCTCCGGGCGGCTGCGGGGCCGAGCGCCAGGTGGCGACGACCGTGGCGAGCGCCACCGCCTCCCCGGCCCGCCAGCGGCGGTGCAGTTCGTCGAAGGCATCCCGCACCCGTACCACCTCACCCCCGGGGCGTCGCCGGCCCTCCATCGCCGGACGGGTTAAGTCCGACCATGCCTACCAAAACACTCCTATCCGGAATATATGGTCGCAACGACGACGAGGGGGTGCGAGTTGGTGAAGTCTCCACAGGCTCTCCAGACCACGCCGGCCCCGGACAGCGCGGTGGTCCGGGGGCCGGACGAGGTGGAGGTCCGGCTGCGGGTGAACGGGGAGATCCGACGCCTGTCGATCGAGCCGCGGGTCAGCCTGCTCGACGCGCTCCGGGATCGGCTCGACCTGCACGGCACGAAGAAGGGCTGCAACCAGGGCGCGTGCGGAGCCTGCACGGTCTGGGTGGACCGGCGGCGGGTGCTGGCCTGCCTGACGCTCGCGATCAGCTGCGAGAACCGCGAGATCACCACCATCGAGGGGCTGGCCGACGGCGACGTGCTGCACCCGATGCAGGAGGCGTTCCTCGACGCGGACGCCTTCCAGTGCGGCTACTGCACCCCCGGTCAGATCATGTCCGCGGTCGCGCTGCTCGCCGAGGGGCACGCCGGCGACGACGAGATCAAGGAGTGGATGAGCGGCAACCTCTGCCGCTGCGCCGCGTACCCGCACATCCGAGCGGCGATCCGTCGGGTTCGGGACGAGCAGGGAGGCGATCGTGCGGCCCATTAGCTACTCCCGCGTCTCCGACGTCAGCACCGCGATCGGCACCGTCGCCGCCGACCCCGGAAGCGCCTTTCTGGCCGGCGGCACCACCCAGGTCGACCTGCTCCGCATCTACGTCGAGCAGCCCCGCCGCCTGGTCGACATCAACGACCTGCCGCTGAAGCAGGTGGAGGAGCTGCCCGGCGGCGGCCTGCGACTCGGCGGGCTGGCCCGGATGAGCGACGTGGCCGAGCATCCCACGGTGCGCCAGCGCTACCCGATGGTGAGCGAATCACTGTTGCTGGGCGCCTCGCCGCAGCTACGCCACATGGCGAGCGTCGCCGGGAACCTCATGCAGCGGGTTCGGTGCACCTACTTCCGCGACACCGAGGCCGCCTGCAACAAGCGCGCACCCGGCACCGGGTGCAGCGCGATGGACGGGGTCAACCGCGGCCACGCCGTGCTCGGCACCAGCGACTGCTGCATCGCCACCCACCCGTCCGACCTCGGGGTCGCCCTGATGGCGCTCGACGCGGTGGTGCGGACCGAGGGTCCGGCCGGGCAGCGCAGCATCCCGATCGACGACTTCTACCTGCTGCCCGGGACCACCCCGGAGCGGGAACACCCGCTCACCCACGGCGAGTTGGTGACCGGCATCGACCTGCCACCGTTGCCCGTCGCGGCCCGCTCCCGGTACATCAAGATCCGCGACCGGGAGTCGTACGAGTTCGCGCTCGTCGCGGTCGCGATCGCCATGTCGGTGGTCGACGGCCGGATCGCGGAGATCCGGCTCGCCCTGGGCGGGTTGGCCACCAAGCCGTGGCGGGCGCGCGCCGCCGAGCGGGTGCTCGACGGCGCCCCGGCCACCGCCGACTCCTTCACCCGCGCCGCCGAGGCGGAGCTGGCGGGCGCGGTGCCGCACGGGATGAACGCCTTCAAGATCGAGCTCGGCAAGCGCACCATCGTGCGCGCCCTGACGGAGACGGCGCAGCGGGAGGAATCGGCATGAGCCCGGCCATCGGCGCCACCCTCAACCGGGTGGACGGCCGCTTCAAGGTACGCGGGGAGTCGCGGTACTCCGCCGAGATCCAGCTGACCAACCTGACGCACGCGGTGGTGGTGAACGCCAAGGTCGCCAGCGGCCGGATCACCTCGATCGACACCGGCGAGGCCGAGCGGGCGGCCGGGGTGCTCGCCGTGCTCACCCACCGCAACCTGGGCCGGATCGCCACCGTGCCACGCCTGCTCCCCTCCCTCGCCGGGTTGGCGGCACCCGGCCAGTCCTTCTTCCCGATGCAGGACGAGACAGTCCACTACAGCGGACAGCCGATCGCCATCGTGGTCGCCGACACCATCGAGCGCGCCGACCACGCCGGCACCCTCATCCGGGTGGAGTACGAGACCGGACCGGCGACCACCCTGCTCGACCAGGGTCGCGACCGGGCGTACGTGCCGAAGCGGATCTTCGGTGGCCTGCTCCCGGGGCAGGGGTCCCGAGGCGATGTCGGGAAGGCGCTGGCCGAGGCGGAGGTGTGCGTGGAGGCCACCTACCGGTTCGCGCCCAACCACCACAACCCGATCGAGCCGTCCGCCAGCACCGCGGTCTGGGACGACGTCGACCGGCTGACCATCTACGACTCCACCCAGGGACCGAACTCCGTCCAGCTCACCGTGGCCGAGCTGCTCGGCCTGCCGCCGATCTCGATCCGGGTGGTCAGCCACGCCGTAGGCGGCAGCTTCGGCTCCAAGGCGATGGTCTGGCACCACCCGACGCTGGCCGCGCTGGCCGCCCGGCACGTGGGCCGGCCGGTCCGGCTGGCGCTCACCCGGGAGCAGATGTTCACCTCCTGCGGGCACCGTGAGGAGCAGGAGCAGCGGATCACCATCGGCGCCCGCGCCGACGGGCGGATCACCGCGCTGCGGCACCACAAGATCTCCCTGACCTCGCCCTTCGACGACTGGGCCGAGCCGTCGCTGCAGAGCGCGGCGGTGGCCTACACCAATCCCAACTACGAGGGGATCTACCACCTCGTCCGGGGCAACACCATCACCCCCACCTTCATGCGCGCGCCGGGCGAGGCGACGGGCATGTTCGCGCTCGAGTGCGCGATGGACGAGCTGGCCGAGCGGATCGGGATCGACCCGCTGGAGCTGCGGATGCGCAACGTCTCGGACACCGACCCGGAGAGCGGGAAGCCCTGGTCGAGCAGCGGGCTCCGGGAGTGCTACCAGCGGGCGGCCGAGTTGTTCGGTTGGCACGACCGCGACCCGCGGCCCGGGTCCCGGCGGGAGGGGCAGTGGCTGGTCGGCACCGGCATGGCCAGCTCGCTCTACCCGGTGACCCAGCCGGTCAACCCGCAGCGCGCCAAGGCCCGCCTCTACAACGACGGCACGGCAGTGATCGAGGCGGGCGTCTCGGAGTTCGGCACCGGGGTCTTCACCGCGATGACCCAGGTCGCCGCGGACGCGCTGGGTCTGGCGCCCGAACGGGTGCGGTTCGTCGGTGGCAGCAGCGACCTGCCGAACATCACCGCCGCGGTGGGCTCGGCCGGCACCAGCGCGGTGGGCTCCGCGGTGCACGTGACGGCCTGCGAGCTGCGCGACCAGCTGATCCGGCGCGCCGTCGGCGACGACCACTCACCGCTGCGCGGCGCCGACCCGGCCAGGGTGGAGGTGCGCGACGGCAAGATGGTGCTCTCCGACCGGCCGGACGTCGGCGAGACGTACGCCGACCTGCTGCACCGCACGATGACCCCGGACGTCGAGGTGCTCGGCACCTGGAACCCGCCGCCGCAGGACGCCGAGTACGGCATCCACACCTTCGGTGCACAGATGGCCGAGGTCGTGGTGGACGCGGACCTGGGCGTCGTCCGGGTACGCCGGATGGTCGGGGTCTTCGCGCCCGGCCGGGTGCTCAACCGCAAGCTGGCGCACAGCCAGCTCATGGGCGGGATGCTCTGGGGGCTGGGCCAGGCGCTGTTGGAGGCCACCCGGATGGACCCCCGGCTCGGGCGGTGGGCCAACTCCAGCCTCGGCGACTACCTCGTGCCGGTCAACGCGGACGCGCCGGACGTGGTGGTGGACACCGTCGAGCTGCGCGACGAGGCGGTGAACCCGGTGGGGATCAAGGGGGTCGGCGAGATCGGCGTGGTGGGCGCGGCCGCCGCCATCGCCAACGCCGTCCACCACGCCACCGGTCGCCGCATGTACGAACTGCCGATCACGCTGGAGAAGCTGCTCTGACCGGCGGGACCCGGCCCCGGGACGTCGAGAGGTTCGTGCCCCCGAGGACACGAACCTCTCGCTCGTCGCGGTGACGCGGGCGGGGCGAGCGCCGGTCGGCTCCTCGCGGCGCCGGCCGCGCGGCCCGTCAGCGGACCATCGAACCGACCACGGGCTTGGTGAGCAGGGCCGACTGATTGCGCTGGATGCCCGGGTCGAGGGTCTTCGCCACGAAGATGGCGTGCCAGATGCAGAAGATCAACACGGTCCACACCTTCCGGGAGTGGTCCGCCTCCTCCCGCTTGTGCTCGTCGAGCAGCCGCAGCGCGTACGACAGGTCGAGCAGGTCACCGGCGCCCGAGGTGGCAAGCACGTGCCGCGCCCACTCGTACATCTCGCCGCGCAGCCAGACCCGCGTCGGGGTCGGGAAGCCCAGCTTCTTCCGGTTGACGATCGCCGGCGGCACCACGCCCTGCAACGCCTGACGCATCGCGTACTTCGTGGCGTCCGAGCGCGGCGGCAGCTTCAGGTCCACCGGGATCTTCGCCGCCACGTCGAAGACCTCGCGGTCGAGGAAGGGCACCCGCACCTCGAGCGAGTGCGACATCGAGATCCGGTCGGCCTTCACCAGGATGTCGCCGCGCAGCCAGGTGTAGAGGTCGACGTACTGCATCCTGGTGACGTCGTCGAGTTCGGTGCTCTCGGCGTAGATCGGCGCGGTGACGTCGGTGTAGCGCACCGAGGGGTCGTACCGGCGCAGCAGGTGCTGCTTCTCCTCCTCGGTGAACATCCGGGCGTTGCCGTAGTAGCGCTCCTCCAGCGGGGTGGTGCCACGTTCGAGGAAGCTCTTACCCTTCACGCCCTGCGGGATGGCCTTGGAGACCGCACGCAGCCCCTTCTGCACCCCACCCGGCAGGTTGTTGACCGAGCTCAGCGAGAGCGGCTCCCGGTAGATGGTGTAGCCGCCGAAGAACTCGTCCGCGCCCTCGCCGGAGAGCACCACGGTGACGTGCTCGGCGGCCTTCTTCGCCACGAAGTAGAGCGGCACCAGGGCCGGGTCGGCGACCGGGTCGTCGAGGTGCCAGACGATCTTCGGCAGCGCCTCCATCATGTCCTGCGGCCCGATCTTGGTCGGGATCGTCGTGACGTCGAGGTGCCGCGCCGACTCCTGGGCGACATCGATCTCCGAGTAGCCGGGCACGTCGTAGCCCACGGTGAAGGTGAGGATGTTCGGGTTGAACTCCCGGGCCAGCGCCACGACCGCCGTGGAGTCGATGCCACTGGAGAGGAACGAACCGACCGGCACGTCCGAACGCATGTGCATCCGGACGCTCTCCCGCAGCGTCTCCCTGATCTCGTGGAAGAGCTTCTGCTCGTCGGGCACCGGAGCGGGCCGGAACACCGGCCGGTACCAGCGGCGCACCTCGATCCGGCCACCCGGGGTCCAGGTGAGGTACTCCCCCGACCCGATCCGGTGGATGCCCTTGTGCAGCGTCCCCGGCTCCGGGACGTACTGGAGGGTCAGGTAGTGGCTGAGGTTGGCGGTGTCGATGCCGGCGTCGCCCTCGTAGTTCGAGTGCGCGAAGGGCAGCAGCGCCTTCTTCTCCGAGGCGAGGTAGAGCCCGTCCGCGGTCTCCAGGTAGTGCAGGGGCTTGATGCCGAAGTAGTCGCGGCCGCCGAACGCCCGCCGCTCCTGCCGGTCCCAGATGACGAAGGCGAACATGCCGCGCAGCCGGGTGAGCACCTGCTCGCCCCAGTAGTGGTAGCCGGCCACGATCACCTCGCCGTCGCCGGCCGTGGCGAACTGCGCCCCGAAGTCCCGGACCAGCTCCTCGCGGAGCTCGATGTAGTTGTAGATCTCACCGTTGAAGGTCAGCAGGTAACGGCCGTTCGCATACGGCAGCGGCTCGTGGCTGGACGCCACATCGATGATCGCCAGGCGCTTGTGCGCGAAGACCGCGTCCGCGTACCGGCCGGACGCGTCGCCCACCAGCTCGACCCCTGTCTCGTCGGGGCCGCGGTGGTGCAGGCACTCCAACGCGCCGGCAATGTGGTCGCGGTGCGCGCCGGCGTCACCGCGCGCGCTGAAGAAGGCCAGGAGTCCGCACATGGTCGTCATCTTTTCACGGGCGGCGAACGGCCGTCGCGGCCGTCCGGCGATCCGGACGACCGCGGCCCGACGCGGCGGCGGTGCGGCGAGGCGCCCCTCACCGCGGGTTCACGGGGCCCTCGGCGCGCAGGTACCGTCGGCACCAGCATCGACCCGAGAGGAAGCGCAGCATGACCGAGGAGCGCGCCGCCGGTAAGCCGACGGACGGTACCGAATCACACGATCCGGCCTTCCCTGAGGCGTTTCTGTCCTTCATGCGGCAGGGTTGGCGGGACAGCGAGCTGGCGGTCGCCGCCCTCCCGCAGGCGCCCAACCACGCCGAGCGTCGGGCCGCCCTCTCCGCGGCCTTCCCCGGCGAGACGCTGGTGATCCCCACCGGCAACGAGAAGGTACGCGCCAACGACACGGCCTACCCGTTCCGCCCGGGCAGCGACTTCGCCTACCTGACAGGTGATCTCGAACCGGACAGCGTGCTGGTGATGCGGCCGAACGGCTCGGGGCACGACGCGACGCTGTACATGCGCCCCCGCTCGTCCCGGCAGAACGACGAGTTCTTCCGCAGCCGCCACGGCGAGCTGTGGGTGGGCCGCCGGCCGACGCTGGCCGAGAAGTCGACCGAGCTCGGTCTGCCGACCGCCGACCTCGCCGAGCTGGACGTGACCCTCGCCGACCTGGCGCCGCGGCGTACCCGGGTGCTGCGCGGCTTCGACCCCCGGGTCGACGCGGCCGTGCGCCCCTACGACGGCCCGCGCGTGGCGGGCCAGCCGGCCCGGGACCACGAGCTGGCCGTCGCGATCTCCGAGCTGAAGCTGGTCAAGGACGCTTGGGAGATCGCCCAGCTCCAGGAGGCGATCGACGCCACCGTACGGGGCTTCGAGGACGTCGCGCGGGTGCTCCCGGCCGACCGGGGTGTCTCCGAGCGGCTGCTGGAGGGTGTCTTCGCGCTGCGCGCCCGGCACGACGGCAACGACGTGGGCTACGGCTCGATCGTCGGCGCGAGCGAGCACGCGACGATCCTGCACTGGACGGACAACCACGGCACCACCCGCCCGGGTGATCTGCTGCTGATGGACATGGGCGTGGAGAACCGCAACCTCTACACCGCCGACGTCACCCGGGTCCTCCCGGTCGACGGCCGGTTCACGCCGCTGCAGCGACAGGTCTACGACATCGTGTACGCCTCGCAGCAGGCCGGCATCGACTTCATCAAGCCGGGAGTGGAGTTCCGCGAGGTCCACCGGACCTGCATGCGGGTGCTCGCCGAGGGCCTGGCCGACCTGGGTCTGCTGCCGGTGAGCGTGGACGAGGCGATGGACGAGAAGTCAGCGGTCTACCGGCGCTGGACGCTGCACGGCTTCGGGCACATGCTCGGCATCGACGTGCACGACTGCGCCAACGCCTCGAAGGAGAAGTACCGCGAGGGCACGCTCGACGAGGGCTACGTGCTCACCGTCGAGCCGGGGCTCTACTTCCAGCCGGAGGACGAGCTGGTCCCCGAGGAGCTGCGCGGCATCGGCATCCGCATCGAGGACGACGTGCTGGTCACGGCGTCCGGTGCGGTGAACCTCTCGGCCGGCCTGCCCCGGGCGGCCGGCGAGGTGGAAACCTGGCTGGCGGAGCAGCGGGAGGCGGGTCCCCGCCTGCCGAGCTGATCGACGGAGGACCGCACGCGGCGGGCCCGACGGCCGGCACCCCTACCCCGGGGTACCGGCCGTCGTCTTGTCGATCGCTTGCACCGCATCTTGATACGCGCCGCGTCGGTCGCTGCTCTTGGCTTGCTCTGCACCCCGATACGCGCCGGGCGGCTGCCGGCCTTGGCTTGCTCTGCACCCCGATACGCGCCGCGTTGATCCTGCGCCGCTCATCGCGTGGCCGGTGCGGGTGGTCGTGATGGCCTGCGACGAGGACGGCAGACCTGTCCCGCTCTGCACCCTGATACGCACCGCGGGCAGGGTCGGGGACCGGCCTTCGATCCGACGCCGGGTTCCGGTTCGTGACGCTTCCGAATCTTGGACAGTTGCCCGTCGCGGCAGGTCCAGTACTTCGTGTCGCTTCCGTTCTGTGTGCGGATGTGCCGCTGGCCGGCACCCGGGGTTGGGGTGCCGGCCAGCGGTCGGGTCGTGCTGTGGTGCTGTGTGGTCGTGCTGTGTTGCTGTGTGGTTGTCAGCTGTTCCAGTACTGGGCGACGAGGTCGGCGGCCTGCTGCTCCCACTGGGCGTAGGCGTCCGGGTAGGCCGACACCTGCACGGTCTGCGCGGCGTCGGTCAGCGGCATGTCCTGCCAGCCGTCGACCTGCTTGAGACCCTTCAGGAACGCGGTCGTGGAGTACTGCGGGTCGGTGATCTGCTCCGGCGTACCCCAACCCGAGGTGGGGCGCTGCTGGAACAGGCCCAGCGAGTCGTGGTCGTTGGCGTCACCGAGGTGACCCAGGTTGTGCAGCTTCGACTCCTGCAGGCTGGTCGCGATCGAGATGACCGCGGCCCGCTCGTTCATGTCCGACTTCTTCGTGGCGGCGATGATCGCCTTCACGTTGGCGGTCTGCTCGTCGTCCAGGGCGATACGCGACTGCGTGCCCTGGGTGCCGTGCGGGATCAGCTTGCCCTTGTCCACGGCCGGCTTGTCGGTGTGCACGACGGCGACGGGCTTGGCGTCGATGGTGGGGGTGGCGGCGTGGGCGGCGACGGGACCGCCGATGACGCCACCGGCGAACGCGAGACCAGCGATACCGAGAACGCTCTTACGCATGATCGTGTTCATGTCACAGGCTCCTTCGGGGGTGATGACCCACACAAGGGGGGTGTGCAGGTCAGCGC
>NZ_SMKG01000147.1 GCF_004348525.1 Micromonospora sp. 15K316 | reverse complement strand
TCGGGATGGTGATCGGGGCGGGAGCCGTGGAGATGGCCCACTCCGGGTCCTTGAGCCCGTGCCCGGTGACCGTGCACACCACCGTGGCGCCGGCCGGAATCCGGCCCGCCGCCGCCTGCTGCAGCAGCCCCGCCACGCTGGCCGCGCTCCCCAACTCCACGAAGACCCCGACCTCCCGGGCGAGCAGCCGGTACGCGGAGAGGATCTCCCGGTCCGTCACCGCCGCGATCAGGCCGCCGGAGGCCTCCCGGGCGTCGATCGCCCGGGTCCAGCTCGCCGGATTACCGATCCGGATGGCGGTGGCGATCGTCGACGGTTCGCGTACCACCTCGCCGGCGACCAGCGGCGCCGCACCGGAAGCCTGGAAGCCGAACATCTTCGGGGCGCGGCTGGCCCGCGCGTCCGCCAGCTCCTCCGAGTAGCCCATCCAGTAGGCGGAGATGTTTCCGGCGTTGCCCACCGGCAGGCAGTGGATGTCCGGCGCGTCGCCGAGCGCCTCGACGATCTCGAACGCGGCCGTCTTCTGACCGTGCAGCCGGTCGATGTTCACCGAGTTGACCAGCGCCACCGGATAGTCCTGGGCGAGCTTGGCAGCCAGCGCGAGGCAGTCGTCGAAGTTGCCGTTGACCTGGAGCAGCTTCGCACCGTGCACCAGCGCCTGGGCCAGCTTGCCCAGCGCGATCTTGCCCTGCGGCACGAGGACAGCGCAGGTCAGACCGGCGCGGGCCGCGTACGCGGCGGCGGAGGCGCTGGTGTTGCCGGTGGAGGCGCAGATGATCACCTTGTTGCCGGCCTCGACCGCCTTGGAGACCGCGACCGTCATGCCCCGGTCCTTGAAGGAGCCGGTCGGGTTGGCCCCCTCCACCTTGAGGTGCACGTCGCAGCCGAGCCGCGCGGAGAGCACCGGCGCGGGCAGCAGCGGCGTGTTCCCCTCGTTCAGGGTGACGACGGGCGTGGCGTCGGTGACCGGCAGCCGGTCCCGGTACGCCTCGATCAGACCCCGCCACATGTCGCTCTCCTCGCTCTTCCGCCCCCGCCGACCATGGACACGCCAAGCCTGGACCAGCCTCGTCGACCGGCCCGCGAACCACCCCCCGTTAACCACCTGGCGGGACACCCCGCGGTTGCAGGCCCACGTCGCCGTCCACGCCGAGCCCGACGCGGCCCCACGACCGTCGCACCGCTGCGCCGCGTCGCCCCGCCGCCGGGACACCACCGGCACGCCCGGTGCCGGCCCGGGTCACCCTCATCGGCGACGGCCAGCCGTCACCGGGTCAAACGAGTCACACCCCGCCCTCGACCCGCAGCACGCTGGTCACCGAACGGACGATGTCCAGAGCACGCAGCTCGGAGACGGTCGCCGCGAGCGCGGCGTCCGGTGCGACGTGGGTGACGATCACCAGGTCGGCGTCCGCGCCGCTCCCGGGCGTCGAGCCCTCCGCCGGCCCCTGCCGCACCGTCGCGATCGACACACCGTGCCGGGCGAACACCCCGGCCACCGCGGCCAGCACACCCGGCCGGTCGGCCACGTCGAGACTCACGTGGTAGCGGGTCAGCGCCTCCCCCATGGGCCGCACCGACAGGTCGGCGTACGCGCTCTCGCTGGCCGCGCGCACCCCGGCGAGCCGGTTGCGGGCGACCGCCACCACGTCGCCGAGGACCGCGCTGGCGGTCGGCGCCCCACCCGCGCCCCGGCCGTAGAACATCAGCTGCCCGGCCGCCTCCGCCTCGACGAAGACCGCGTTGAACGCGTCCCCGACGCCCGCCAGCGGGTGGTTCAGCGGGATCATCGCCGGGTGCACCCGGACGTTGACGGTCTCCCGGCCGGCCGCGTCCACGCCCCGGGCGGCGATGCAGAGCAGCTTGATGGTGCACCCCATCGCCTTGGCGCTGGCCACGTCGGCGGCGGTGACCTCGGTGATCCCCTCCCGGTGCACGTCGGCGGCGTTCACCCGGGTGTGGAACGCCAGCGAGGCGAGGATCGCCGCCTTCGCCGCCGCGTCGAAGCCCTCGACGTCGGCGGTCGGGTCGGCCTCGGCGTACCCCAGCTCGGTCGCCTCCTCCAGCGCCTCGGCGAAGCCGGCGCCGGTGGCGTCCATGGCGGAGAGGATGAAGTTGGTGGTGCCGTTGACGATGCCGGTGACCCGGGTGATCCGGTCCCCGTGCAGCGACTCGCGCAGCGGGCGCAGCAGCGGGATCGCGCCGGCCACCGCGGCCTCGTAGTAGAGGTCCGCGCCACCCTCCGCGGCCGCGTCGTGCAGCGCCCCGCCGTCCTCGGCGAGCAGCGCCTTGTTGGCGGTCACCACGCTCTTGCCGGCCCGCAGCGCCTCGACCAGCCAACCGCGTGCCGGCTCGATGCCACCCACCACCTCCACCACGACGTCCACGTCGTCCCGCTTGATCAGGCCGAGGGGGTCGGTGGTGAAGAGCGACGGGTCCACCGGCAGCTCGCCGCGGTCGCGACCGAGCCGGCGTACGGCGATGCCGGCGAGCTCCAGCGGGGCGCCGACGCGGGCGGCGAGGTCGGCCGACTGCTCGTGCAGCAGCCGCACCACCTCCCCGCCGACGGTGCCGCAGCCGAGCAACGCCAGGCGCACAGGTGAGGTCATCCAACATCCAATGCGAGCAGGTCCTCTTCGGTCTCCCGCCGGACGATCAGACGTGCCTGGCCGTCGCGCACCGCGACCACCGGGGGGCGCGGCACGTGGTTGTAGTTGCTGGCCATGCTCCGGCAGTACGCGCCGGTGCCGGGCACCGCGACAAGATCTCCGGGCTGCACGTCGGCGGGCAGGAATTCATCCTTCACCACGATGTCCCCCGACTCACAGTGCTTTCCCACCACGCGGGCGAGCATCGGCTCGGCGGCCGACGCCCGGGAGGCCAGCGTCGCGGAGTAGGAGGCGTCGTAGAGCGCGGTACGGATGTTGTCGCTCATCCCGCCGTCGACGCTGACGTACGTGCGGATGCCGTCGACGTCCTTGACCGTGCCCACGTCGTAGAGGGTGAACATGGCCGGGCCGACGATCGCCCGACCGGGCTCGATGGAGAGGCGCGGCACGGCCAGCCGCTCCGCCTCGCACTCACCTTCGACGATCTTGCGCAGCCGCTTGGCCAGCTCGTGCGGGGTCGACGGGGCGTCCTGCGTGGTGTACGCGATGCCGAAGCCGCCGCCGAGGTCCAGCTCGGGCAGCTCCACCCCGCGCGCGTCGCGGATCTGCGCCTGCAGGGCGAGCACCCGCCGGGCGGAGACCTCGAAGCCGCTGGTGTCGAAGATCTGCGAGCCGATGTGCGAGTGCAGCCCGCGCAGCTCCAGCACGTCCTCGTCGAGGATCTTGAAGGCGGCCGCCGCGGCGGCTCCACCGGCCAGCGAGAAGCCGAACTTCTGGTCCTCGTGGGCGGTGGCGATGAACTCGTGCGTGTGCGCCTCGACGCCGACCGTGACGCGGACCAGCACCCGGGGTCGTACGCCCCGCTCGCGGGCGAGCGCGGTCAGCCGATCGATCTCGGTGACCGAGTCGACGATGATCCGCCCGACCCCGGCGTCCACCGCCCGGGTCAGTTCGGCGATCGACTTGTTGTTGCCGTGGAAGCCGATCCGCGCCGGCTCCATCCCGGCCGCGAGCGCGGTGGCGAGCTCGCCGCCGCTGCACACGTCGAGATGCATGCCCTCCTCGGCGATCATGCGCACGACGGCGCGGCAGAGGAACGCCTTGCCGGCGTAGTAGACGTCCATGCCGGCGAAGGCGTCGCGGTAGTCGCGGCAACGCGAGCGCAGATCGTCCTCGTCGAGCACGTAGGCCGGGGTGCCGAACTCGGCGGCGAGGTCGCGCACGCTCAGGCCGGCGACGGTGAGCGCGCCGTCGGCGGCCCGCCGGACGTTGCGCGGCCAGAGCTCCGGCACCAGGGCGTTGACGTCGGCCGGCGTACGCAGCCAGGCCGGCCCGCGGCTGCCGATCTCACCGTGCAGCGCGCCGGCCTCGTGAGCCCGCATCAGTACCACCTTCCGTTCGTGACCGCGGGGCCCGCGAGCTCACTCCTCGCGTTCACCGGCTACATCCTCTCCGGCGCGGTGACGCCGAGCAGGTGCAGGCCGTTGGCGATCACGGTGCGGGTGGCGTCGTTGAGCCAGAGCCGGGCCCGGTGCAGGTCGGTGATCTCCTCGTCGCCCTGCGGCAGGACCCGGCAGTTGTCGTAGAAGCGGTGGTACGCCTGGGAGACGTTCTGCTCCAGGTAGTGGGCCAGGCGGTGCGGTGCGCGCAGCTCGGCGGCGGTGGCGACCACGGAGGGGAACTCGGCGAGCGCCTTGAGCAGCTCGTTCTCCTTCTCGTGGCCGAGCAGCTCCGGGCGGAACGATCCGGCGTCGCCCCGGGTCAGGCCGACCTCGGCCGCGTTGCGACTCACGCCGGCGGTGCGCGCCGCCACGTACTGGACGTAGTAGACCGGGTTGTCGCGGGTCGCCCGGGTCCAGAGCTCCACGTCGATGTCGATCGGCGAGTCGCTGGAGTAGCGGGCCAGCGCGTACCGCGAGGCGTCCACGCCGATCGCCTCGACCAGGTCCTCCAGGGTGACCACGGTGCCGGCCCGCTTGCTCATCCGCATCGGCTGCCCGTCACGCAGCAGGTTGACCAGCTGGCCGATGAGGATCTCCAGGTTGCGCTCCGGGTCGTCGCCGAAGCACGCGGCCATCGCCTTCATCCGGCCGATATAGCCGTGGTGGTCGGCGCCCAGCATGATCACGACCCGCTCGAAGCCCCGCTCGCGCTTGTCGAGGTAGTACGCGCAGTCCGCCGCGAAGTAGGTCCACTCCCCGTTGGACTTGCGCAGCACCCGGTCCTTGTCGTCGCCGAACTCGGTGGTGCGCAGCCAGGTGGCGCCCTCGGCCTCGAAGACGTGGCCCTGCTCCCGCAGCCGAGCCAGGGCGAGGTCCAGCTCGCCCCGGTCGTGCAGGTCCTTCTCGTTGAAGTAGGTGTCGAACTCGACCCCGAAGTCGCGCAGCGAGGAGCGGATCTCGTCGAACATCAGCGCGACGCCCTCGACCCGGAAGACCTCCTGGGCCGCGGCGTCGTCGAGGGAGAGCACCTCCGGCCGGCGGGCCTGGACCTCGGCGGCGATCTCCGAGATGTACGCGCCGCCGTAGCCGTCCTCCGGAACCGCCTCGCCCCGCGCGGCGGCGAGCAGCGACCGGGCGAACCGGTCGATCTGGGAACCGGCGTCGTTGAAGTAGTACTCGGTGCCGACGTCGGCGCCGGTGGCGCGCAGGAGCCGGCTCAGCGCGTCGCCGACAGCGGCCCACCGCACACCGCCGATGTGCACCGGGCCGGTGGGGTTGGCGGAGACGAACTCCAGGTTGATCCGCTGCCCGGCGAGCCGCTCGCTGCGGCCGTACTCCGCGCCGGCCTCGACGATCACGCGGGCGAGCTGACCGGCGGCGGCCGCGTCCAGCCGGATGTTGAGGAAGCCGGGGCCGGCGATCTCCACGGACTTGACGCCCGGCGCCTTGCCCAACTCCTCGGCGAGGGCGCTCGCCAGCTCCCGCGGCGGCCGGCCGACCTTCTTGCTCAGCTGCAACGCCAGCGTGGAGGCGTAGTCGCCGTGCTCGGGGTTTCGGGGTCGCTCGACGGTGGTCTCCCCGGGCAGCACGGCGGGGTCCAGGCCCCGTTGGGTGAAGACGGCGTGGGCTGCGGCGAGGACGACCTCGGCGAGTTCTGCGGGAGTCACCGATCCATGTTATCGGGGGTAGACTCGGTGCCCGCGGCGGTGACCCGTTGTGCGTACCAGACCCGCCGGCTCCCTGACCGACCGACCTGACGAGGCACGATGAGCATCAGCACCCCGGGCGGCGAGCAGCGCCGTCCGACCGTGGTCAGCACGGGCAAGAAGCCGGCCGCGGGTCGGCCGGCGTCCGGCGCCAAGGCCGGATCCGGCAAGCCGACGGCCGCTCGCGCGGGTGGGGGCAAGGGCCCCCGCAAGCCGATCGCCCCGGTCAAGGTCAGCCAGGGCCGCGCCAAGGGCCCGATCATCCTCTTCGTCGTCGTGGGGCTGGTCGCCGCCGGCATCATCGGCTTCGGCGCCTGGGCCGCGTTCCAGGGCTCCAAGCCGTGGGAGGAGCGGGCCGACGCGATCAGCGGCATCGTCAACTACCGCGAGAAGGACCCGGAGCTGGTCAAGGGCAGCAACCACCAACCAGGCCCGATCAAGTACACGATCTCCCCGCCGGTGGCGGGTCCGCACAACCAGGCCTGGCAGAACTGCATGGGCGACGTCTACGACGCCCCGATCGCCAACGAGCACGCGGTGCACAGCCTGGAGCACGGCTCGGTCTGGATCACCTACCGCCCCGACCTGCCGGCCGACCAGGTCGCCAAGCTCGCCGACAAGGTGCGCGGCAACGAGAAGATGCTGATGAGCCCGTTCGAGGGGCTGGACAAGCCGATCTCGCTGCAGGCCTGGGGCTACCAGCTCAAGGTCGACAACGCCGATGACAGCCGGATCGACGAGTTCATCAAGACGCTGCGGGTGAACGCCTCGATCGAGGGGCCGACGGCGCTGTGCAACCAGGGCATCACCGCCACCGGCACCACGCCGCGTGACGACGGTGTGCAGATGCCGACCCAGTAAGGATCGTGATGACGGCTCCCGCCACCCTTGACAGCTCACCCGAGTCCCCGGCCGTCGACGACGGCCGGGGGGCCCGCTTCCGCCTCGGTCTGGTGGGAGTCGCCGTCGCCGTCGTGGTCGCCCTGCTCCTCGGGTACGCCGGCGGCCTGCTGACCCCCAGGCTGACCCGCCCCGGCGACGGCTCGGTGGAGGCCGGCTTCGCCCGGGACATGACCGCCCACCACGCCCAGGCGGTCGAGATGGGGATGATGGCGTTCCAGCGCGGTACCGACCCCGAGGTACGCCAGATCGGTGGCGACATCGCCAGCGGCCAGCAGGGCGAGATCGGCATCATGCAGACCTGGCTCCGCGAGTGGGGGCTCGACCCGACCGGGTCGCAGCCGCGCATGGCCTGGATGCCGGACGGCGCCAGCCTGGTCAAGAACGGTCTGATGCCGGGCATGGCCACACCGCAGGAGATGGAGCGGCTGCGCGCCGCACAGGGCCGCGAGTTCGACCTGCTCTTCCTGAACATGATGATCAACCATCACCTCGGTGGCATCCACATGATCGACGGTGTGCTCGACGCCGGCGACGAGCCGGAGGTGACCCGGACGGCGCAGATCATGAAGAACACCCAGCAGACCGACCTCACCAACCTGCAGAACGCGAAGAAGCGCCTCGGCGGCTGACCCGCGCCGCGCTCTCCCATCCGACCGAGAGGTCTGGGTCGCTCCGGTTCCTACCGGCCGACCCGGGCCTCTCGGCCGTTTCCGGCGCACCCGTCCGCGGCGGCCGGGCCCGACGCGCCCCGGGCAGCCAACTCCTTGCGCGCCCGACGATTCACCCGGGGTCCTTGGAGTCGGGGCATCACCCGGTCGGGGCGGCCCGACACGCAGGGAACCCGAGTCGATCAACTCCGGCGGGGCCGCGCCCCGTCCCGCGAACCACCGCTCACTATGGGCGGTCTGTCCGATTACATGCGTTCGAAGAGTTTTCTCCACACATATCGTGACCAGTTGCGATTCGGGCTCGTTGCGCAAGACGTGGGGGTTGCACTGAGAGACGCACGGCGTTCGGTCACCAGCTGGTGCCGGCGCCACACCATCGGCGGTGACGGGGCGGTGGCAGCCGCCCGTCGCGGACAGCGGCAGAGCGAGCCGGGAATGCTCAGCCGCGAACAGGAACTCGAACTGATCGACACCCTGCGCGGCGTCCACCCGGACCAGTTCGACCTGGACGAGGAGCTGTGGACGCGACAGAGCCTGACCGCCCTCATCCAGCGTCAGTTCGAGCTGCCGATGGACGCCGGCGCGGTCGGGGCGTACCTGCGGGCCTGGGGGCTGGGTCCGCGGGAGCCGCGCGAACGGGCCTGCGGGCTCTGCGTGGGCGCGGTCGAGCGCTGGGTGCGCAGCGAGTACCCGGCGATCACCCGGGCCGCCCAGGAGCACCTCGCCGAGGTGTACTGGATCGGTCGGGTCCGCCTGCGCGGGACGATGCCGGCGGCGGACGTGATCTCCGCCGTCTCCTCCCGCGGTCGGGTCCGTTTCATGATCACCACGCCGAACGTCGACCCGCCACTGCCCCGTGACTTCGTGCTGCGACTCAGCGGCGCGGAGGAGCGCACGGTGCATCTGATCGTGGACGGCTCCTGGGCCCGCAACGAGTGGCCGCGTCGGCTGCCCCGGCGGATCGTGCTGCACCCGCTGCCCAGCTGCGGTCGCGCGCTGGCCGCCTGAGCGGCCCACTCCCCGGTTGGCCGTCAGCGTCGATCATGAGGTTGACCTGGTCCGGGATCGTCCGATCCCCCGTCAACCTCGTGGTCGACACCGCGGGGCCGGGGGTCGGGAGCCGGGAAGACGTGCGCGGCGGATACCGATTCGGCGTTGGCACCGAGCGTTTGCTAGTCTTTGCCAGTCGCTGAGCCCCCGTAGCTCAGGGGATAGAGCACCGCCCTCCGGAGGCGGGGGCGCAGGTTCGAATCCTGCCGGGGGCACCACCGATGAGCAACATGAAAGGCCGCTGACCAGGCAACTGGGCAGCGGCCTTTGTCGTGTTCCCACCCCGGGCCCGCCGAGCTGCGGCGTGGCCGCCGGCGACGCACCGCTCCCGCCGCCGGTACTCCTGCCGTTCTCGAACGCTCCTCGGCGAGCCCTGTGGAACCGAGCCCAGACCCGGACTGACAGGACGTGGTTAGACCCGCACGACAGGCCGACGATTGAGGCCACGGCGGCGCGAGCGCCACCGATCGGCCGCGGTGCACGCGGCAGAATCACCGGGAAAGAAGGCTTCAGCATGACCACCCCCGTTCGCAACCGCTACATGCAGACCCCGGCGCCCGGAGCGCCGTTCTCGTTGACCGAGGGCGATCGGTCGGAGCCCGGCATCGACCAGGTGCGGGTGACGGTCGAGGCGTGCGGCGTCTGCCACTCCGACGCCATGATCGTCGCCGGCCACGTTCCGGGCAGCGTGTTCCCGCTGATCACCGGGCACGAGATCGCCGGCAGGATCGACGCGGTCGGCTCCGGCGTGACCGGGTGGCAGGTCGGTGACCGGGTCGCCGTCGGCTGGTACGGCGGCAGCTGCGGACACTGCGCCGCGTGCCGCACCGGCGACGGCGTCCTCTGCCTCGAGGCCCAGGTGCCGGGCCTGGCCTACCGCGGCGGGTTCGCCGACTCGGTGGTGGTGCCCGCGGTCGCCCTGGCAGCGATCCCCGACCAGCTCACCGCGTCCGAGGCCGCACCGCTGGCCTGCGCGGGCGTCACCGCGTACAACGCGCTGCGGCACAGTGCCGCGCGCCCCGGCGACACCGTCGCGATCCTCGGGATCGGCGGCCTGGGGCACCTGGGTGTCCAGTTCGCCGCGAAGATGGGCTTCGAGACCGTGGCGATCAGCCGCGGCGCGGACAAGGCCGTCCTGGCCGAGCAGCTCGGTGCGGCGCACTACGTCGACAGCGGGCGGCAGAACGTGGCGCAGGCCCTCCAGGCGCTCGGCGGCGCGAAGGTCGTCCTGGCCACCACCACGGACGGGCATGCGATGGGCGCGGCCGTCGACGGCCTCAGCCGACGTGGCGAGCTGATCGTGGCGGGTGTCTCGACGGACAGCCTGGATCTCTCCGCGATGCAGGTCTTCCACCAGAACCGGCGCGTCTACGGGCACGCCTCGGGCATCGCCGTCGACACCCAGGACACCCTGCGCTTCGCCGTGCAGACCGGTGTACGGGCGTGGACGGAGGAGCTGCCGCTCGAGCAGGCCGACACCGCCCTGGCGAAGCTGGCGAGCGGGCAGGCGCGCTTCCGTATGGTGCTGACCACGGGTAACTGAGACCGGAGACGAGCATGATCGACCGCAAGGAGCTGGGGAGATTCCTGCGCAGCCGGCGCGAGGCGATGCGGGTGACCGACGTCGGCCTGGTCGCGGGCACCCGGCGGCGCACCCCGGGCCTGCGGCGTGAGGAGATCGCCGGACTGGCCAACATCTCGACCAACTACTACGAGCGGATCGAGCAGGGCCGGGGAGGCAACCCCTCCGAACAGCTCATCGGCAGCCTGGCCCGCGCGTTGCGGTTGGATGTCGACGAGCGGGATCACCTCTACTCGTTGGCCGGGTTCCCGGCACCGCCGGCGTACGCCGGTGCCGGTTACGTCGATCCCGGTCTGATGTACCTGCTCGACGCCCTGGTCGCAACGCCGGCGCAGATCACCGACGACCTCAGCTTCGTGCTGGCGCAGAACCAGCTGGCGCAGGCGCTGGTCGGCCCGTGGGCCGACCAGCGCGGGCTGGCGGGCAACGTCGTCTGGCGGTGGTTCACCGATCCGTCGAGCCGATCGATGAACCCGGAGAGCGAGTGGGACGAGTTGTCCCGGACGTACGCCGCGGACCTGCGGGCGAGCATCTACCGTCGCGGGCAGGACGAGGCGTCCAGACGGCTGCTGGGCAAGCTGCTCGCCACCAGTCCGGAGTTCGCGGCGTTGTGGGAGCAGGGTGACGTGGCAGTGCTCCGGTCCACACGTAAGCGGTTACGCCACCCGCAGGTTGGTGAGCTCGATGTGCAGTGCGACGTCGTGGCCAGCCCAGGGACCGGCCACCGCCTGGTGGTCTGGCGCCCCCAGCCGGGCGGCGACGCCGCCGAGAAGATCGAGTTCCTCCGCGTGCTGGGTGCCTCCATCATCGCTTGAACCGCCGCCGCGGCTCACTCCGGCCCCGCCGTCGGCGCGGGTCGAGCGCATCGCCCGGGATACAGGTCCTAGCGGCGCCTGCGGGTCGCCAGTGCGCCGACGGCCGCGATCAAGCCAACCTTCACCAGCCGCAACGCGCGCTCCTCTCTGGACGAACCGGGGCAGGCCCTCGGTACGCAGAGTAGCCAGCCGGCAACCCGCATTCCCCGCCAGGCACGTTGGGGGTTACTCCCGCGAGACGGCACGAGCTGGACGAAGAAGGCCGTCGCCGGATTCGACCGGGCGGCGGCCTTCTTCGTCAGCACCGATCAGGTCCGGACGGCCGGCGGCATCCGGCGGCCCGCGCCTCGGTTTCCGCGCCGGTCACACTGTCTTGACGAGCCCACCGTCGATGCGGACGTCGCTGCCGGTCATCCAGGAAGCGGCGGGGCTGGCCAGGAACACCACCAGGTGGGCGATCTCCTCGGCGGTGCCGAATCGGCCGAGCTTGATCCCGCCGAGGCCGTCGGCCATCGCGCGCATCGCGCCCTCCAGGTCGGAGCCGATGGCCGAGGCGAGCTGTTCGCCGAGTCCTCCGGGCGCGGTCCAGAGCGGGGTCCGTACCGGTCCGGGGCTGACGGTGTTGACGCGGATGCCCTGGGGGGCGAACTCCGCCGAGAGCGACTTGCCGAGGTTGGTCAACGCCGCCTTGGTGGCGGAGTAGTCCACCACGCTCGGGTCGGGCAGTGCCGCGTTGACGGAGCCGACGTTGACGATCGCGCCGCCGCCGCGTTCGAGGAGCACGGGCACCGCCGCGCGGATTGCCCGCACCGCGGAGAGCAGGTTGAGTTCGACGGCGCGGAGCCAGTCGGCGTCGCTGACGGAGAGGAATCCGCCGAACCGGGGGCCGCCGCCGGCGAGCCCGCCCATGTTGTTGACCAGCACATCCAGACCACCGAACCGTTCGATGGCGGTGGCCACCAGCCGGCCCGGGCCGTCCGCGGTGGACAGGTCGACGTCGACCGTCGCCAGCACCTCGTCGGAGGCCAGTCCGGCGAGGTCGGTGCCGGCGTCACGGCTGCCGGCCACCACCCGTGCGCCCGCGTCGAGCAGCTCACGGGTGACGGCGGCGCCGATGCCCTTGCCGGCGCCGGTCACGACGGCGACCTTGTCGGTGAGATCCCACGGTACAGACATGTTTGTCCCTACTTTTTTGATCGATCGGTCAAGAAAAAGGGCAGGCCGATGCCACGCCCCACGGGTGAGCGAGGAATCAGGGGTGCAGCATCGCCAGGACGGTGTCCAGCGCGCGGATCAGGGTGCTCCGGTCGGCGCCCCCCGCTTCCATCACCCGCATGCCCTGGATGGTGGTCACGGTGAGCGCCGCCCAACCGGGCAGGTCCACCGTGTCGGCGACCAGGCCGGCGGCCCTGCCGCGCTGCGCCGCCTCGAGCAGCACCGTCTCCAGGCCGGCGAAGGCCGCCGTGACCCGAGCCCGGACCTCGGCGTCGTCACCGGCCCGTTCGGCGGCCGCGGCGACCAGGAAGCATCCCCTGGGGTCATCGGCACAGCTGCCGTCGAGCAAGGGCAGGATCGCCGCCCGCAGCGCCGCCCGAACATCGACAGTGCCGGAGAGCGCCTCCAGCAGCGGAAGGTAGAAGTGCTCCCGGTAACGGTCCAGCGCCGCCAGGTAGAGCCGCTGCTTGTCGCCGAACGCCAGGTACAGCGACTGCCGCCCCACACCGGTGGCCTCGGTCAGGTCCGACAGCGACGTGCCGTCGTACCCGCGCTCCCAGAACGTGCGCATGGCCGCGTCCAGCGCTCCGTCGACGTCGAACTCCCTCGCCCGTCCCATGACACGACAGTAGAACTTATTTGATCGGTCGGTCAACAAAGGTGGCCGAGGCCACCATCCCGCCCCGGTCAAGCCACGCCCGTGGTGCGGAAACGCCGCTGGTAGACCGAGGGCGGGACGCCGTACGTCGTGGTGAAGGCCCGCCGCAGCGTCTCGTCGCTGCCGAACCCGCTGCGACGGGCGGCCTCCCCGACCGTGCCGCCCTGTTCGAGGAGGACCCGGGCCGCCTCGATGCGCGCCAGCTCCAGGTAACGGCCGGGCGTGAGACCGAGCTCCCGCTGGAAGATCCGGCGCAGGTGTCGCGGGGTCACCGTCGCGTCGCGGGCCATCGCCTCGATCGGGTACGGGCGAGCCGGATCGGCCGCCACCCGGTCGACCACCCGGCGCAACCGCTGGTCCCCGCTGGGCGGAAGATCCTGCCGGACGGAGAACTGGGACTGCCCGCCGGGGCGCTGCATGAACACCACGAGCTCCCGCGCCACCTCCCGGGCCGGCCCCGCCCCGTGGTCCGCCTCGACCAGAGCCAGCGCGAGGTCGATCCCGGCGGTCACCCCGGCACTGGTGAGCAGGCGGCCACTGCGTACGTAGATCGCGTCGGGCGCCACCTCCACCCGCGGGAACTCGGCGCGCAACCGCTCCGCGTGCCGCCAGTGCGTGGTCGCCGGGTGCCCGTCCAGCCATCCCGTGCGGGCCAGGACGAACGCCCCGGTGCAGACCGCCGCGAGGCGGGTGTCGGGGCGGACCAGGTGGCCCAGGCGGGCCCGGACCTCCGCCGTGTCGGGCAGCGCGGACAGGTCGTCGGCGCCGGTGAGCACGAGCGTGTCCACCGGGTCGGCCTCGTCGAGGGTCGTGTCGGCGGTCAGCCGCACGCCGGACGAGGTGCGTACCCGCGTCGACTCCCAGCCGATCAGCTGGACGACGTAGCCCGCGCCCCGCCGGGTGGCCGCGTCGAAGACGTCCACCGGCCCCGACACGTCGAGCAGCTGCACTCCGTCGAAGACCAGCACACCGACCCGGTGCGGTCCCTGCCCGGCCATCCGTTGCGCCTCCTCCACCGGCTCTCCGGTTGCCCGACCGGCCATGTCCGTAACTGTGGGGTGCCTGTCCCTGCGGACATGGCCCGTCGAGTCTAGCCCCGGCAGCATCGAGGTCGAGGCGGGCGGACACCGGCCGGCCCAGCACGGAAGGAACCTCGATGAGCGAGATCATCGCCGGGATCACCATCCCGGACACGCCACTCGTCGCCGCCGCTACCGAACTGGTCCGCGCGGCGACCGACGACCTGCTCTACCACCACTCGCGCCGGGTGTTCCTCTTCGGCGCGCTCCAGGGCGAACGCCGCCGCCTCGATCCGGACCCGGAGCTGCTCTACGTCGGCGCGATGTTCCACGATCTCGGCCTGACCGGCGAGTACGCGAGCACCGACCTGCGCTTCGAGGTCGACGGGGCGAAGGCGGCGGAGCGGTTCCTGCTCGACCACGGCCGCTCCGGGCAGGAGGCGCGCAAGGTCTGGCTCGCCGTGGCGTTGCACACCACACCCGGCGTACCCGAACATCTGGACCCGGAGATCGCCCTGGTGACCGCCGGGGTGGAGACCGACGTGCTCGGCATCGGCTACCGCGACCTGGACCCGGCGCGAGTCGCCGAGGTGACGGCGGCCCACCCGCGTCCCGACTTCAAGCGGCAGATCCTGGCGGCCTTCAACCGGGGTGTGGCGCACCGGCCGCAGACCACCTTCGGCACGGTGAACGACGACGTGCTCGCGCACTTCGACCCGTCGTTCGTGCGGGACGACTTCGTGAAGATCATCCTGGGTAACGACTGGCCGGAGTGAGCCGTGGCGCAGCCCGGCGTCAGCCCGCCTGCCGCCGGGCTCGGGCCCGGCGCCTGCCCTCGTGCATCGCCTGCACCCGGGCGACCGGGATGGCCCGCCCCTCCTCGACCAGGTCGGCCGGGAGGGGCTGCGGCTCCGGCATCAGGTCGAGCCACGGGTCGCGGGCGGCGACCAACCCCGGCACGGTACGCACGGTGAAGTCGCCCGGCGTGACGTCCGGCAGGACTGCCCAGTCGACGGGGAACGAGACCGGCAGCCCCGGGCGCAGCCGCGGGCTGTACGCGGCCACCACCGCCTTCATCCGGGAGGAC
>NZ_SMKG01000146.1 GCF_004348525.1 Micromonospora sp. 15K316 | reverse complement strand
GGGCGGGCGTCCGCTCGCCGCGAGGTCCGGCGATCCGCCGGATCAGCTCACGACCACCCGCGCGGGCCCCGCGTAGACGTTCATCGTCCGGCCCCGGAGGAAGCCGACCAGCGTCATCCCGGCCTCGTCGGCGAGGTCGACGGCGAGGCTGCTCGGTGCGGAGACCGCCGCCAGCAACGGAAGCCCCGCCATCCACGCCTTCTGCGTCAGCTCGAAGCTCGCCCGTCCGGACACCATCAGCAGATGCCCGGCCAGCGGCAGCCGTCGCTCGCGCACCGCCCAGCCGATCACCTTGTCCACGGCGTTGTGCCGGCCCACGTCCTCGCGGAGCACGACCAGCTCCCCGCCCGCCGTGAACAGACCGGCCGCGTGCAGGCCGCCGGTGCGCTCGAAGCCGCGCTGCGACGCGCGCAGCCGCTCCGGCAGCTCGGCGAGGAGGGCGGCCGGCACCGTCACCGGATCGTCGTGCACGGAGAAGAGCGATCGGGTCCGCACCGAATCGATGCTGGCCTTGCCGCAGATGCCGCACGAGCTGGTGGTGTAGAAGTTCCGGGCCGGGTCCGTCGTGGGCTCCGGCACGCCCGGCGCGAGCACCACGTCCACCACGTTGTAGGTGTTGGGCGTCTCCGCCCCGGCGCAGAGCTGGGCGGTGTGCACATCGTCGGCCGACCGGATCAGCCCCTCGGTCAGCAGGAAGCCGAGCGCCAGGTCGAGGTCGTCGCCGGGCGTACGCATGGTCACCGCGAGCGGTCGGCGTCGGCCGGGCCCGGCGGCACCCACCCGGATTTCGAGCGGTTCCTCCACCGAGAGGTTGTCCGGCCGCCGGACCGAGGTGCGGCCCTGGGCCGCGTCGAGGTCGATCCGGATCACGCCACGTCGCTCTGTCGCCCGTCCCACCCCGACATCCTGCACCCGGCGGCGGGGCGTCCGCACGGCTACCGTGGCCGGATGGGCCCTTCTCGACCTCTCCGCGCCGCCCCTGGGGGCGCCAGCTCGGACGCGGCGCGCACCCGGCACGCGGCTGGAGTGGAGAGGGACCCGGGACCGTACGCGGCGGTGGTGCTCGCCGGCGGCGCGGCCCGACGAATGGGCGGGGTGGACAAGCCCGCCCGGCGGGTCGGCGGCCGGTCGATGCGGGACCGGGTGCTGGCCGCGGTCGCCGACGCCGTCCCGCGCGTCCTGGTCGGGCGGGCCGACCCGGCGCCGCCCGGCGTACGGCTCACCCGGGAGGAGCCGGCCGGGGGCGGTCCGGTGGCCGCAACGGCAGCCGGTCTGGCCCTGCTCGAACCGGACACCGCCCTGGTCGCGCTGCTCGCGGCGGACCTGCCGCTGCTCACCCGGGAGGCGGTCGCCGTCCTGCTGCGGGAGCTCACCACCACCGGGGCCGACGGCGCCTGTTACGTCGACGCCGACGGGCGGCGGCAGACGCTCTGCGGTGTGTGGCGGGTCCCCGCGCTTCGCGGCGCGCTGGCCGGGCTCGCGGGCGGGCGGCCGGGCGGCCTGGCCGGCGCCCCGGTACGCGCCCTGCTCGGCGGACTGACCGTCCGTGAGGTGGCCTGGGTCGGTGCCGGCCCGCCGCCGTGGTTCGACTGCGACACTGACCAGGACGTACGCCGGGCGGAGGAGTGGGTGCGATGACGGTGATGGACGACTGGGTCACGGCGGCCTGCGCCGAGCTGGGCCTCGACCCGGCGCAGGTGCCGGTGCCGGCGGTGCTCGGCCTCGCGAAGGACGTCGCCCACCAGGTGCTCCGGCCCGGTGCGCCGGTCTCCGCGTACCTCCTCGGGCTAGCCGTGGGGCGCGGCGCGGACCCCGCGGAGGCGGCCGAACGGCTCAGCGGCCTCGCCGCGTCCTGGCCGGTCGAGTTCGGCGCGGAGCCGGCTTCCTGACCCGTCTCGGGTGGGTATGTCCGATCGCTGTCGGGGCTGATCCGTCCTCCGGACCTCGTGGGTAGGGTGACCGAGACGGACGGAGGCGATCATGACGGCAGACCACCCCTCGGCGCCGCCCGGTGAACCACCCGGCGCCGACTCGGCCCAACGGCCGGCGGTCGGCCCGGCCCACGCGGCCGGCGGCGCAGCCCAGCCGGAGCAGACGGAGTCGATCCTGCTCGACGAGCCGAGCACCGCGGACCTGCGGGCCAAGGTGACCCAGGCGTGGCAGGAGTTCGCGCGGGCGCTCGCCGAGCGGCTGCCCACGCTCCCGGCGGGTGCACACGTCGAGTTGACCCTCGATCCGACCGCCTCCGGGACCGGCGACGCGGTCTACTCCATCGGGATCGACGTGGCCGAGGAGGGGCGGCTCTCCGCGCGGGCGGTCGGGAACGCCGGCCTGCCGGACGGCTACCGGCTGGACCGGGCGGCCGTGGCGGACATGGTCGCGCTCGGCTGGGCCCCGCCCGGCGTCCTGGAGGGATCCGGGCAGTACTTCGGTCTGGACACGACCACGGCCCAGTCGGGGCGGATCTCCGCGCTGCTCTCCCGCACCCTGCGCGACGTCTACGGCGCGCCGCACCCGGCGTTCCTCGTCTACCTGATCCATGACGCGGAGGGGGAGCCGCTGCCCGACGTGCCGCTGGGCACCGCGCGCAGCGAGTTCGGTCCGGGCCGCGTCCTCGAGGAGGACCTGGACGAGGCGTTGGTCGAGGCCGTCGCGGCGCAGAACGAGCAGAACGACGTCCTGGCGCTGGAGGAGCGGGTACGCACCGTCGTCTCCACCATGCTGAAGTCCGACTCCGAGCGGTTGCAGGTGGACTCGGACGGCGACATCAACATCCGGGCCGGTTCGGCGATGGTGTTCGTCCGGGTCCGGGACAACCCGCCGCTGGTCGACGTCTTCTCCCCGGTGCTCACCCAGGTCGAGCCGACCGAGCGGCTCTACGTCAAGCTCTCCGAACTGACCAACCGGATGCCGATCGGCCGTCTCTACTGCGCCGACGACACGGTGTGGGCGTCCATCCCCGTCTTCGGCCGCAACTTCCAGCCCACCCATCTCATGCTGGCCGTGCAGGTGATGACCGGGCTCGCCGACGAGCTGGACGACCGGCTGCACGGTGAGTTCGGCGGGAAGCGGTTCTTCGGCGACGGTGACAAGACGTCCCGCGGCGACGGCGAGCACCGCACCGGCATGTACCTCTGACGGCGACCCGGGCCCCGGGTCGGCGGCTCGGTCCGGTCCTCGGTGCGGGTGGGGCCCGGAAGCCCCGGCTTGCCGGGCCCCACCCGCTGGGGAGGGAGAATCAGGTCGAGGGGAGCCAGGCGAGGCTCCGTCCGTTGCCGGGATCGCTGGCCCGCAGGCCGGCAGCGGAGACGGTCCAGAGCACACCGTCGACCAGCACCGCCCGGTCGAGCGTCTGCCCGCCGGCGCCCGGATGGGTCACCTGCCCGAGCTCGCTGATCCTCGCGGCGGTCACCCGCAGCAGCCGTACGCCCCGGTCGACCGGCAGCGCGACCAGGTCGGTCCCCGGGTGGTACAGGAAGGCGTGCGGGTCGAACTCCACGGCCGACCCGGCACGGGGCAGGTGGTACCGGTCGAGCCGGACCGGTCGGGCCGGGTCGCGGACGTCGAAGAGCGAAACCTGTAGGCCCTGCGTACGACCCTGTGAGTCGGCCTCCTGCCCGACGCCGAGCAGCCGCCCGTCCGGCAGTGGGTGCAGGTACGCGGAGTACCCGGTGATCTTCAGTTCGCCGGTGACCCGAGGTTCCGCCGGATCGGTCAGGTCCAGCGCGTAGAGCGGGTCGGTCTGCCGGAAGGTCACCAGGTAACCGCTGCCGCCGAGGAAGCGCACGGAGTGGATCCGCTCGCCGGGGCCCAGACCGGTGACGGCGCCGACCCGCTTCAGCGTGCCGCCCTGCCGGCGCAGCACATACACGCTGGACGCGGACGTCGGGCGACCGCGGGCGCTGTCGATGGTGGTGGCGACCCGCAGGTCGCCCTGCCACTCGGAGAGCGCGTACTGGTTGATCAGCCAGCCGGGGACGCTGCCGCTGGCCAGGTATCGGGGCGGGCCCGGGTTCGCGGTGTCGAACTGGTGGATCACGGTGCTCACCTCGGTGGGCCGCCCATCCCGGAAGCCCGGGCGGGGTCCGTGGCGGGGGCGGCGCTCGCCGGCGAGCCAGAGGCTGTTCGCGGTGCCGTAGAGCGTGGCGGCGTCGGCGGCGACGCTGACCGGGTCACCGTCGCCGAGTTGCCCGGCGGCGAGGTCGAAGCTGAGCACGGTCACCGTCGAGGTGCCGGTGGCGTCGGCCGGGCGGCTGAGCCGGTCGCATCCGACCCGGCCGCCGTGTCGCTCCCGGCCGGCGCTCCACTCGTACGCCGGGAGCCAGGCGTCGATGCCGGTCGACGCGATCACGGCGCGGTTCGCCGCGATGCGTTCGGCGTCGCTGGCCCTCGGGTCGGGGTGGCGGAAGTCGATCCGGGGGTCGGAGCGGACCGCCACCCGGGCGGTGGCTCCGGTCTGCCGCGCGTCGATCAGGGCGCTGTCGATCGAGTAGGTGCCGAGCACGGTGGGGGTGGTGGCGAGGTCCACGAGGGTGAGCAGCGTGGTCCCGCCCGTGACCTGTTCCTCGGCCGACCGCAACGTCATCGGGGACTCACCGCTGAGCACCAGCGCCCGGTCGCCGTGCAGCAGCAGGTTACGTTCCCGCTCTCGGTCCGGCAGCGGGCCGTCGGCGAGGTCGAGACGGCCCGTGCTCCGCCGGGTCGCCGGTTCGGTCACCCGGAGCACGCCCTGGCTGATCGTCACGATCCGTCGGCCGTCGGTCTTGACCACGTCCGGCTCGTCCGCCGCGGCCTCGTGCACGTTCGTGGTGGAGTGCTCGGGGGCCGCTACCGCGTCGAGGCGGGCCTCTCCGGTGCCCGCCTTCGCGACCCAGGCGACGTCCCGCTCGTGCAGGCCCCACGGTCCGACGGCGGCGGTGGCGGCGGCCCGCAGCCCGGCGAGCGCGTCGTCGCACGACTCGTACGCCACCAGCCGGGTGTCGGGGGGCGCGGGTGCGGCCGGTACGTCGAGAGCATCGGGTGCGGTGGGCACGGTGGCGGGCAGGCCGCTGCCCGCCAGCAGGGCGAGCGCGGCCAGGGCGCCGACGGCGGCGAGGTGGGTTCCCCGAGTCATGGCCGTTCGACGGGCCGTCGTCCGTGCCGGTTCCCCACCGCATCGACGAATCGCGCGGCCGTCGCGGGGGAGTCCGGATCAGCCGGCGGACGGCCCGACGCCGGGGGACTCGACCAGCCGGGAGAGCACGATGGTGCTGCGGGTCGAGGTCACGAACGACTCGGCGCGGAGCCGCTCCAGGGCGGCCTCCAGATGGGAGATGTCCGCGGCGCGCAGGTGCACCAGCGCGTCGGCCTCGCCCGAGACGGTGTACGCGCCCACCACCTCGGGGTGCCGGCGGGCCGCCGCGCCGATCTGCGCCGGTGTGGTCCGGCCGGCGCAGAAGAGCTCCACGAACGCCTCGGTGGTCCAGCCCACGGCGGCCGGGTCGACGACGGCCGTGAATCCCCGGATCACCCCGGTGGCCCGGAGCCGATCGACCCGTCGCTTCACGGCGGGGGCGGAGAGTGACACCCGAACTCCGATGTCGGCGTACGACGCGCGGGCGTCAGCGACGAGCAGCGCAATGATCCGCTGGTCTACGGCGTCTATCTGCAACGTTCTGCCCCTGGGAAGCAATATTCGTGGCTGTTACCAAACTTCCACGATACCTACTCTTGGTGACCGTGAACCACCAGCGAGTGCCGCGAAAGCGGACATATCTCATGTGCTCCCCCGAGCACTTCGCGGTCGAGTACGCCATCAACCCGTGGATGGACGTGACCGCCCCGGTCGACGCCGAGCTGGCCGTGAAGCAGTGGGACCGGCTGCGCGAGACCCTGGTCAACCTCGGCCACGAGGTGCACCTGCTGACGCCCGAGCGGGGCCTGCCGGACATGGTCTTCGCCGCCAACGGCGCCTTCGTGGTGGACGGCACCGTCTACGGCGCCCGGTTCAAGCACGAGCAGCGGGCCGCCGAGGCCGAGGCGCACCGGGCCTTCTACGAGTCGCAGGGCTGGCGGTTCATCGCACCGAGCGAGACCAACGAGGGCGAGGGCGACTTCGCGTACGTCCCGGAGGCGCACGGCGGGCTCATCCTCGCCGGGCACGGGTTCCGTACGGAGATCCCGGCGCACGCCGAGGCGCAGGAGGCGCTCGGCCGCCCGGTGATCTCACTGCGCCTGGTCGATCCGCGCTTCTACCACCTGGACGTGGCGCTCGCCGCCATCGACGACGCCAACATCGTCTACTTCCCGGGCGCTTTCTCGGCGGCCAGCCAGAAGGTGCTGGCCCAGCTCTTCCCGGACGCGGTGGTCGCCGACGACGCCGATGTCATGGCCTTCGGGCTCAACCTGGTCAGCGACGGCCTGAACGTGGTGCTGAACAGCGAGGCCGCCGGGCTCGCCGAGAAGCTGAAGGCCCTCGGCTACCACCCGGTCCCGGTCGAGCTGGCCGAGCTGAAGAAGGGCGGCGGCAGCGTGAAGTGCTGCATCGCCGAGCTGCGGCGCTGAGCGGGAGCCGCCGCGCCTTCCGGGGGCGCGGCGGTTCCGGGCGTCCTGCCCGCGCACGAGCGAGGGCCGGTCCCCGTACGGAGACCGGCCCTCGGCGACGGATGGCCCAGCGGCTCAGCCGAGCGTGGCCAGCTCGCTGATCAGTACGTTCGACAGCACCTGGCCGTCGCGCTGCACCTGGCGCAGGTACCACTTCTGCTGCGGCGTACGCGGCTGGTTGAACTGCCAGATCCCGCGCGGGCTGTCGATCTGCCCGAGCTTGCCGAGCGCCAGGTTGACCTCCTGGGAGCTCGGGTTCGCACCGGCGAGCTGGATGGCCTGGTGCAGCACCTGGGCCGCGTCGTACGAGGCCATGGCGTAGGTGGTCGGCGAGACGTGCAACTTCTTGCGGTACTCGGAGGCGAAGACCCGGTTGGCCGTGTTGCTGAGGTCGGCCGAGTAGTTCAGCGCGGTCTGGATGTTGAGCGCGTCGTTCTTCATGTTCTCCAGCGCCGTGCCCTCGGTGAGGAAGCCCGGCGCGTAGACGGGGCCCTTGTAGCCCGCCTGGCGCAGCTGCTTGATGAACTCGACCCCGGCGTCACCGGTGAAGAAGCAGAGGATGGCGTCGGGGTTCTCGTCGAGCGCCTTGCCGATGTCCTGGCCGTACGCGTTCTTGCCGGGGTTGGCGGCTGCGGTGGTCCAGACGACCCGGCCGGCGATGCGCGGGTCGGTGGAGCCGAACTCCTCCCGGAAGCCGCGCTCGACGTCCTCGCCGCTGACGCTGTCCGGCATGATGATCGCCAGCCGCGAGCCCGCCCTCAGCCGGCCCTTCAGGTAGCCGCCGAGCGCCCGTCCCGCCTCGTCCAGCACGTACGACGTCCGCCAGATGTAGACCACGCTCTGCAGCGTGCTCGGCGAGGCGTTCGAGCCGATGAGCGGGACCCGCGCCTTCTCGACGGTGTCCCGGATGCCCAGCATCACGGCGGAGTTGACCACGCCGGTCAGCGCGAGCACGCCCTGGTTCAGCAGCTCGTCGACGGCCGCCTTGCCGGACTTGGCGTCGTCGCCCTCGTCGGCGGTGATCAGCGTCACCGGGTGCCCGCCGAGCTGCTGCTCGTTCAGGTCGAGGAAGAGCTGGAACCCGTTGACGATCTCGTCGCCGATCGTCTTGAGGCCACCGGCCTTGGGGGCGATGAGGCCGATCTTGATCGGCTTGCCGGTGCTGCCCGATCCGCCTTCGTCGGTGTCGTTGCCGCATGCCGCGACTAGCCCGGTGGTGCCGAGCGCGGCCAGGAGTTGGAGCGCCCGTCGGCGGTTCATCTGCGGCACCGAATCCTTCCAGCAGGGTTGAGGGCGCGTCGCCCCTCCGGCGTTCTACCTGGTCGGCGACGCTGCGTCAATCGGCCGCTGATCTTCTTCGAGGGATCGCAGTGCGGCGAGCACCGTCGGCCAGGCCGCGGACTCGGGGTCGATTAGCGCGAAATGCTCGCACTCGGCCAGCTCAAAATAGGTGATTCCGGAACCCGCCAGCCGGGCGGCTGCCACGAAGTCGCGACTGATGGCGACCGGCACTTGTTGATCCATCTCACCATGGACAACTACTGTGCGTGATCGAATGGGCACCAACGTCCGTGGATCGGTTGCCGCGTACCGGTCGGGAACCTCGTCGGGCCCACCGCCGAGCAGCTCGGCGACCGCGCCGCCGTCGAGATCCAGCCGGTGGGCCTCGACGAGGTCCGCCACCGGGGCCAGCGCCAGCACCCCACCGACGGTCTCCGGCGCGCGGGCGGCGACGTGGAGCGCCAGGTGACCCCCGGCCGAGTGGCCGACGAGCAGCGGCGGGGCGGTGCTCACCCGGCCCGGCATCGCCTCGGCGGCCAGCCGGGGCAGCTCCGCCACGCCGGTCAGGACGTCCGTGAGGGTGTTCGGCCAGCCGCCGCCCGGCTGACCCGTGCGCCGGTACTCCAGCTGCGCCACCGGGCGGCCCGAGCCGGCCAGGGCGGTGGCCAGTGGTCCGGTGTGCCGCCGGTCGTACTCGGCCCGCCAGAACCCGCCGTGCACCACCACGACCAACCGCTCGGCGGGTCCGCCGCCCGCCGGCTCCCGGAGATCCGCGATCTGGTCCGGATGGTCCCCGTACGCCACGGTGTGGTCGGGATCCGGAGCGGGTCGGGTCAGGACGGCGCGGGGGTCGGCGGACATGGCGCGACGGTAACGCGCCCGACGGGTGATCCGCGCCCGAGGAGTCGGTCCCGGCGAGCGTGGACCTTGCGCGCTGGGTCAAGATGGACCCCATGACCGAAGCGAGCGCCGCTGGACAGAACGACGAGCCGGGCCACGAGGGCACCGGTCACTCCGGCACCGTGGTGGTGGTCGGCCCCGACGGCCGGCCGGTCGGCACCGTGCAAACCGACGAGGGGCAGGGGGAGGACCCGACCCGCCTCGTCGAGCAGCCCGCCAAGGTGATGCGGATCGGCAGCATGATCAAGCAGCTGCTGGAGGAGGTCAAGGCCGCCCCGCTCGACGACGCCAGCCGGCACCGGCTGCGGGAGATCCACGAGCGGTCGATCGTCGAGCTGAAGGAGGGGCTCGCCCCGGAGCTGCGCGAGGAGCTGGAGCGGATCTCGCTGCCCTTCACCGAGGAGGGCGCGCCGAGCGACAGCGAACTCCGGGTCGCGCACGCGCAGCTGGTCGGCTGGCTGGAGGGTCTCTTCCACGGCATCCAGGCCGCGCTGGTCGCCCAGCAGATGGCGGCCCGGGTGCAGCTGGAGCAGATGCGGTCCGGCCGCGCGCTGCCGAGCGGTCCCGGCGCGATGGCGCCGGGCATGCCGGGCATGGCGCAGGGCGGCGAGGGGCACAGCACCGGCCAGTACCTCTGAGTGACGGGACGCAGCGGGGCGGGCCACGGGCCCGGGGTCACGGTCCGCCCCGTCAACCCACGTCGAAGAGCTTCTCCAGGTACGCCGCGACGCCGTCCTCGGTGTTCGCGGCGGTCACCTCGTGCGCGATCCGCAGCACGGCGGGGTGCCCGTTGGCGACCGCGACCGCCCGACCGGCCCAGGTGAGCATCGGTACGTCGTTCGGCATGTCGCCGAAGGCCACCACGTCCCGGGCGTCGATGCCGAGCCGGGCGCAGTACCACGCCAGGCCGGCCGCCTTGGTCACGCCGGCCGCGGAGATCTCCACCAATCCCGAGTACGACGAGTGGGTGGCCTCGGCGAGCCCCTGCAGGGCCGCGGCCACCAGCTCGACGAAGGCGTCCGGGTCCTGCTCGCCGGCGCGGGCGAGCAGCTTCACCGCCGGCGCCGCCAGCAACTCCTCGGGAGACTCCACGGCGCGGATCGCCTCGTGGTCGGCGTCCCAGCGCAGCGGGTAGTGCGCCTCGTGCCGCATCTGCCGGCTGTCGGTGACCTCCACGGCGAAGGTCACCCCGGGCACCTCGGCCCGCAGCCGCCGGGCCACCTCGGCCAGCAGCTCCGGTGCCAGCGGATCGGCGCGTAGCACCTCGTCGCCGGCCGGGTCGTACACCACCGCGCCGTTCGCGCAGATCGCCGGCAGCGGCTCGGCCAACTGTTCGTACACCAGCTTGAGCCAGCGGATCGGACGGCCGGTGACCAGCACGACCGGCGTGCCCGCCGCGGTGATCCGGGCCAGCACCGACGCGGTACGCGGACTCACCGTCCGGTCCTCCCGGAGCAGCGTGCCGTCGATGTCGGTGGCGACCAGCCGAGGGATCTCTTCCATCACCGGGACAGTAGTCGGTCCAGATAGACGGCGACCCCGTCGTCGTCGTTACGCAGGGTGACCTCGTCGGCGGCGGCGCGGACCGCCGGGTGGGCGTTGGAGACGGCCACCCGGGCCCAGCCGGCCCACTCGAACATGGGCAGGTCGTTCGGCTGGTCGCCGAAGACGAGCACGTCGCCCGGGTCGACGCCGAGGGTCTGCGCCACCACGGCCAGCCCGGTGGCCTTGTCCACCCCGGGCGGGCAGATCTCCACGAAACCGAGTCCGGCCTGGGTGAGCGTGGCCACCTCCGCGGGGACGATCCGGCGGGCGACCTCGAGCAGTTCGTCGACGTGGTGGTCGGCGGTCCGGGCGAACGCCTTGATCACGTCGGTGGCGAGACACTCCGCGCGGGTACGTGCCTCGAACCGGTCCTGGTAGGGCCAGCTCGGGTGGTAGTCGCCCCAGAGCGGGGCGTCGTGCTCGTCGGAGGCCTCGACCATCACGGTCAACGGGCCGACCTCGGCCTCCAGATCGGCCAGGAGCCGGGCCAGCACCTCGGCGGGGAGCCGTTCGTCACGCAGCACCACCGGGCCGGCCGGGTCGCTCTGGTCGACCACGCGCCCGCCGCCGGCCATCACCAGGAAGTCGGCCGCGCGGATGTCGTTGCGGGTCAGTTCGGTCAGCCGCGGGCCACGGCCGGTGGCCCCGACCACCGGGATCCCGGCGGCGCGCACCCGGTCGAGCACCCCGTGGGTGTACGCGGAGACGGTGTCGTCGCTGCGGACGAGCGTGCCGTCGAGGTCGGTGGCGATCAGCTTGGGCAGTCCCGGGCGGGTCATCGTTCCTCCTTCGCCCGCCGCCGCCGCAACCAGCCGTTCGGTGGTCGATCGGTCGACCCGGAGTGACGGCGGGCAGCAACCGTACCTCGCGGAACGGGGCCCAACCATGGCTTCCAGGCGAATCGGATGCCAATCCCCGGCACACACACCCCGGGTGGCGCTCGCCGCCCCGCCGGAACCCGTACCGCCGTACGGTTGGCCGATGGTGGCACCCGACTGGCCGGCGGTAGAACCGATCGAGACGGACCGCCTGGTACTCGAACCACTACGGGTCGCGCACGCCGACGAGATGGCCCCCCTCCTGCACGACGAGCGCCTGCACGAGTTCATCGGCGGTGCGCCGGACGGGCTGGAGCAGCTGCGCGCCCGGTACGCGCGGCAGGTGGTCGGGCACTCCCCGGACGGGAGGCAGGGCTGGCTGAACTGGGTCGTCCGGCACCGCCACACCGGCCGCGCCGTGGGCACCGTGCAGGCGACCCTCCGGCTCGACGGCGACGAGCCGGTCGCCGAGGTCGCCTGGGTGGTCGCCGCACCCGAGCAGGGCCGCGGGTACGCCGTCGAGGCGGCGCTCGGCATGGTGGGCTGGCTCGACCGGTCGGGGGTGCGGCGGCTGATCGCCCACGTCCACCCCGACCATCGCGCCTCGGCGCGGGTCGCCGAACGGATCGGCCTGCGCGCCACAGGCGTGCTTGTCGACGGCGAGGTGCGCTGGGCCACCCCCTGACGGGTGCCCCGGCGTCCCAGCTCAGCGGGGCGGTTCCGGACGGGCGAACGGGATGGTCGGCTGCACGGTCAGGTCGGCCGGCGGGGGCGGGGCGTCGTCCCGTTCGTCCTGGTCGTCCTGGTCGGGTCGGCGGCGCCGCCCGGGCATCGGTGCGCGTGCGGCGTCGTCGTCGAGCGGCGCGGCGTTCGGGGACAGGTGCAGCGCCAGGCCGAGCAGCACGCACGCGACGAAGGCCATGCTGAGGCCCCGACCGTACTCGATCCGGAATCCCGCGTCCGGGCTGTAGAAGAGGCGCGTGGTCGACTCGTCCAGTTCGAACGCGGTGGCGGCCACCAGGACCAGCAGCGCCCCGGCGAGGGCGAGACCCAGCACCCGCGCGTTCAGCCGGACGGTCGGGGTGCCGCGCAGCGCGAGCGCCACCGTGCCGACCAGCACGAGCAGGCCGACCAGGTAGCCGACGCCGAACCCGTTGACGTCGGCCACTCCGGCGGGCACCTCGAGCGGACCGTCGCGCCCGCCCTCCGGCAGGGTCATGACGACCCACTCGCCGACCAGCGAGGCGACGGCGGCCACCGCACCCAACCCGGCGACCAGCGGCGGAAGTCGCCGGTCCCGCCCCCACCCGGCAAGCGAGCGCCGGGGCCGCTCCGGCATCTCGGACTCGGCCGTGCCCCACTCGATGACGGCCATACCGTCGGAGCGGTCGTCCTGTCGTTGAGTGGGAAGCTCTCGGGACATCCGCCATCCTCCCCGCGGTCACGCGACTGGTCGAATAATGGCACAGGGGACGACCGGTGACAGGGATCGCACGCTGGGCGTCGGCGGAGCCCGTCGCAGGGAGATCGGCAATCCGATAGCGTCGGACCATGCCTATCCGTACCGCTTCCGCACGTTGGCAGGGCAACCTCACCGAGGGGTCCGGCACGATCCGCACCGGCAAGGGCGGCTTCCAGGGGAACTACTCGTTCAAGTCGCGTTTCGAGGAGGGGGAGGGCACCAACCCCGAGGAACTGATCGGCGCCGCGCACGCCGGCTGCTTCTCGATGGCCTTCTCCAAGGCGCTCGCCGACGCCGGCTCGACGCCCACCTCGGTGGAGACCACCGCCAAGGTGCACCTGGACAAGACCGACGCCGGCATGACCGTGACCCGCATCGAGCTGGAGACCGTGGGCGAGGTGCCCGGCATCGACGAGGCCGAGTTCCAGAAGCTCGCCGAGGCCGCCAAGGCCAACTGCCCGATCTCCCGCCTGCTCTCCCCGGGCGCCGAGATCACCCTCACCGCCCGCCTCTCCTCCTGACACCTCGTTGACCGCGCGTTCACGGGAAGAGACCCCGTCCGGAGACGGACGGCCGCTCTTTCCGTGAACGCGCTCGAATCTCGACCGGCCGGACGCGCAACGGCGTCGGGCAGAATGGCGGGGTGCCGGTGGAGATGAGCCGCGAGCGCTTCGAGGAACTGGTCGGCGACGCGCTCGACGAGGTGCCCGAGGAGCTGCTCGGTCTCATGAACAACGTCGTCATCCTCGTCGAGGACGACCCACCCCCCGGCGAGGAGGACCTGCTCGGCCTCTACGAGGGGCACGCGCTCACCGAGCGGGGCTGGGACTACGCCGGCGTGCTGCCCGACCGCATCTTCATCTACCGCCACCCGATCCTACGGATCTGCGAGGACGAGGAGGACGTCGTCGACGAGGTAGCGGTCACCGTGGTCCACGAGATCGCGCATCACTTCGGCATCGACGACGAGCGGCTGCACGCGCTGGGCTGGGCCTGATCCGTCCATCCACCTGGGCGGCGGGCGGCCGAGCCGCCCGTCACAGGCCGACCGGTCCGCCGGGAGCGTCGTTGCGACGGTCCCCTACCGTCGTGGCAGTCGTTGCGACCTCAGGAGGCACTACATGCGCAGCTCGCTGTTCTCCGCCGAGAACCTGGAGCAGGAGTCCGCGCAGCCCGGCATGCGGCTGCAGAACTCCAAGTTGTTGAAGATCGAGCTCAACGGTGAGGCGATGGCCCGGGTCGGGTCGATGGTCGCCTACCAGGGGAACGTGCAGTTCCAGGCGCTCGGCTCCGGCGGACTGGGGAAGTTCCTCAAGCAGAAGCTCACCGGTGAGGGCGTTCCGCTCATGAAGGTCACCGGGCAGGGCGACGTCTTCCTGGCCGAGCTGGCCAAGGACGTGCACATCATCGACCTGGAGCCGGGCGACGCGCTCTCCATCAACGGATCGAGCGTGCTGGCCTTCGACTCCACCCTCCAGTACGACATCCGCATGGTCGGCGGCAGCGGGATGGCCGCCTCCGGGCTCTTCAACTGCATCTTCAGCGGCTACGGGCGGATCGCGATCACGACCAGGGGCACCCCCGTGGTCCTCAACGTCGACCAGCCCACCTACGTCGACCCGCAGGCGGCGGTCTGCTGGTCGGCCGGCCTCCAGACCGGCTACCACCGCGCCGAGCAGCTCGGTCTCGGCACGCTGCTCGGCCGGCGTACGGGTGAGGCCTTCACAATGAGCTTCGCCGGGCAGGGCTTCGTCGTGGTGCAGCCGTCGGAGGAGCCGCCCGTGATGGGCAGCGGCGCGCAGGAGCAGCAGGGCGGCCTGCTCGGTGGGCTGCTGAGCTGACCAGCTCGACGGACGAGGGCGCGCCGGCTCAGCTCAGCTCGCCGGCGCGCAACCGCGCCAGCCAGGCGCTCGCGTCGGTGTAGTCGGCGTCGGACAGGCCGGGCGGCGGCGGGACCGGCCGCTCGCCGCCCGTCTCCAGCCAGCGGTGCCGGGGGTACGAGCCGAGGAAGTGCACGGCGGCGCAGACCCGGCGCAGGCCCTGCAACGCCTCGCCCAGCCGTACGTCTGCCACGTGCCCCGTGCAGTCGAGGAAGAAAACGTAGCGACCGAGCGCCTCCCCGGTCGGCCGGGACTCGATGCGGGTCAGGTTGACCCCGCGTACGGCCAGCTCCATCAGCACCGACAGCAGCGCGCCCACCCGGTCGTGTGCGATGTAGACCGCCAACGACGTGACGTCGTCCCCGGTCGGCGGCGGGGGCGGGCCGGGGC
>NZ_SMKG01000145.1 GCF_004348525.1 Micromonospora sp. 15K316 | reverse complement strand
GAGAAGGGCCGACCCCGCATCCGGGGTCGGCCCTTTTCGCCTCCTGGCGCTGCACGGCCGAGCCAGATATTGACAACTGTCGACTTCGGGTTGACGCTGGGGGCGAGAGAGCGCTCTCTCACCGCTCGGCATCACCACCACCAGTCCTGGCCAGGGATCTCCGACGCCTTCGGCGGCGGCGCCGGACCCGTCCCTGACCCACCCGACAGGAGTCACGAGATGGACAGGGCCTCACCCCGCTCCGGCATCCGCCGCCGGCTGCGCCTCGCCACGGCGCTCGGCGCCCTGCTGGTACTACTCGGCAGCTACGGCGTCTCCACGACGGCACAGGCGGACCCCGCACAGGCCGGCACCGCACGGGCCGACACCGACGCGGGTGTCAACGTCATCCGGGTCGCCGAGTTCCCCGCCGACTGTTCGTACAGCCACCGCCTGCCGGACGACCCGATCATCTTCCCGGGGCTGCCCGGCGCGTCGCACATGCACAGCTTCTTCGGCAGCACGGTGACGAACGCCCACACCACCCTGCCGGACCTGCTGATCTCCCCCACCACGTGCAACCCGCAGGTGGACACGTCGTCGTACTGGGTGCCGACGTTGTACCGCAACAACGTGGCCGTGGAGCCGGTGATCTCCACCTTCTACTACCTGGGCGAGGGCGTACGCAGCGACGTCGTCGCCCGCACCGAACCGATCCCGCAGGGGCTGCGGATCGTGGCCGGCAACGCCCGGGCCACCGGCCCGAACGACAGCATCGCCCGCTGGTCGTGCCTGCACGCCGGGCAGGTCCCGCCGTCGAAGGACTTCGTGAACTGCCCGGCCGGGACCATGCTGGAGTCGTACCTGGACTTCCCGCAGTGCTGGAACGGCCGCGACCTGGACTCTCCCGACCACAAGAGCCACATGGCCTACCCGGTCAACCAGGCCTGCCCGGCCAGCCACCCGGTGCCGGTGCCGAAGCTGCGGCAGGTGCTCCGCTACCCGGTCAGCGGTGATCCGTCGCAGTTCCGGCTCGCCTCCGGCCCGGGCTACACCATGCACGGCGACTTCTTCAACGCCTGGCCGGTGGCGGAGATGGAGCGCCGGGTCCGGGACTGCATCCGCCCGGTCGTCAAGTGCGGCCACGACGGGCAGCCGATCTGACCGGACGGTTTCGCCGGACGGTGGGGGCGGACCCGCTAGCACGGGGTCCGCCGCCACCGCGGAGAGGAGATGCGATGCGCCCCGGCTTCGCCGTACCGTGCGGCCTGCTCGCCATGGCGCTGCTCCTGACCGGCTGCGCCGCGACCGAGCGGTCCGGGGATCCGACATCCGGCCGCCCCGGCCCCGTGACCGCCGACGCCGTGCCGGGCGCCACCGGCGGCGCACCCTCCGGCGGCGCACCGCCCGGCGGCGCGACCACCGGCGCGGTCGCCGGCGGCGCGACCAGCGGCGCGTTCAGCCCCACCGACGTGGCCTGGCTCCAACTCACCGTGGCGATGAACGAGCGCCTTCTGCCGGTGCTCGATCTGGTGCCTGCCCGGACCACCGACGCGGCCTGGCGCACGCTGGCCGTCCGGGTCGAGGAGAGCCAACGGGCCGACCTGACCCGTTCCCGCGCGCTGCTGGCCGAGTCCGGAGCGCCGGCCACCAATCCGCACGAGGGTCACGACATGCCCGGCATGATCACCGAGACGGAGCTGACCGCTCTGCGCGCGGCGGAGGGTTCGGCCTTTCACCGGCTGGTCGCCCGGCACCTGCGCGCACATCTGTCGCAGGCCGTACGGATCGCCCGGGCCGAGCAGGGGTCCGGGGCCCACCCGGCAACCACCGCCCTGGCCGCCACCGTCGCCGAGGACGGCACCGCCCAACTGACCCGCCTCGATCAGCTCGCCCCACCCGTCCGGGTGCCGTAGCGGGCAGCGAGCCCCGGTTCGCCGGCCCGAACACCGGGCAGGTCGAGCCCTCCGTTAAGGCTTGATCGACTCGGGGTCCGTGCATATTGGGGTGTCCGGGCCGCGTGACGCCCCGACATCATGGATGGCGAGTCGATCATCGGCCCGGTCGGGGCCGGCCCGGTCGAGGCCGGGCAACCCGAGCCGGTCGGGCCGGTCGGCTCAGAACAGCGGCTGGAGGAGCCGGTGCGGGCGCTGGCGCAGCGCGACGCTGACCGGATCCCGGCGGGGCTGCGCCGGCATGCGCGGCCCGGTGTGGGCCTCGACGTCACGGGGTGACACGTCGACGCCGCCGCAGGTGGGGCAGCGGCCGGCCGGGTCGAGCTGGGTGCCGCAGGCCGCGTGCCGGAAGGTCCGCAGCGGTTCCGCGTCGCCGAAGTGTCGCTCACTCCAGCTCCACAGCGGGTAGACCACGGACCAGAGCTCGACGCCCCGGTCGGTGAGCAGGTACTCGTCGCGGGGCGGGGAGTTCTGGTAGCGGCGGCGCTCGAAGACACCCGCGTCGACCAGGGTGGCGAGCCGGTCCGCGAGCACGGCCCGGGGGATGTCGAGGTGCGCGAGGAAGTCACCGTAGCGGCGTACGCCGTAGAAGGCGTCGCGGACGATGAGCAGCGTCCACCGCTCGCCGACCAGTTCCAGCGCCCGGGCCAGCGAGCAGTTCTGCCCCTCGTAGTTCTTCCCCAGTGCCATGCTGTGATCCTACCCCCAGTCAGTTCATTCAACGAACCATCACTGCTACTGTCGGTTCGCTCACCGAACCGAGAGGTCACCGCATGTCGACAACCGCCGGCGTCACCGCGCCGTCCGCGCCGCCGGACGCGTCCCGCTCCGACTCCCGGGCCCTGCTCGCGGTCTGCGCCGCGACCCTGCTCGTCCTCATGAACTACACCGCGCCGGTGGCGGTCCTGCCGCAGACGGCGCGGGGCCTCGGGGCCGGCCTCACCACCCAGACCTGGCTGATCAACGCGATTACCCTGGGGCTCGCGGCCACGCTGCTGGTCGCCGGCAGCCTCGGTGACGACTTCGGGCGCCGCCGCGTCTTCCGCGCCGGCCTGACCCTGCTCGCCGTCGGTACGGTCGGCAGCGCCGTCGCGCCCGACCCCGCCACCTTCATCACCTCGCGGGTGGTGCAGGGGGTGGCGAGCGCCGCGATCCTCGCCGCCGGGCTGGGCCTGCTCGGACACGCCTTCCACACCGCTCAGGGGCGGGCCCACGCCACAGCCCGCTGGGCGTCGATGCTCGGCGCCGGCATCGCACTCGGCCCGCTGGCCTCGGCCGGCCTGACCTCGATCGCCAGCTGGCGCTGGTTCTACCTGATCCTCGCCGCCCTGGCCGTGCTGCTGGCGGCGCTCGGCGGGCGGCTGCTCACCGAGTCCCGCGCCGGACGGGCCGCCCACATCGACGTCCCCGGAGTGCTGACGCTCGGCGCCGGCCTGGCGCTGCTGCTCGTCGCCGTCACCACCGGACGCACCGGCTGGCTCCGGCCCGGGGTGCTCGTCCCGCTGGTGCTCGGCGTGCTGCTGCTCGCCGCCTTCGTGGTGGTCCAGGCTCGCGGCCGAGCCCCGATGCTCGACCTCGCCCTGTTCCGCCGGCCGGACTTCCGGATCGCCACCCTCGGCGCGTTCTTCACCGGGCTCGCCGCGCTCGGCCCGAGCACCGTCCTGCCCACCCTGGTCCAGCAGCTGATCGGCGTGAGCGCGCTCGGCACGGCCGGGCTGGCCTTCGTCTGGGCCGGATCCTCGTTCGTGGTCAGCAACCAGATGCGCCACCTGGGCACCCGCACCACGCCGACCCGGCAGCTCGCCCTCGGGTTCCTGCTGACCGCCGTCGGCTACCTGGCCATGCTCGGCTACGCCGACGCCCACTCCTGGGCCCGCACCATCCCGGGCCTGCTCATCGCCGGCGCGGGCAGCGGACTGCTCAACGCGGCGCTCGCCCGGCTCGCCGTCGCCAGCGTCCCGCCGGACCGGGTCGCCATGGGCTCCGGCGCCAACAACACGGCCCGCTACGTCGGCTCCGCCCTCGGCGTGGCCGGCGCGGTCACGATCGCCTCCAGCCTGCTGCCGGCCGGCCAGACCAGCGGCTTCTCGGCGCACGGCGCCGACGCGGTCCTGCTGATCGGCGGCGCGGTGGCCGTGCTCGGCGCCGCGACGACGCTGATCCGCCGGCGGGCGACCGCACCGGTACCGGTCGCCGGCTGACCGGTTGCCCGCGTCGCGCAGGTCCCGCCCGCTCACCGGGCCTGCGCGACGCGGTCAGGCCCCGCCGGACGCCACGACGTCGGGACGTTCGGCGGGGGGTCTTCAGGCGGCGTAGCGCGCCGACAGGTCGACGATCCGTCGGGCGGCGGCCACCATCGCCCGGTCGGCGAACCGGCCGTCCGGCAGCACCACGGTCCCCGAGTCCCGCCGTTGCGCGTCGGCGACGGCGGCGAGCAGCTCGACCGCCCGGGCCACCTCCCGCTCGCCGGGCCGGAACGCCTCGACGATCACCGGCAACTGCCGCGGGTGGATCGCGGCCCGGCCGAGGAAACCGAGCCGCCGCCCCACCGCGCACGAGGCCGCGAGCCCGTCGGCGTCGACGACGTCGGCGTAGACCGACATGGCAGGTGGGGCGAGACCGGCCGCGCGGGCCGCGACCACCACCCGGCCGCGCGCCCAGGCCAGCCCCGCGTCGTCGCTCACCCCGAGATCCGAGCGGAGGTCGGCCTCACCGAGACCGAGCGAGGCGACCGCCGGGTGGGCGGAGGCGACGGCGTACGCGGCCTCCAGCCCCAGCGCGGACTCGACGAGCGGATGCAGCGGCACGTCCACCCGGCCGGCGAGGGACACCACCGTGGCTGCCGACTCCACCTTGGGCAGCCGGAGCCCGGCCAGCCCGGGGCGATTGGCCACCGCGGTCAGGTCGGCGTCGACGTCCGGACCGGTCAACTCGTTGACCCGCACCTGCACCGGCACCGGGTGCTCCTCGGCGAGGAACTCGGCTACCGCATCCCGGGCGTACGCCTTGCGCCCGGCGACCACCGCGTCCTCCAGGTCGAGGATGACCGCGTCGGCCCCCGAGGCGACTGCCTTGGCGAACCGGTCCGGCCGGTCGCCGGGTACGTAGAGCCAGGTGAGCAGCATCAGATCACCCCGCGGGCCCGGAGCGCGGCCAGCTCGTCGGCGCTGAGCCCGAGCGCCCCGAACACCCCGTCGGTGTCCTGACCGTGCCGGCGCCCGGCGTGGCGGATCTCCCCCGGCGTCTCGGAGAGCCGGAACGGCACGTTCTGCATCCGTACCTGGCCCAGCTCCTCGTCCGGCACGCTGCGGACGGTGCCGAGCGCCGCGTACTGCGGGTCGGCGAGGATGTCCCGCACGTCGTAGACCGGGGCGACCGCGGCCTGCGCCGCCTCGAACGCGGCCACCACCTCGTCCCGGTCCCGCTGCGCCACCCACGCGCCCACGGCGGCGTCCAGCTCGTCGGCGTGCCCGGCCCGGCCGCTGCCGGTGGCGAACCACGGCTCGTCGACCAGCTCCGGGCGGCCGACGAGCCGGACGACCCGCTCCGCGATGCTCTGCGCGCTCGTGGAGATCGCCACCCAGCGACCGTCGGCGCACCGGTACGTGTTGCGCGGAGCGTTGTTGTTGGAGCGGTTGCCCAACCGGGGCTGGATGTAGCCGAGCTGGTCGTACCAGGTGATCTGCGGGCCGAGCATCGCCATGATCGGCTCGATGATGGCGAGGTCGACCACCTGCCCGACGCCGCCGGCGTCCCGGGCACGCAGGCCCAGCATCACGGCGTACGCGGCGGCGAGCGCGGTCACCGAGTCGGCCAGCCCGAACGGGGGCAGGGTCGGCGGCCCGTCGGGTTCCCCGGTCGCCGCGGCGAAACCGCTCATCGCCTCCGCGAGGGTGCCGAAGCCCGGCCGGCGGGCGTACGGCCCGACCTGACCGAAGCCGCTGATCCGGGCGATCACCAGCCGCGGGTTCACCTCGTGCAGTTCGGCCGGGCCGAGGCCCCACCGCTCCAGCGTGCCCGGACGGAAGTTCTCCACCAGCACGTCGGCGTCGGCGAGCAGCCGCCGCAGCAGCGCCGCGCCCTCCGGGTCGGAGAGGTTGCAGGTCACGGTCCGCTTGTTGCGGCCGAGCACCTTCCACCAGAGCCCGACGCCGTCCTTGGCCGGGCCGTGGCCGCGCGACGGGTCCGGCTTGGTGGGATGCTCCACCTTGATCACGTCGGCGCCGAAGTCGCCGAGGAAGGCCGCCGCGAGCGGCCCGGCGAAGAGCGTGGCCAGGTCGACGACCTTCACCCCGGCCAGCGGCGCGCTCACCGCGCCACCTCCCCCGACACCGCCGGCGGGAGGTCCGCGGCCACCCGGAACCCGACCTGGTCGGAGCGGGTGAGGCCGGCGCCGGTGAGCAGCAGCTTCACCGACACCTCCGGCGGCTGCGGGCCGCCGTCGAAGTACCAGTCCGAACCGTCGGCCCGGTATGCGGCGCCGCCCTTGAGGATGACGAAACGGGTACGCCCGTCGGTGTGCTCGCTCTCGGTCAGGTTCCACACCAGCGGCTCCCGGCGCGCGAGCAGCCCCGCCTCGGCGGCCACCTGCCACTCGTCCTCGGTGGGCAGCCGCAACCCGGCCCAGGCCGCGTACGCCCGCGCGTCGGTGAGGTCGACCCCGGTGACCGGGGCGTCCGCCGGCCCCTGCCCGGCCGTGAACCGTTCGGGGCGCACCGGCCGGTAGCCGGTGGCGCGCAGGAACTCGGCGTACTGGCCGTGGGTGACCTCGTGCACGGCGATGGCGAACCGGCCCAGCGTGGCGGTGCGGTGCAGCGTGCCGGTGTGGTGCAGCCTCGGCGGCAGCGGCTTCCACTCGTCGACGTACGGCGTCTCCCCGTACAGGCCGGTCTCCCGCACCCGGTGCCGGACGGTCAGCTCCCGCCGGCCGGCGTCGACGGCCACCAGGCCCGCCGGCACCTCGGCGCGCGGCGCCCACGGGGTACGGACGCGCACCGCGGCGCGGGCCGGGAAGGAGGGGTCGCCGACCGGCGGGGCGTGCCGCTCGACGGTCGCGCCGGTGGCGACGACGGCGGCGATCGCCCCGGCGGGCAGCGGGCCGCCGACGCTCACCCGGCCGTCGCCGGCCTCGGTGACGGTCAGCTCGGCGCCGGTGACCAGGTCGACGAAGCGCCGCCCGTCCCGCGCGTCGGTGACGAGCCAGGCCCCGTCGTGGTCGGCGCCCCGGTTCACCACCGTCCACAGCGGCTCACCGTCGTGGGTCCACCGCGAGGCGTACACCTGACCGGAGCCGGGGTGGTCGGCGAGCGGGACCCACTCCTCGGAGCGCAGCCACGCGGCGTGGCTGGCCTGCACCCGGCGCATCGCGCGCAGGACCGCGCGATCCCGCTCGTTCCAGCCGACCCAGACGCCGAAGACGCTCTCCCAGACCAGCACGCCGACGCCGTTGAGCCAGGCCGAGTGCAGCTCGTCGAGGTGGTCGCGGTGCCAGCGGCGGGTGTGGTGCAGGACGTGCCGGCGCTCGAACCACTTGGCCCGCAGCACGCCGGGCACGTCGGAGTCGGCGAACCACTGCGCCCAGGACATCGCGTGGTCGCCGATGCGGGCCAGCGGCACCCGGCTCTCGCCCTCGAGGACCATCCCGGGGCGGACGGCGTCCAGCGCGGCCCGCAGCTCGCCGGCGCCCTCCTTGAGGGTGTCCAGGAAGACCCCGTCGACGCCGAGCTTGCCGGCCAGCGCGGCGACCTCCTCCGCGTCGCTGCCCGGCTCGCGCCGGGTGCCGGTGTCCCACGGGTTGTAGTCGACGAAGACCCGCACCCCGCGGGCCTGGAAAGCGCGCACCACCTCGGGCAGCTCCGGCACGTCCCGGTACCAGTCGAACTGGTTGCGGTCGTCCAGGCCGATCACCGGGTACGCGTGCCAGAGCACCACCCCGTCGAAACCGCCGAAGTCCCGCTCGGCGCCGTCGAGGAACGCCTCGACGGTGAAGACGCCCCGCTCGTGGTCGTAGAGCGTCTCGTCCCAGAGCCACGCCAGGCAGACCGAGAAGCAGTCACCGGTGATCTCGTCGTAGTGGCTGCCGGTGTAGCCGAGCCGCTGCCGGGCGTCGACCCGCCACCGGGTCAGCTGCGCACGCCAGGCGGGCCACCGCGCCGGGTCGTCCGGCGCGGCGAAGATCTTCGCCTCGTCCAGCGCGGTCAGGTCGGTGTCGTCGTCGAGCGGCACCGGGGTCGACCGGTCGATCGGGCGCGGGACGTACGGGTTGAAACTCACGAAGCACCTCGGTAGGTCGCGTCGTACAAGGCGTCGATGGCGGCCCGCTGCGGCAGCGCGGTGGACGCGCCGGGGCGTTGGGCGCAGGCGGCGCCGGCGGCGCACGCCCAGCGCAGGCTCGCCGCGACACCGTCCTCGCCGACGTCGCCGCCCCGCTCCGCCCAGGAGACGGCGAGCGCGCCGGTGAACGCGTCACCCGCGGCGGTGGTGTCCACCGCGTCGATGAGCGGCGCCGGGACGTCGAGCCGCCGACCGCGCCGGTCGGCGTACGCGGCGCCGCGCGCGCCGAGGGTCAGCACCACCCGGGGCACCCGCTCCAGCAGGGCGTGGAGCAGGACGGCCGGCTCGTCGGAGATCACGCCGGCCACGGTGGCGGCCTCGTGCTCGTTGACGACGAGCACGTCGACCAGGTCGAGCAGCTCGGTCGGGAGGGCGGCGGCCGGGGCGGCGTTGAGCACCACCGTGGTGCCCCCGGCCCGGGCCCAGTCGGCCGCCCGGATCACTGTCGGCAGCGGCACCTCCAGCTGGAGCAGGAGCACGTCCGCCGCCGCGATGGTCGCCCGGTCCTCGGCGGTCAGGTCGGTGAGCGCGGCGTTGGCGCCGGGGGCGACCACTATGAAGTTCTCCGCCGAGCGGTCCACCGCGATCAGCGCGACACCCGACGCTCCGGGGACGGTGCGCAGCCGCCCCACGTCCACACCGGAGCCGACGAGACTCGCCCGCAGCTGCGCGCCGAACTCGTCGTCGCCGACCGCGCCCACGAAGTCGCAGGCCGCGCCGGCCCGGGCCGCGGCGACCGCCTGGTTGGCGCCCTTGCCGCCGGGGACGGTGCGGAAGTCCTCACCGAGCACCGTCTCGCCGGGGCGGGGCAGCTGCGGGGCGGTGACCACCAGATCCAGGTTGGTGCTGCCCACCACCACCACTCGTGCGCTCACGCCGTCCTCCCTTCGATCCGCGGCGCGCCGGGACGGTTCACGACCCGGCTCCGGCCAGCACCCGGGTACGTTCGGCCAGCTCGTCGAAGCCGATCCCGTCGAAGCCGGCGATGCTGCTCGCCAACCGGTTGCGCAGCGGCGCGACCCAGCGGGCCGGCAGCTCCGACGCGCCGGTGAGCGCCCCGGTGACCGCGCCGACCGTGGCGCCGTTCGAGTCGGTGTCCCAGCCGCCGCTGACCACCGCGCAGATCGACGTCTCCAGGTCACCCCGCCCGTACGCGAGGGCGGCGGCCACCAGCGCGGCGTTGTTGCGTACGTGCACCCAGTGCAGGTGGCCGTGCCGCGCGTACAGCTCGTCGACCACCTTCTCCCAGGCGTCCGCGCCCGCGCCGAGGGCACGGGCCTCCCGGACGGTGGACGCGAAGCGGCTGCGCGGCGGCAGGACCGCCTCGGCCGCGTCGAGCACCTGGTCCACGTCCGTGGCGACCGGCGCGGCGGCGGCGAGCGCGGCGGCCCAGACCGCCCCGTGCACCCCACCCCGGACGTGGCTGACCACGGCGTCCCGGACGGCCAGCTCGGCGGCCAGGTCCGGCCGGCCGGGGCTGACCCAGCCGTACACGTCGGTGCGGATCTGGGCGCCGATCCACTCGCGGAACGGGTTGTGCCGCCGCGCGCTCTCCGGCGGGGCGTACCCGAGCAGCAGGTTGCGGTAGGCCACCCGTTCGGCGGTGAACACCCGCCCGCCGGGCAGCCAGTCGAGCCAGGCCTGCGCCACGTCGGCGCTGCTGAAGCCCCGCCCGTGGGTCTCCAGTACCCGCAACGCGAGCAGCGGGTAGTTCAGGTCGTCGTCCTCGGGCATGCCGTCGATGTTCTCGGCGAGGCTGGTCGGCGCGCTGCGGCGGTTCCACGGCCAGCGGGCGGCGACCTCGGCCGGGAGCCCCTGGGCGGTGAACCAGTCGCGCAGCGGCCAGCGACCGGTCGCGGTGAGAATCTCCCGGATGCCCTCCCGGGGGATCTTCTCCACCGGCTTGCCGAGCAGGCAGCCGGCCGCCCGGCCGAGCCACCCGCCGTGCAGCCGGTCGTAGGACACCTCGGTCGGCAGGGACCAGCTCGCCGGCCAGGACGCCCGCAGGCCGGCCAGGTCGTCCGGCTCGTCGCCGACGTCGACAGTCGGCAGCGCGTCGGCGGCGTCCAGCAGCTCCCCGGCGAGGGCCCGCAGCTCCGGTGTGGCCGGGGCCGGCGAGGCGCCGCTCACCGGCGGGGTGAGGTCTCCGCCGGCCGCCCGCCACCGCTGCGCGAGCGCCGCGACGTCACGTCCCTCGTCGCTGCTCGCCGCCAGCTCGTGCGGCAGCAGGTCCTCGGGCTGCACCCAGGTGATCCTCATCGGGCCGGTGCTCCCTCGACGGGGTCCCCCTGCCGGGGCACGCCGGGCGTGCCGCCGGCCAGCCCGGCGAACCGCTGGGCCCGCCGGGCGAACCGGCTCTGGTCACGCTCGAAGACCTCACCGGCGACGGCCGCGAGCACCCGTCCCGGCTCGACGAGGTCGGTCCGGGACGCGGTGGCGACCGTCTCGGCCCACTCGGCGGGGACGGCGGCGAGACCGCCGAGCGCACCGGCGATCGCGCCGGCCATGGTGGCGGTGGAGTCGGCGTCCCGGCCGTAGTTCACCGCGCCGAGCACCGCCGCGCGGTACTCACCGCCGGCCACCACCAGCATGCCGATCGCCACCGGCAACTCCTCGATGCTGTGCAGCCGGCTGGGCCGACGCGCGCCCAGACCGGGGCTGCGGTACTCCTCCCCCACCGTGTCGTACGGGGCCACCGCGGCCCGCAGCGCGGGGATCGCGGCCTTCCAGTCCCGGTGTGCCCGGGCCTCCTTGACCACCGCGTCGATGGCCGCCCGGGTCCCGTCGCGGGCCAGGTCCAGGGCCGCGGCGACCACGTCCTCGACGGTCGCGCCGGGGGTGGCCGCCGCGGCGACGGCGGCGGCGAAGACCGCCGCGGCCTCACGCCCGTAGCTGTGCTGGTGTGCCCCGGCGATCTCCACCGCCTCGGCGTACGCCCCGGCCGGATCGCCCGCGTTGACGATGCCGACCGGGGCCATGTACATGGCCGCGCCACAGTTGACGATGTTGCCGACCCCGGCCTCACGCGGGTCCACGTGGGCGTGGTGCAGGCGGGTGACCAGCCACCGCTCGGCGGCCGCGAGGCGGTGGAAGGTCACCCCGTTGCGCTCCAGGTCGGGGATGTACACCACCCGCTCGATCAGGTCGGGCACCAGCAGGTCCACCACGTCGTACGCGTCGAGGTGGTCGCGCTTGGCCGCGTAGGCGCGGACCAGGGCGTGGGTCATCAACGTGTCGTCGGTGATGTGCCCGTCGCCCTTGTGGTACGGCGCGAGTGGCCGTGCGGTGGCCCAGTCGGCGTGGTACGGGGGGACGATGCCCTCGACCCAGCCGCCGAACCGGGCGCGGATCTGTTCCGGCAGAGCGGTCTCCGTGGCGCCGCCGAGGGCGTCACCGACCGCCGCGCCGACCAGGCTTCCGACCGATGTGTCGAGCAAGAGTGACATGTGCTTACCTCAGAACCTGCTTGCCACCGTCGACCAGCTGCGTGGCGAGCTGATCCAGGGTGATCTTGTTGGCGAAGTACTGCTGGAGGGCCGGGGTGGCGTACTTGGTCTTCCACTCCGGGTAGCCGTCGGCCAGCTGGAACGGGGCGACGGTCAGGTCGGCGGCGCTGTTCGCGGCGACGTCCCAACCCTGCTTGCCGCCGGTGAGCGTGACGAGTTCCTGGTTGGCCTGCTTGCCGGTCGGCACCAGCCAGTCCCCCTTGGCCAGGGTGGCCATGTTCGTGGGGTTCAGGAAGTACTCGAGGAACTGCGTGGCCTGCTTCTTGTGCTTGGAGTCCTCGGAGACCGAGAGCGTCTGCGGGTTCGCCGCCTGCATGGCGGAGAGGCCCTTGATCGGCGGGAGGGTGACCCACTCGAAACCGGCCGGCGCCTGCTCGACCATCTGCTGGCGCAGGGACACCGAACCGGGCAGCATCGCGTACTTACCGCCGAAGAAGCCGGGCAGGGTGTCCGCGCCGCTCATGCCGAGCGCCTCCGGGGAGGCCGACTTCGCGGTGTAGAGCATGTCGTGGATCCGCTTCGGAACCTCCTTCTCCGCGTCACCGACCTTGACCTCGGTACGTCCGCCGTCGGTGTAGAAGAACTTGCCGTCGAAGTTCAACGCGAGGTTCAGCACCCGGTTGGTCGGCGACTTGAGCGCCCAGGCCGCGCCGAACTGGCCGGGCTTGGTGAGCTTCTGCGCGTTGGCCTGGAACTCGTCCCAGGTCCAGCCACCGTCGGCCGGGGGAACCGGCACGCCGGCGGCGTCGAGCAGCTTCTTGTTGGCGATGACGACCTGCGACTCCAGCAGGAACGGGACGCCGGTGACCTTGCCGTCGAAGGTCGAGGTGTCCCAGATCCCCTTGTCGATCTGACCCTTGAAGTCGTCGGAGAGCAGGTCGGAGAGGTCGGTCAGGTAGCCCTGCTTGCTGAACTCGCCGATCGACGCCGCCTCGTAGTGGACGATGTCCGGCGCGTCACCGCCCTCGAACGAGGTCAGCAGCTGGTCGTGCACCGAGTTCCAGTCGCCCTGGACGTACTCGACCTGGATGTCCGGGTGTTCGGCGTTCCACTTGGCGACCAGGTCCTTGTTGGCCTTCAGTGACTCCTTCTGCCAGGCGAGGCTGAGGAAGCGCAGCTTGACCGGACCGGATGTGGCCTCGTCGTCGCCGCCGTCTCCGCAGGCGGCGATCATGCCGAGGCCGACGACCGCGACCGCGGTGGCCGCGGCGAGTCGGCGGAATCGGGTGCGAAGCATGGGGGGTGTACCTCCTTGGTGGTGGTGGGGGACGGGATCAGCCCTTGACCGCTCCGGCGAGCGAGCCGGAGGAGAGCCGGCGTTGCATGAACGCGAAGAAGATCAGGCTGGGCAGTGTCGCCAGGAGTGATCCGGCGGCGAGGGGCCCGAGGCGTGCGGTGCCTTCGATGCCGACGAACCGGGCCAGCGCGACCGGCAGGGTCGCCAGCTCGGGGGTCTTGATCAGCACGAGGGCGAAGAAGAACTCGTTCCACGCCGAGATGAAGGAGAAGAGCGCCGTCGCCACCAGACCGGGGGCGAGCAGCGGGAAGACCACCCGGCGCAGGACCTGCGTCCGGGTCGCGCCGTCCACCGACGCGGCCTCCTCGAGCTCGCGCGGGATGTTGCGGACGAAGCCCTGGAGCATCCAGAGCGCGAACGGCAACGCCCAGACCACGTAGATCAGCACCAGCCCGGCGTGCGTGTTGGCCAGTCCGGCCTGCCGCAGCACGAGGAAGATCGGGATGATCAGCAGCACGAACGGGAAGAGCTGGGACAGCAGCACCCAACCCAGCGCCACGGTGCCGAGCTTCGAGCGGAACCGGGCGAGGGCGTACGACGCCGGCATGGCGACGAGCACTGTCAGCACCGCCGAGGCGAGCGAGACCTGGAGGCTGTTCAGGGCCGCCCGGCCCAGCTCCTGCTCGGTGAAGGCCTGGACGAAGTTCTGCGTGGTCGGGTGGGTGGGGATCAGCGTGGGGTGCAGCTGCACCAGCTCGCGCGGCGGCTTGAACGCCGTCGAGAGGAGCCAGATCAGCGGGAACCCGAGGAAGATCAGGTAGCCGGCGAGGGCCAGGTACTGGAAGGCCCGCCCGGCGCGGCTCGGCTTACCGAACATGCTCGCCTCCGATCAGGACCACCCGGCGCCCCAGCTCACTCATCGCTCTGGTCACGACTAGTTCGCCTCCCTCATTCGGCGGCGGAGATAGATGGCGAGCAGCGCCACGATGATCACGACCATGGCGTTGCCGAGCGCGGCCGCGTAGCCGTAGTTGCCGTAGCGGAACGCCTCCTCGTAGGCGAAGAGCATGGGCAGCATCGTCTTGCCGCCCGGCCCGCCGGCGGTCAGCACGTAGACCAGACCGAACGAGTTGAAGTTCCAGATGAAGTCCAGCGAGGTGATCGCGACGATGACCGGGGCCAGGGCGGGCAGGGTCACGTGCCGGAACCGGTGCCAGGCGCTGGCGCCGTCGACCGCCGCGGCTTCGTGCAGCTCGCGGGCGACCCCCTGCAACCCGGCGAGCAGGACGACAGTGGTCTGCGGCATGCCGGCCCAGACCCCGACGATGATCACCGCAGGCAGTGCCGTGCTGAAGTCACCGAGCCAGTTGGCCCGCAGCCCGTCGGCGCCGATGCGGTGGAGGAACTCGTTCAGCAGACCGGCGTCCGGGTGGTAGACGAGCTTCCAGAGGATGCCGACCACGACCGGGGGCATCGCCCACGGCACCACGGCGAGCACCCGCGCCACGCCCCGGAACCGGAGCTGCTGGTTGAGCAGCAGGGCGAGCCCGAGGGCGAGCACGAACTGGAGCACGGTCACCCCGAAGGCCCAGAGCAGACCGATCTTGAACGAGTTCCAGAAGAGCTCGTCGCCGAGCAGCTGCCGGTAGTTCTCCAGGCCGGTGAAAGTGACCTCGACGTTGCGTCCGGCTCGGGCGTCGGTGAAGCCGAGGTAGATGCCGCGCAGCAGCGGGAAGACCGACAGCACCAGGATCGGCAGCAGCGACGGCAGCAGCAGCAGGTAGACGGCGGTCCGGTCGGATCGGGAGCGACCCGGGCGACGGGAGCGCCCGGGGCGTCCGACGTCGGAGCGCTCGGCCAGCGTGGTCATGAGGTCACCCCTTCGCTGGACGGGTGGGCGGGTG
>NZ_SMKG01000144.1 GCF_004348525.1 Micromonospora sp. 15K316 | reverse complement strand
CTACACGCGTAAGATCGTCGGCAGCTTCAGATGCGTATAAGAGACAGGGGTTGAACCGCGACCGGGTGCTCGCCACGGTGGCCCGGCTGCTCGACATGGGGGCGTTCCGGGTCGGCAACGACCAGTACGCGGCGGGCGACGACCCGACGTTCGGGGTGTCGACGCTGCGCCCCGAGCACGCCCGCTCCCGCCGCGGGTGTGTGATCTTCGAGTACCCGGCCAAGGGCGGGATCGAGCAGGTGCGCCTCATCGAGGACCCGGAGCTGTGCCGGGTGCTGACGAACCTGCGCCGGCGTCGACGTGGCGCGGAGCGTCTCTTCGGCTACTGGGACGGGCGCGACTGGCGGGACGTCCGCGCCGACGAGATCAACGAGTACCTGCGTGACGCCAGCGGCGGGGAGATGACCGCGAAGGACTTCCGCACCTGGCACGCCACCGTGCTGGCCGCGATCGAGCTGGCGGCGGCGGAGCCGGCGCGCTCCACCACGGGGCGGCGGCGCGCGGTGGCCGGGGTGATGCGGGGGGTGGCCGAACTGCTCGGCAACACCCCGACGGTCGCCCGTACGTCCTACGTGGACCCGCGGGTGGTCGACCTCTACCACGACGGGGTGGTGGTGACGGTGGATCCGGGCGCGCCCCGCGAGAAGGCCGAACGGGCCGTGCTGGAGCTGCTCGAGGAGGCCTGACCGGCTCCGTCGCCGGTCCTGGGGGGAGGCGACGGAGCCGGAGCCTCGGCGGGCGCGGCGGGTCACCGAGGCGGCGACCCGCCGCCACTACCGGCGGCGGGCGCCGCGCCACGGCCCCCGTTGGCGGCCGGACCCCCGTCGCCGGCCGCTTCGCGGAAAGTCTCTCGCCTCCGGGTTGACCGTCGACGCCACGGCCTTGCCGTTCCGTGCCGGATCTGACCCCGGAATCAGCGGGATGCGCCGGCCGAGGCGCGGTAGGCCTGCGGACCCATGCCGTAGGCGGCGCGGAACGCCCGGCTGAAGTGCGCCCGGTCGGTGAAGCCCCACCGCCGCCCGACGAGGTGGACCGGCCGGTGCCGCAGCAGCGGGTCGGCGAGGTCGCGCCGGCACCGTTCCAGGCGTCGCCGGCGGATCGTCCCCGCGACGGTCTCCTCCTCGGCCTCGAAGAGCCGGTGCAGCGTCCGCAGGGAGATGTGGTGCGCGTCCGCGACGACCTGCGGGCTGAGCTGCGGATCGTCGAGGTGGCGTTCGAGGAAGTCACGCACCCGGGCGAGCAGCGCCCGTTGGCGTACGTCGGCGGGGAGTTCGTCCTCGGCGTCGAGGTGGCGGGCGAGCAGGGCGGAGACCAGGCTGAGGGTGACGTCGGCCAGGTACGGCGCGTCGGAGGCCCGGAACTCCTCCGGGTGGCGGGTGACGCGGTGCAGGTGCTGCGCCAGCAGCGCGCCGGGGCCCGTCGACCCGCACAGCCGTGCGGCGGTGAGACGGTCCACCTTGTCGGCGTCGAGCGGCAGCAGCGCCCGTGGGATGACCGCGGTGACCGAGGCCGCCGGGGCGCCTCCGTCGGCCGCCGCGGTGTGTGCGAGGTCGTGCGGCCTGCCCCAGTCGACGAGCGTGAAGTCGCCGACCGGGACGGCGGTGTCCCGCCGGCTCGCGCTGATCGCGCAGTTGCCGCTGGTCGCCAGCGCGATCTGGTAGACCTCCGGGTCCGCCTGCCGGATCAGGCGTGGTGTCCGGCGGCCGACCAGGGACTGGTAGCGGAACCGGGTGAGCCCGACGCCGCCGACGTCGATCATCCGGGCGTGTCCGTGGAAGTCGGCCGCGTGGTCGCTGGTGAAGGCGACGGGCGCGGAGACGCGGTCCGCCATCTCCACCCAGAGCGGGAAGCGGTCGGCGGGTGCCACCACGGTGGTGTCCAGCGTCTCGACCCGCAGTGCCGCCATCGACAGTCCCCTTCCCCGCCCGCGCCTGCGGCAATTCTCGACGACCACGCCCGGGACCGTCGCGGTCGGGTCCGGTGGCGGCCGGTGGCGATCAGGTGGCCGTGCGGGAGCGGATCAGGGCCTCGACGCCGTCCAACAGCCGGTCCAGGCCGAAGACGAATTCGTCGTCCGGGCCGTCCTCCTGGTTCATCACGCCGGCGCTGATCACCTTTCGCAGCGCCGGGAAGCGGGCCGGGTCGGCCACCCGGGCGACCAGTTGCCCGTACTCCGGCATGATCTCGTCCATCCGCCGGCCCGACGCGGCGCTCGCCTCCTGGATCTGCGCGGTGAGCAGCGCGTCGCTTCGCACGTAGCCGCTGAGCAGCAGCATCACCGACATCTTCTCGGTCTCGGTGAGCCCGGTGCCGGCGAGGCAGCGGAGCCCGTTCTCCAGCCAGCTGAGGCTGTACGGGGTCAGTGGTGGGCCGCTGATCGGGACCCGCACCACCCACGGGTGCCGTTGCAGGGCGGCGCGTTCGGCCCATGCCCACCCGGCCAGCCCGGCCCGCCAGTCCGGCCCGGTCCCGCCCGGGTCGGGTGGCTCGCCGAACGTCGCGTCGACCATCAGGGTCAGCAGTTCGTCCTTGGCGCCGACGTACCGGTAGAGGGCCATGGTCGCCGCGCCGAGCTCCTTGGCGACCCGGCTCATCGAGACGGCGGCCAGCCCTTCGGCGTCGGCGAGGGCTACGGCGGCGGCCACGATCCCGGCCAGGGTCAGCCCGGGGCGCGGCCCTTTGGGTGCGCGCTCGCGCAGTCCCCAGGCGGCCGCTATGACCGGCGGCAGCGCCGGGCCGGTCTCGTCATCTGTCGGCTCCACGATTCCTCCTTGCCGGCCCATCCTAGTTCTGCGTATGGTCTACGCAATTAAGCGTATGACATACGCAGAAGGAGTTCCCATGACTTCGACCCCCCGCGCCGGACGTCGCGAGTGGATCGGCTTCACCGTGTTGATGCTGCCCCTGCTCCTGGTCTCCATGGACGTGTCGGTGCTCTACTTCGCCGTTCCCTTCATCAGTGCGGAGCTGAGTCCGACAAGCACCGAACAGCTCTGGATCTTCGACATCTACGGCTTCGTCCTGGCCGGGCTGCTCATCACGATGGGCGCCCTCGGCGACCGGATCGGCCGGCGCCGGCTGCTGCTCTGCGGCGCGGTGGCGTTCGGCGCGGCGTCGGCGCTCGCCGCGTACGCCGACAGCCCCGGCACGCTGATCGCGGCACGGGCGTTGCTCGGCGTCGGCGGCGCCACCCTGATGCCCTCGACGCTGGCGCTGGTCCGCAACCTGTTCCACGACGAGAAGCAGCGTGGCACCGCGATCGCCATCTGGACCGCGACGTTGACCGCGGGCATCGCCGTCGGACCGGTCCTCAGTGGCGTCCTGCTCGAGCACTTCTGGTGGGGCTCGATCTTCCTGATCAACCTGCCGGCGATGGCGGTGCTGCTGCTTCTCGCGCCGGCGCTGGTGCCGGAGTTCCGCAACCCGGCCGCCGGGCGCTTCGACGTGCTCAGCTCGGTGCTCTCGCTCGGCGCCCTGCTCCCGGTCATCTACGGCGTGAAGGAACTGGCCCGGGCCGGGTGGGCGACCGGCCCGGCGCTGGCCATCGCCGCCGGGCTGCTCGTCGCGTTCCTCTTCGTCCACCGCCAGCGCCGCCTCGCGCACCCGATGGTCGACCTGGCGCTGGTGCGCCGCCGCGCGGTCGGCGGCGCCATCGGGGTCAACCTGGTCGCCATGTTCGCCATGGTCGGCTTCGCGATCTTCACCACCCAGCACCTCCAGTCGGTGCTCGGGCTCAGCCCGCTGCGCGCGGCACTGTGGAGCCTGCTCCCCTCGGTGGTGGTCGGCGGGATCGCTCCGGTCGCCGCCGCGCTGGCCCGGCGGATCGACCGGGCCTGGCTGATCGGCGCGGGATTCGTCGTCGCGGCCGGCGGCTTCGTGGTGCTCACCCGGGTGCCGGACGAGGACGGGCTGGTCACCCTGCTGCTCGGCGCCAGCATCTACGCCGCCGGACTGGTCGTGGTGATGTCACTCGTCACCGAGCTGGTGCTCGGCGCCGCGCCGCCCGAACGGGCCGGGATGGCCTCGGCGCTGACCGAGTCGAGCAGCGAGCTCGGCGGCGCGCTCGGCATGGCGGTGCTCGGCAGCATCGGCAGCGCCGTCTACCGGCGCGAGCTGCCCGACGGGCTGCCCGGCGGCCTGCCCGCCGACGTGGTGGCCTCGGCCCGGGAGACCCTGGCCGGCGGGCTGGCGGTCGCCGAGGGACTGCCGGATCGAGCCGCCGCGGCGATGCGGGAGGCCGCGGTGGGTGCCTTCACCGACGGCCTGCACCTGGCGGCCGCCGGCGCCGGGGCGCTGATGCTGCTCGCCGCGCTGCTCACCGTGCTCACGTTGCGCGGCGTGAGCGTCCGGGCCCCGCAGGACGAGACCGACCACGCCGCGACGCCGGTCGAGCCGGTCCCCGCCGGGCGCCGCTGAGCGGTCGGGTCCGGCTGCCGATCGTGCGGTGTGGTGTTCCGTCCCTTCGGGGCGGAACACCACAGCGCACTGTCGACGGTCGAGGTTCAGTCGTTGAGGACGTGGGCCAGCCGGTCGCGGAACCGACGCTCGGAGTCGCTGACGACGTCACCGCCCAGACCCAGCACGCCGCCGCTGGACGCCGCGCCGACCACCTGCTCGGCGATCTCCACCAGCCAGTGCTTGTAGGCTCCCGCCTCGCCCTCGTCGACCCGGGCGGCCAGCAGGGCCGCGGCCTCGCCGGCCCGGCCGAGCACGTCGTCGATCATCGCCTTCGGGTCGGCGGGGGAGATGGCCGGCAGCTCCTCACCGGCCTCCGGGTCGCCCACCCGCGTGACGATCTCACCGGCGACGGCGGCGACCAGCGGGTTGGCCGACTCACGGCCGGCGGCGATCGTCTCCATGCCGGCCGCGTTCTCGGCCATCGTGCGGCGCGTGCCGTCGGACTCGGCGGCACTGGCCGCGGTCAACACCGACTGCGGCAGCCCGACCAGCAGCCCCCACTCCCCGTCGGAGAACCCGAACCCGGTGTACGCCGGTTGTTCGATCACGGCAACGCCCCTTCCGCCTCTGTCCTCGTGCACGTCTCTCGGGCGGGCGCCGACGACGCGACGCCCGGCTCAGGCTAGTCCAGCGTCAGCAGCTCCTGTTCGGACACCACACGCACCGACAGCGTCTTGTACCCCACCTCGTCGAAGAGAACCGTCATCCGGTCCTCCTCGTAGCCGAGCACGAGCCCCGCTCCCCACTCGGGATGACGGACCTGGCTGTGTACGGGGAACGGCCCCACCGCGCCGTCGTCCGGGGTGCTGGTCCCCGCGTGGCAGTTGTCGCAGTGCCCGCAGACCTCGGTCATCTGTTCGCCGAAGTAGGCCAGCAGCGCCTGCCCGCGGCAGCCGGTGGTCTCCGCGAAGGCCCGCATCATGTCCGTGCGGGACCGGGTGAGCGCCTGCTGCCGCTCGGCCTCGGCCAGCGCCGCCGCGGCGGCGTCCACCGGTTCCGGTGCGTAGCGGGGCACGCCGATGCGCCCCTTCGCCCGGGGCTCGGCGGCCCCGACCTGCTCCAGGAGGGAGAGGTAATGGCCGAGCTTGCGGGGGCCGAGCCCGGTCGGCTCGCGCAGCTCCTTGCGGGTGCGGGGCTTCTCGCGCAGCAGCGCGGCCAGGTCGCGCAGCTCGGTGCTGTCGGGCAGGCCGCCGCTGAAGAAGCGGCGCAGGCCGACGTCCTCGGCCTGCCACAGCAGCAGCACCCGGGCCGGCGCGCCGTCGCGACCGGCCCGGCCGATCTCCTGGAAGTAGCTGTCCGGTGAGTCGGGCAGCGCCATGTGCACCACCCAACCGATGTTCGGCTTGTCGATGCCCATGCCGAACGCGGACGTGGCCACCATGATCGGCACCTGGTCGGCCAGGAACGCCTCGTGCAGCTCACCGCGCGCCGCGGCCGGCATCCCGCCGTGGTAGAAACGCGCCGGGAAGCCCGCGCCGGTGAGCCGGGCGGCGAGCTCCTCGGCGGCGCGACGGGTCGGGACGTAGATGATCCCCGGCCGTTCGTCGGAGCCGAGCAGCGCGATCAGCCGCCGCCACCGGTAGTCCTCCGTCGGGCAGTGCGCGACCTCGAGGAAGAGGTTCGCCCGGTCCAGCCCGGAGACCACGATCTCCGGGTCGCGCAGCCGCAGCCGGGCGACGATGTCGTCGCGGACCGGCGGCGAGGCGGTGGCCGTCAGCGCCACGACGGGCGGCCGGCCGATCCCTTCGATCAGGTGGCCGAGCGCCAGGTAGTCGGGGCGGAAGTCGTGCCCCCACGCCGAGATGCAGTGCGCCTCGTCGACCGCCACCAACGCCGGCCGCAGCGCGCGGACCTCGGCCATCCGCTCCGGGTCGCTGAGCTGCTCCGGCGTGATGAAGAGGAACTCCGCCCGGCCCGCCCGCAGCTCCTCGATCGCCGCGGCCCGCTGGGCGGGGCTCTCGTGCGAGCTGACCCGGACCGCGCGCAGCTCGGGCCGCTGCCGCTCGTTGAGCGCCGCGATCTGGTCCTGCTGGAGCGCGAGCAGCGGCGAGACCACCACGGTCGGTCCGGGAATCAGGCTGGCCGGGATCTGGTAGATCGCCGACTTGCCGGCGCCGGTGGGGAGCACCACCAGGGCGTCGTGGCGCTTCATCACCGCGCGCATGGCGGCCAGTTGGTTGGGCCGCAACGCGGTCCAGCCGAAGAGGCTGCGCGCCGCGCGGCGCAACGTCGTCGAGTGCCGGGTCAGGTTCATCGAGGGCCGGAGGTACCCGAGCCGATCAGCGGCGAAACGCCCCCGCCGCCGTCCCGCCGGACGAGTCGACGGCTCCTCGATGTCGGGGTGTCCGCGCGGGGACACCCCGACATCGACGGACCCGAGCCGGTCGGCGGCAGGGGACGGTCGGGGCTCAGCGGAAGCGGGGCAGGATCTCCCGCTGGTAGAGGTCGAACAGGCCCTGGGTGTGCGGGCCGGTGTTGGCCACGTACACCTCGTCGAAGCCGGCCTTGGCGTACTGGTCGATCATCTCCAGGTGCGCCTCGGCGTTGTCGCCGCAGACGAACGTCTCCTTCATCATCTCCGGCCTGACGAGCTGCGCGGCCTGCTCGAAGTGGCGCGGTGAGGGGAGCACCTGGGACAGTTCACCGGGCACGCCGGAGTTCGGCCACCGCTCGTACGCGAGCCGCATGCCCTCCTCCTCGCTGCCGGCGTACGCCGCCTTGAAGCCGCCCTGGCACGGCTTGTCGCCGCCCCCGCCCTCGCGGAACCGGCGTACCAGGTCGGGGTCGGGGGTGGTGCTGAGGTAGCCGTCGCCGATCCGGGCGGCGAGGTCCACCGCCTTGGGTCCGAAGCCGGAGACGTAGACCGGCGGCGGCGTCTCCGGCCGGGTGTAGATCCGGGCGTGCTCGACGGTGTAGTGCGTGCCGTGGTGGTTGACGAAGCCGCCCTCCCACAGCTCGCGCATCACCTCGACCGCCTCCTCGAGCATCTCCAGCCGCACGTCGGCCTGGGGCCAGGCGTCGCCGAGGATGTGCTCGTTGAGCGCCTCCCCGCTGCCGACGCCGAGCACGAACCGGCCGGAGTGCATCACCGCGCTGGTCGCCGCCGCCTGGGCGAGCACCGCCGGATGGATCCGTACGGTCGGGCAGGTGACCGCGGTGGTCACCGGCAGCCGGCACACCTGGCCCAGCGCGCCGATCACAGACCAGACGAAGGGACTCTGCCCCTGGGCGTCCACCCACGGGTGGTAGTGGTCGGAGATCCAGAGTGCCTGGAAGCCGGCCCGTTCGGCGCCGCGCGCCTGCTCGATCAGCTCGGCCGGGCTGTACTCCTCCGTGGAGAGAAAGTATCCGATCTTCATGCTTCCCCCTCGTGACGTCACCGGGTCGACGAGGGGGCGGTACCCCGGTGCCGGGGTGGGCAACCGCCGCCGGGCGGGCGGCGGATCGGCGCGGTCGTCAGCGGCGGCGGAACATGGCCCGGATCGCGGCGAGCAGCAGCAGACCGCCCACCACCACCCCGAGCAGTCGTACGCCGGGCACGTCGGCCGGGCTCGTCGCGTCGGCCAGCAGCGTGGGATCCATGCTCCGCACTCTGCCCACCGGCCCGGGCCCAGGCAACTGTAAGGTTTATTGACTATTTGTTTGCGCGGTGTGACCATGGCAGCACCGCCCGGCCCGGGGCGGGCCACCAGGCGCAGAGAACGTGGGGGTACGGGGGCCACATGAGCGAGCGCAGCGAGCGAATCATCAGGTTCAGGGCGGTCGAGTCTCGCGTCGGCGCCGACCGTGGGGAGGCGTCGGCATGAGCCTGCCCGCGGGCCACCTGGCCGCGCTCGCGGCCACCGTCCTGCAACCCGGCTTCGTCGGCACCACCGCACCGCAATGGGTCCGCCGCTGGCTCGGCGAAGGGCTCGGGTCGGTGGTGCTCTTCGCCCGCAACGTGGTCGATCACGCGCAGGTCGCCGAGCTCACCGCGACGCTGCGTGCGGAACGCGGCGACGTCATCGTGGCCATCGACGAGGAGGCCGGGGACGTCACCCGGATCGAGTCGGGTAGGGGCAGTTCGCGCCCCGGCAACCTCGCGCTCGGCGCGGTCGACGACCCGGAGCTCACCGAGGAGGTGGCCCGCGACCTCGGTGTCGACCTCGCCGGCCTGGGCGTCACCCTCGACTACGCGCCGGACGCCGACGTGAACTCCAACCCGGGCAACCCGGTGATCGGCGTACGCGCCTTCGGCGCGGACCCGGAGCTCGTGGCCCGGCACACCGCCGCGTGGGTGCGCGGGCTCCAGGCCGGCGGGGTCGCCGCCTGCGCCAAGCACTTCCCCGGCCACGGCGACACGCAGATCGACTCGCACCACGACCTGCCGTTGATCAGCGGCGGGCGGGCGCGGCTGGACGCCGTCGAGCTGGCCCCGTTCCGCGCCGCGGTGGACGCCGGGGCGCAGGCGGTGATGACCGGCCACCTGCTCGTGCCGGCGCTCGACCCGGAGCTGCCCGCCACGTTGAGCTCCCGCATCCTCGGTGGGCTGCTCCGCGACGAGCTGGGATTCTCCGGCGTGGTGATCACCGACGCCATCGAGATGCGGGCGGTCGCCGACCGGTACGGCTTCGCCGGCGCCGCCGTGCGGGCGCTCGCGGCGGGCGCGGACGCGATCTGTGTCGGCGGGGAGCGGGCCGGCGAGGAGGACGCCCGGGAGCTGCGGGACGCCATCGTGGCCGCTGTGGTCTCCGGCGAACTGCCGGAGGAGCGGCTCGCCGAGGCGGCCAAGCGGGTCGGCCAGCTCGCCGAGTGGACCGCCGCCGCCCGGGCGGCGCGTACCGGGGAGCGCGGTCTACCCGCCGACGCCTCGCCCGTCGGGCTGGCCGCCGCGCGCCGGGCGCTGCGGGTCACGTCCCCGACCGGCGAGGCGGCGCTGCCGCTGGCGGGCGCGGCGTACGTGGTCGAGTTCGAGCCGCCCCGCAACATCGCGATCGGCGCGGAGACCCCGTGGGGCGTCGGTGCCCCGCTCGGCCGGCTGCTTCCCGGCACCACCACCCACCGGTACGCCGAGCCGGACGTACCGGCCGACCCCGTCGCCGGGGCCGGCGACCGACCGGTGGTGCTGGTCGTGCGGGACCTGCACCGGCACGACTGGATGCGGTCAGCGGTACGGCGGGCGATGGCCGCCCGTCCGGACGCGGTGGTGGTCGAACTCGGGGTGCCCGAGCTGGTCGTCGGCGCGGTGCACGTCGCCACCCACGGGGCGACCCGCGCCGCCGGGCGGGCCGTCGCGGAGCTGCTGACCGGCGTGCGCTGAGCCGTCCGCTCCGGCGACCTCCGCCGGGCGGCGGCTCCGGGCGGCGGCTCCGGCCGGCGGCTCAGGGCTGCGCGAGCACCAGGCCGGCGTACTCGGGGTGGCGGTCGATGAAGGCCGCCACGAACGGGCACCGGGGCACCACCCGCCCGCCACGGGCGCGCACATGGTCCAGCGCCCGGCGGACCAGCTCCGACCCGACGCCCATCTCCCGGTACCGGGGATCCACCTCGGTGCGCGTGAAGACCAGCACCTCACCCTGCGGCTGGTCGTACGCGGCGAAGCCGGCCAGCGCGTTGTCGACCAGGATCTCGAACCGGCGCGCGGCGGGATTGTCCTTGACCAGGCTGCTCACCCGGCCATTGTCCTCCCGGCGGCGGCCAGCCGGTCGAGTTCGCCGAGCAGACGGTCCACCTCGTCGGCCGTGTTGTAGTGGTAGATGCTGGCCCGGACGGCGCCGCCGCTGTCGCGCAGCCCCATCGCCGTGAAGTACTCGTAGGCGTAGTAGTCGCCGGCCGAGAGGCAGAAGCCCGCCTCGCCCAACGCGGCCTGCGCCTGCCCCGGGGACATGCCGGCCACCCGGAAGGAGACCGTCGGCCAGCGCCGCGCCGGCGCGCCGTAGACGGTGATGCCGTCCAGCCGGGCGAGCCCGCTGAGCAGCCGGTCCAGCAGCGCCTCCTCGTGGGACTGCGCGGCGGTCAGCCCCGCCCGCAGCCGGGCCCGCCGGTCACCGGTGGCCGCCGGATCGAGCCCGGCCAGGTGGTCGACCGCGGCGGCGACCCCGGCGAGCAGCGGGAAGCTGGGGGTGCCGTACTCGAAGCGCTCCGGCACGGCGTCCGAGGAGGGGATCAGCTTCGCGGGACGCAGCGTGGCCCACCACTGCGGGTCGCCGACCATGGCCGCGAGGTGCGGCCCGGACCACTTGTACGCGCTGGTGACCAGCACGTCCGCGCCGAGCGTGGCCAGGTCGGTCGGCGCGTGCGGCACGGCGTGCACCCCGTCCACGCAGACCAGCGCCCCCGCCGCGTGCGCGATCTTGGCGATCGCCGCCACGTCCGGAGCGGTGCCGATGGCGTTGCTGCCGGCGGTCACCGCGACCAGTCGGGTGCGTTCGCCGACCAGGTCGGCGTACTGGTCGACGGGGAGGTCGCCGGTCTCCCGGTCGAACTCCGCCCACCGTACGGTCGCTCCGGCCGCCTCGGCGGCCTGCACCCAGGGGCGCACGTTCGCGTCGTGGTCGAGCCGGCAGAGCACCACCTCGTCGCCGGGGCGCCAGCCGGCGCCGAGCGTACGGGCCAGGGTGTAGAGCAGCGCCGTCGCGCTCGGCCCGAGCACCACCCCCGCCGGGTCGCCGCCGACCAGGTCGGCGACCGCCGAGCGGGCAGCGGCCACCAGCTCCAGCGCACGCTGCCCGGGGCGGAACGCGCTGCTGCGGTTGCTGACCGCGGTGCGCATCGCCCCGGCGACCGCGTCGATCACCGGCGTGGCGGTCTGGGAACCCCCGGCGCCGTCGAAGTGAACGAAGCCCTCGGCCAGGGCGGGATAGGCGGCACGAACCCGGGTGACGTCGAACGGCATGTCGCCGACCCTAACGCGCGTCGTCGTCGGGGAGCCTGGCGGGCGTCTCGTAGGCTCGGCGAGGTGACGAACCGACCTGGTAACACCTCGCTGACCCCCACCCGTCGTGCCGCCACCGTGCTGGCCGGCCTGGCGCTCGGCGTCGCCCTGCTGGCCGGTTGCAGCTCAGAGGGGACAGACACCGACTGCAGCATCGCCGGCTCCTGCACGATCACCTTCCAGCGCGGCGTCGAGGCGAGCGCCAACATCCTCGGCGTCGAGGCCAAGCTCGTCGGCGCTGAGAACGATCAGGTGACGGTCGAGGTCGCCGGTGAGCAGGTCACGCTGATCACGGGCCAGCAGGCGACCGAGGTGGGCGGGCTCTCGGTCACGCTGGACAGCGTCACCGACCAGGAGGTCAAGATCCGCGTTTCGCAGGGCGCCGGGGGCTGATCCGGCCGCGGCGGCGGTGGCCGGGGTTTGGGGATCTCCCCGGGTGGTGATTGTGGCTCCCATGCCTCTCACCCACACCGCCGAAGCCACCGCCGCCCGCACGGCTGACAGCCGGTGGCTGGAACTGCTCACCCGGGCCGGCTTCGTCGGCTACGGGATCGTGCACCTGCTCTTCGCCTGGTTGGCGCTGCAGATCGCGTTCGGCCGGCCGGCCGCCGACGGCGACCAGTCCGGCGCGCTGCGTACCCTCGCCGCCCAGCCGCTCGGCAAGGTGCTGGTCGTGGCCACCGGCGTCGGTCTGCTCGCGATGGCGATCTGGCAGGCGCTGGAGGCGGCCACCGGCCACCGTGCCGAACGCGGCCGGGAACGCACCTGGGAACGGGTCGCGTCGCTCGGGCGCACCCTGGTCTACCTCTACTTCGCCTGGACCGCGTTCAAGGTCTTCTCCGACGCCGCGTCGAACAGCGCCGACCAGCAGGAGGCGCTCACCGGCCGGGCCATGGAGTCCCCGGGGGGCCGCTGGCTGGTCGGCCTCGCCGGGCTGGTGCTCGCCGCGATCGGCGTCGGGCTGGTCGTCTACGGGTTGCTCAAGCGCTTCGAGAAGCACCTCAAGGTCGACGCGATGAGCGGCCGTACCCGGGTGCTCGCCCGCCGGCTCGGCATCGCCGGATACACGGCCAAGGGTGTCGCGTACGGCATCGCCGGGCTGCTGGTGATCGTGGCCGCGGTGAAGTACGACCCGGAGAAGGCCCGTGGACTGGACGCCGCGCTGCACACGCTGCGCGAACAGTCGTACGGCTCCCTGCTGCTGACCCTGGTCGCGCTCGGAATCGCCGCCTTCGGCGTCTTCTGCTTCCTCCAGTCCCGCTACCGCCGCGTCTGACCCGCCACGCCGTGCCGGACGGCTGCGACGTCCGGATACCGAACGTGACCGGATCAGAGGAGTGAGTACGTGCAGAACTATCTCGAGATGATCGTCGCTGTGCTCGCCGCAGCGGCGATCGCTCTCTTCGTGGCCGCGCTGGTGCACCGGGTGAACCGTCGGCTCGGCCGCCGGTCGCGGCTGATGACCGAGCTCACCGATCACGCCCACCGTCCGTTCCAGGTGGCCGCGACCGTCCTGGCGATCCAGTTCGCGGTCCGGTTCACCACCGGCTACGCGGTCGGCACACCCTGGCGTCGGACCCTGCTGCACGTCCTGGTGCTCGCGGTCATCGCCAGCGTCGCGTGGCTGGTCGCCGCGCTGCTGGTGGTCGTGGAGGACACCGCGCTGGCGCGGTTCCGGGTCGACGTGCCGGACAACCGGCACGCCCGGCGGGTACGGACCCAGGTGGTGATGCTGCGCCGGCTGACCATCGCGGTGATCGTGATCCTGACCCTCGGCGTGATGCTGATGACCTTCCCCAGCGTGCGGGGCGTGGGCGCCGGCGTACTGACCAGCGCCGGGGTGGTAGGTGTGGTGGCGGCGCTGGCCGCGCAGAGCCTGCTCGGCAACGTCTTCGCCGGGCTCCAGCTCGCCTTCAGCGACGCGGTACGCCTCGACGACGTGGTGGTCGTCGAGGGGGAGTGGGGGCGCATCGAGGAGCTGACCCTCAGCTACGTGGTCGTGCAGATCTGGGACGACCGCCGGCTCATCCTGCCGACGTCGTACTTCACCAGCAGGCCGTTCCAGAACTGGACCCGTACCGAGGCGGCCGTGCTCGGTACGGCCGAGTTCGATGTGGACTGGGCGGTTCCGGTGCAGGCGATGCGGGAGGAGCTGCGCCGGCTGGTGGAGGGCACCGACCTGTGGGACGGGCGGGTCTGCGTACTCCAGGTGACCGACGCGACGGGCGGCGCCGTCCGGATCCGGGCGCTGGTCAGCGCCGCGGACGCGGGAAGTCTCTGGGACCTGCGCTGCCTGGTCCGCGAGCACCTGGTCGGCTGGGTGCGCGACCAGCGTCCGACGGCGATGCCCCGGGTCCGCACCGAGCTCGGCGACGCCCGCAGCGACCTGCCCTGGCAGTGGGTGCAGCCGCGGCGCCCCGCGCGGCGGCCGGCCGACGGCGAGGTGCCCGACGACGCGCGCCTCTTCGGCGGCAGCGACGACGGCGACGCCCGCAGCGAGGCCTTCGTCGGCCCGGACGAGCCGGTGGAGTCGCGTCGCTGACCGGTCGGATGCCCGCCGGTCACGTTTCCTCCCGGTGGGTGTGAGCGTTCTCCGTGTCGGAGAGGTCTGCGGCGCGAGGACCGGCCCCGTCCGGGAGGTTTGACCCGGCTGCTACCGGGGACCTGCTGCCGGACGTCTCTTTGCGGTACCGGGCGACCCGCACAGGATTGGCGATCGGTGACTCCGGGCATACAGCGCGGTGATGACGAAAGGAGGACAGCATGGCTGACCTGGCGAACGCCCGCACATCCCGCAACGGGAGCGAGCCCTCCACCGCCGAGCTGGTGCAGCGGGCCACCGAGCAGCTCTCCCGCCTCGTGCGGGACGAGCTGGCGCTGGCCCGGGTGGAGTTGACCCAGAAGGGCAAGCACGCCGGCATCGGCCTCGGCCTCTTCGGCGGGGGCGGGGCGCTGGCGTTCTACGGCCTCGGCGTGCTCGTGATCACGGCGGTGCTGCTGCTGGACCTGGTGCTGCCGGCCTGGGCCGCCGCGCTGATCATCGCGGTCGGCCTCTTCCTGCTCGCCGGCATCCTGGCGTTGGTGGGCAAGCAGCAGGTCAGCCGGGCCGTTCCGCCGCTCCCGGCGGCGACCGTCCGCAGCGTACGGGCGGACGTGGACGTCCTCGCCGCGGCGGTGAAGGACAGGGGACGTTCATGATGAGCAACGGTCATGGACAGGTCGACACCGAGGCGCTGCGGGAGGAGATCCGGCGGACCCGGGTCGAGTTGGGCGAGACGATGGAGCTCCTCGCGGCCAAGGCCGACGTCAAGGCCCGGTTGAAGGAGTCCGCCGGCCAGGCCCGGCAACGGATGCGGGCGCAGGCCGCGTCGACCGTGTCGCGGATGCGCGGGCAGGCGACCCGGCGGGCCGGTGAGGCCCGCACGCAGGCGTACCGCAGGGGCGAGTCGGCCCGGCGCAACGCGGCCCCGTTGGCCGTGGTCGCGGCCGGCGCGGTCGCCGCCGTGGTCGTGCTGCTGATCGTTCGAGGGAGGCGCAGGTGAGCAAGGGCATCGGCAGGGTCGCCTACAAGCCGGTGGGAGTGCTGCTCGGAATCGCCGCCGGCACGGTCGCCGGTGCGATTTTCCGGCAGGTCTGGAAGCTCACCGCCGGCGACGGCGAGGCGCCCGACGCCACCGACGAGGACCGGGGCTGGGGCGAGATCCTCGCGGCCGCCGCCTTGCAGGGGGCCATCTTCGCGGTCGTCCGGGCGGCGGTGGACCGGGGTGGCG
>NZ_SMKG01000143.1 GCF_004348525.1 Micromonospora sp. 15K316 | reverse complement strand
GCGGTGCGGGGGCCGTCGTCGGGGCGACACTCACCGGCGGTGGTGTGGGTGACGACGGGACAGCGGCCGGTGTGGTCGGGGCGACGTCCTCCGCTGCCGCCGCCACGGTCGGTGACGCCGACGACGAGGCGTCGGGTTTCGGGGCGTCGGTGACGAGCGCGGCGACGCCGGTGATGCCGCAGCAGGCGATGACGACGGCGCCGATGACGATGCCGATGATCGCGCCGGTGCCGAGCTTCTTCTTACCGGGCACGGGCGGCGGGGGTGCGTAGTGCGGGTTGTTCGGGGACGGGGGCGGGCTGCTGTCCTTGCCAGGCGGTCGGCTCGTTCGACGGTGGTTGGTAGCTCACGCATGGAAGTGTGCCGCAGCGCCACCAGTCGGCAACCGTCCGTTCGGGTGTCGCCGTGTCGCCTACCTGACCAGGCGGTCCGGGGACGGAGGACGCTCCGCCGTCCCGGACCACCCACGCCGGTCTAGTCGGCGATCTTGTGCCACGCCCAGTAGCCCCGCGCGTCGATGGACGCCCCCGCCATCGCCGGGTCGCTGGAGCCGAACGGGGTGATGATGCTGATGTAGCCGTTCACGACCTGCCCGGCAGTCAACTGCACCCGCCGGGACACAGTCACGGACCCGTGCCCGATTGGGCGCGCCGGGATGTCGTCCTGTTCCGTCTGGGCCGCCGTCACCCAGAACTCCATGCCGGGGGCGGTGTCAGCCTTGGCGATCAGGCCGACGTTCCAGTTGGTGACGGCGTCCGGGCCACTGTCGACCACTCCGGTGACCACGTAGTCGACGTCGTACACGCCAGCTTCGGGGGCGGTGAACGACACGAGCGTGTAGTCGTAGGGGTCGCCGGGGGACCAGAAGTTCGCTGCCGGGTTGCCTTGCCCCCACACGTGGGGTGGGGTGGTGGGCACGTAGAGGGCTCCGTCGGCGCCGGTGGTGAGGGCGTTGTCGGCGTCGGCGGAGATGCGGGCGGCGGCGGTGAGTGGGCTTGCGGTGGTGCCGTCGCCGGTCATGTCGATGGTGGGGGTGTCCTGGGCGACGATGGGGGCGACTCCGGCGGGGACGCTGGTGACGGTCGCGGTGATCGGGTTACCGGCGGTGCCGTCCCCGGACAGGTCGACGGTGGTGGTGTCGGCTGTCGCCACCGTCGTCAGCCCACCACCGCCGGTGGAGGTGGCTACGAAGAGACGACCGTCGGATCCGACGGTGAGCGCGTTGTCGGCGTCCGCGGAGGGTGACACGGTGGCGGTGACGGGGTTACCGGCGGTGCCGTCGCCGTTGAGGTCGACGGATGGTGTGTCCTGCACGGCGACTGCGGTGAGTCCACCCCCGCCGGTGCTGGCCGGCGCGTAGAGGCGTCCGTCGGTGCCGATGGTGATCGCGTTGCCTGCCTGCCCGGAGGGGATGACTTGCAGGCCGGTGGGGGTGACTTCGAGGGCGTTGGGTGCGGCGTTGACGTTGACGGCGGCGTTGATCGGGTTCCCGGCGGTGCCGTCGCCGTCGAGGGTGACCGTCGGCGTGTCGAGGGTCGTCACCGTCGTCAGGCCACCGCCGCCCGAGCTGGCGGGCGCGTACAGGCAGCCGTCCGTGCCGCGGACGATGGCGTTGTCGGGGTCGGTGGACAGGCACGGCGGGCCGGCGTAGAGGGTGCCGTCGGGGTTGATGACGAGTGTGTTCGTCGGGTCGGTGGAAACCTTTGTGGTGGCGGTGATCGGGTTGGCGGGTGTTCCGTCGCCGGACAGGTCGACGGTCGGGGTGTCCTGCACGGTGACGGTGGTGAGTCCTCCGCCGCCCGAGCTGGAGGCGTACAGGCGTCCGTCGGAGCCGAACGTGAGGGCGTTGCCGGCGTCGGCGGACGGTGCGACGAGCACCCCGTTGGGGGTTTCGTCGGCGCCGTTGGGGTCCGGGGAGAGGATCACCCGGGCGGTGATCGGCGCTCCGCTGGTGCCGTTGCCTTCGAGGTCGACGGTGTTGGTGTCCGCGACGGTCACCGCGGTCAGCCCACCGGTCCCACCACCACCACCACTGCTGCCGCCTCCGCCGCAGCACCACGCTTTGCCACCCATGCTGGTTACCTCCTGCTCGCCGCACTGCTGCGGCGCTTCGACTTGCTGGTGGTCGGGGCTGCCGACTGCGCGACGTCGGCGGGGACGAGAGCGGCGTTGGCTGCGGCGACAGCCGCGTGGTACTCGTCGGCGGTGATCTCGACGTGCCCGGCAGCGGCGAGCACCTGGGCGCCGTCGTCGGTCAGGTTGCCGACCTGCGACACACCGCCGCCGGAGTTACGGAAGTAGCGGATGCTCATGCGCGCACGCTCCTAGTCGCTGATCTTGTCGTAGCCGACGTTCGCGTTGATCGTGAAAGAGCCATGCGATCCGTCCGGCCCGGCCACGGTCCCGGTCGCCCACCAGCCGAACGCGATCTCGATCAGGTCACCGGCAGCGAGCTGGACACGTGGCGAGAGCGTCGCCGTCCCGCTGGTGTAGAGCCGTATCGTGCCGGTGGTGTCATACCAGTAGTCACCCAAGACGTAGCCGGTGGCCAGGCCGGTCCCGTTGCGGCGGACGGTTGCGCTCATCTCGTTCAGGTGGGGGGCCGGGTTAGGCGCTGAATGCCGGACCTGCGCGGAAATCTTCGCGGAGATCGCATACACGCCCGGCTCGGGTGCGGTGAACGACGCCCCGGGCAGGATGGTGCCGGTGTTGATCGGGTATGTGAGGTCCGTCCCCGAAAGGACTACCGGCCCGATCTCACCCCACACCGTGGACAGGCGGGTGATGTTTCCGCTCGTGCCAGCCATCAGACGCTGCTCCCTTTTCCTCGACGCCGCCGGATTGAGCGGGGCCACCCTCACCCGCCCGGGGTGGCCCCGCCGCTCATCCCTCGATGGTGTCCTTATGCGTGAACGACACCAGGTAGTCCGAACCGGTCTCGCCGGTAAACGAGATCCCGTTCGTGGCGATCACGTCGTCGTCGACGTCCGTGACGCTCCACGTGAGGGACACACCCGCCGGGACGAGCGCGTTTCCGCTGGTTGTGCCGACCTGAACATTCCCGGCCAGCACAACCAGCGTCACCGACTGCAAACCAGGGAACGAGGCGGTCGGCGAGTACGTAGTGGTGTCGTCCGTGAACCGTTCGATCCCGGTGCGCACGTTCGTGTCGAACGCCTGGCCCTCACACTCCGACACGGTTGTGTTCGCCGGCGGTGTGAACGGGCTACCGTCGGCGAACTCCAACCGGGATGTCACCAGATCACCAGTGGCGGCGTCGTACACGTTGGTGCGGTAGGCGTAGCCGCGCGGGGACCTGTCGTTGAACAGGTCGCGGACACACATGCGGGTGCGGGTCACCGTCCGCAGCTCGACCGGCTCGGTCGAACCGCCGTCACCGCTACTGCCGCCAGCGCAGGCGCCGACCACACCAACCGGCAGGTACGGGGTTTCCCCGTCCATCAGGGTGCGGGTGACCGACGTGACCGTCCCATCCGGGTTCAGGCACACGTGCTGCAAGAACGTGAACGACGGCAGCGGCTCCGCTTCCACGTTGTCGAACCCGGCGACCCCGCTACCCCCAGGCGCGTTCACCACCTGGAACACGGCCCCCTGCGTGGCCGCCACCGCAGGCAGCAGAATCTCCGTCGTGTTCGCGGCCAGGTTCGCGCCGGGGGTTTGGTCGCCCTGCACCAACGCCGAATCGTTGCCCTGCACCAGCCGGTTCGACGGGTTGTACACGTGGTTCGTGCCTCGCCGAACCACCACCGCGTCGGCGGGGATCCGCACACCCGTGTTCGCGGACAGGGTCAGCAGGAACCGCACCTGCGCCGGTTTGCTCGTGGCGATCGTCGCGGTCTGCCCGGCCGTGGTGAAACCCCACGTGACCATCCGCGTTTCGGGTGCCGCCGAGGCGGTGAGGGTGGTGCCCGTCGAGTAGGTGAGCGTCGTGTCGACCAGGTTGGTGAGGCGCGCGGTCGCGACCCGGGTGGTCGTGTTGATGGCCCAGCCGTCCGCCGCACCCGTCTCGCCGACCATCGCCGACGTGTCGGGGCCCGCGTTGATGTCGCACAGCGGGATCGTCTGGCAGGTCGCTGCGGCGTCGCAGCTGCCCACCACACCGGTCGGGAAATAGTCGAGCCCGTCGAGGGTGGTGTTCTGCACCTCGACCACCGTGCCGTCGCAGTCCCGGCAGATGGTGCGCAGGAACCGGGTGACACCCGCGCCGACCTGCACACCACCGAACGCCCACGTGCCGAACTCGCCGCCGTTCGCGATCCGCGGCCCCAGGTACTGCACGGTCACCGACGAGACGGGGCCGACGGTGCGGAACCTGGCCGACCGGGCGATGGTGGGGGAGTTCGTGTCCGCTGTGGCGTTGCGGGTGTTGTCGATCGTCAGGAGCCGGGTGGCCGGGTCGAAGTGGTAGCCGGACGGCAAGCTGATCGGCACCGCACCGGCGGGGATCTGCGCGGTGTTCGGCAGCACCGGCGGTGTCGCGCCCGGGTTCGGCACGGTGGTTCCGTCCCACGTCATCGCGACGGAAAACTCGGTGATCACCGGCTGGTTGAACGTCCACGTCAGCGGGCCTGTGGGGAGGTTCGGGAAGGCGAGGGTTTTCCACCACAAACCTTCGGTGGTGGAGAACTTGTTGGATGTGGACGGGTTCGTCACCCCCGAGTTGACGCTCGTCGCAGCCCACGTGATGCCGTTGGTGAACGTGCCCGCGCTGGCGTTCGCCGTCCCGACCATCAACGCCGGTTCGAGTGTGGTGCCGGCGTCGCACAGCTCGAACGACTCGCAGGTGCGGCACGTGCTGGCGGCGCACACCTCGGCGGGCAGCAGCACCGGCCCGTCAACGCGGGTGCCGTCCGCCGCGTAGTAGGTGACGGTCCCGTCGGTTTCCAGGAACGCGGTCAGTGTTTGCGGGTTGGTGGCGGTCGACGGGAGAACCACCACGTCGCAGACCCTGTTTGTCGGCTCGTTGGACCAGCCGGCGGTGGCGATCTGCACACTCGACAGCGTCTGGTCGAACGTGAACCGCATGCGCCCGGCCAGGCCGAACGCGGTGCCGTTACGGGCCAGCCCACCGGAGACCATCTCCGCGGTGACGGTGACCCCACCCACCGTGGCCGTGCCAACGTACTCGGCCACGGCGGTCGGGAACTCGGGGATCGGCGGCGCGAACGCGGTGCTGGTGACCGTGGTCGAACCGTTCAGCACCAGCCGGAACGCATCCCCGCCGGCCGGCCCGGCTTCCGCCGTGAACTCGATGCTGTCGACGCTGCCCGTGTAGGTGGCGGACGGGTTCGTCTGCCCCTGCGTGACCAGGCAGTCGCCCTCGACCACGAACCCGGTCAGCGTCGACGGTGCGAGCAGCGGCCCCCTCTCCGCGCACACCTCACCCAACCGCTCCCGCTGGCACGCGCCGAGCGTCACACCCGGCTCGTCGGTGACCAGATAGGCGGTACGCCCGTCGAGGGTCGTGTTCGTGACGAGGACTTGCCCGTCGCGGGTGACCCGTACGTGCCGCAGGAAACTCGTCCCGTGGTCGCACATCTCCACGATGTGGCTGGTGATGACGTGGTCGCGTTCCTCCGGCGCCACACACGGCACGATCCGTGGGCTGGTGATGACCTCACCAGTGTTCAGGTCGGTTACGGTGCCGTCCGCGTTGAGCCAGCCGGACGCGAGGGTGTTCAAACCGGCCGTCGACACACCCAGGGACAGGGAGGCGTTCCCAGACAGCACCGTGGTCGGCGCGACGTCGGACACCGTCAACGTCGACCAGGCGGCCGGGTTGCTGGTGTCGAGCGTCGCGCCGAACGAACCTGTCGACGACGAGAACGTGAACGTGTGCGGCCCATTGGTCTGGACGATGTTCGCGCCGTCGTAGGTGACACCGGCGAGCGCACCCTCGACCTGCGCCGACAGGGTTTCACCAGGACAATCCCAGGTGATCAACGCCCGGTACGGGCCGACCGCGCGTATCCCCCGCCACCCGATCTGCGACAGGCTGGTGCCGTTGATCCGGGTGATGTTCGACAGCGTGAAATACGCGGCGCCGTGCAGCACCTCACCGAACGTGGTGACCTTCGCCGTACCACCGTTCCCGGCAGTGAGCGCACCCTGCCACAGTTGGGTGCCGCCCGCGTTGTAGACGGTGAGCGTGGCCGAGCCGATACCGTCGTTGTCGTCGGTTTGGGAGCCGTAGTTGTTGAACAGATCGATCGACCCGACATCGGACGGGCCGGCGAACATATAGCGCAGGACCAGGCCGGTCGCCGCGCCGGTCGTAGGGTCAACCGTCGTCGTGGTCCACGTGTCGAGGCTGGGGTCGTAGCTGGCGGGCAGACCGACCACGTTCCAGGCGTTCGGGTTCGCTTCGACCGTCGCGTCGTTGATGACCGGGTTGATCGCGGGCAGGGTTTGCAGGGTGCCGTCGGCGCACATGTCGCCGTCGCCGCTGGTGGCGTAGCAGACGATCGGGAGGTTGCCGCCCGGGCAGGTGACGATCGTCGAGGAGTCGACAGCGTCACCGGTCTCAAGGTCGACGTAGCTGACCGTCAGATCCGCGCAGCCCGCGCAACGCACCACCGACGCGGTACGGATGTCGCCGCCGCCCGCGTCGTAGCACACCTGCCCGAGGACAATCGGGGTGGTGACGTTGTCGCCGCACGGGACGGTCGTCCAACCCGCAGGCAGCGTGTCCCGGCGGACTCCCTCATCGTCAAGGTAGTAGGCGGTGCCGTCCGTGCAGACCACACGTGTCCACAGCACGAACGACGACGGGTCGACGTCGTACTCGGCGATCACGTGCACCAGCAGACCGGCAGCGCCGGTCGGGAAAACTGACTCCCGCACGTGCAGGACGATTTCGTTGGTGCCCGCCTGCGCGCCAGGTACCGCGGTGGCGGGCATCTCGAAGGGCTGCTGCGTGTGGTCACGGCCGACGGCCTGCGCCGGGCCGCCGTTCAGCCGGAAGTCGACCGCGAGTTGGTCGGCGTTGAACGCGGTGGTGGAGATACGGATGCTCGCCGGGTCGGCGTTCGCGGGCAGGTCGAACGAGGCGCGGGCGTACCAGTCCGGGTTGGCCGCTGTGATCGCCGGGCCCTCATCCTGCTCGCCGGTGTTGGCGAGCTGGCTGTCCGGGTGCGGCGAGACCCAATGCGCCTGCCCCTCGGCGGTGCCGCCGTCGACCGTGGTCCAGCCGGGGTAGACCGGCACTCGGTACATCGGGTACCAAGGGCCGGTCGGGGACGGAGACCACTGCCAGTCCAGGTCGCGGGAGCGGTTGGTGAAGTTCGAGCGGTTGGAGATGAACTCGACGCGGCCGGACGGGCGGACACAGACCTGCGTCGATTCGCAGGTCGCGCACACGTCGACGGTGCCCGGCTCGTTGAACGGCGTTCCGTCGAGGAGGTAGTCCGAGTGGCCGGCGATCGTGCCGTTCTCGTCGCGCCGGTAGTCACGGACGATCCGCGTGACCGTTCCGTCCGCGGCTGTGTGGCACAGGACCACCGCGTCCTGCTCCGGCTGCGCTGCGCCCACCGGGCAGGTGGTGATCGTGACCCCGTCGGGCGGGTCGTAGGTGGCGCCGGTGGTGGCGTCGACCAGCCGCACGTCAGCGATGGTGCCGTCAGCGGCGTAGCTGTACTCGATGAGGACCAGGCCGACCACCGCACCGGTGGAGTCGACGGCGCAGAACGTGCCCGATACCTGAATGGAGCGGGAGTCCCCGCACGCGACCGTGCCTATCGGCACCGCACCGGCCGTGAACGCGCCGGAGGTGAGGTTCAGCCAACCCTCGGAGGTGACCGTCCCGTCGCAGTCCCTGACGACGGTGACCGCGATCGGCGTACCGTCCGCCAAGCACAGACCAACAGTCGTGACCGGGGTGGTCGCGTCACAACCCGAGTCAGCGGGACACTCGACCGGGTTCGCCGGCACATACGGCTGCTCGAAGTCCCCGTCCAGCCACGTACCGACCAGCGTCGGCTCTTCCCCGCCACAGGGGTCCACCGACCACAACTCGATGTACCGGTTGATGAGGGTGCCGTCACCGTTGACGTCGTCGCAGCCGCACCGCTCGATGGTCTGACGGCCACACGGCGCGTCCCCGCCAGGGGTGCCGCCGGCGCATGGGATGGGCTGAACGGGCACGGCTTATCCCTCGCTGTCGGTGTGGGCTTGGCGGGTGTGGGCGTTCAGACCGCGGGCGCTGCCGAAGGTGCGCCCGCAGTGGTCGCACTGATGCCCGGCGGGGTCGGCTTCCGGCAGCGGGACGGCGTCATCCGAGTACGCCGACTCGGGCAGCGGCGGCAGCGGCCCACCGTCGGGCGTCGACGTCCGTTCCGGTACCCCGGTCTGCTCGGCGCTGGTCTCGACGGTTTCGGCCGACACGGCGGTCGGCGTGTCCTCGGCGGGCGGCTGATACACCCCCAGCAGCTCCACCACATCATCCGGCGGACCCGCCGGCACCGGAACAGGCACGTACGGCTGCCCATCCACCCGCGCCCCCACCAACAGCGCCTCCGGGATCTCCGGAAACAACTCCGCAGCCACAGCGATCACACCCAACCCCACCGACCGGGTCTTCGGCTGCTGCTTCACCGCCCACGCCACGAACCCCGCCAGATTCGACCGGGACGGCACAACCTCAATCCGCTCGATCACGGCGCACCCCTCCACACCCTCACCAGCACGGCCGTCAGCACAACGTCACCCGGATCGCCGCCGCCTGGCAGCACGCGATCTCCACGACAAAAGTCCTCTCAGCGAGGACGAACCGGTCGTTGGTGAGGATCCGAACACTCTCACCGTCGCTGTCCGGCACCACGAACGGCGCCTCACGCCGCACCCGCAGCGGGCCCGTGATGTACAGCCACGCCTCACCCGCCGGGGCCGGGAGGCAGTCCGGCGGACCGGAGTTCAACCCGTACCCCGACCCCATGATCACGCAGTTGCCGATCAGTGTCCGGGCGTTCCCGTCGCCGTCGAGACGCACCACGTTGCAGCAGCCCAGCAGCGCCGCCGCACCAGCCGGAACGTGCAAAACGCCACGGCCGCCGTAGTTCTCACCCAGCCAACCCTCAAGCGCCGCGACGCCCTGCGCCATCGACACCGCACCCTCGGCCGGCGTTAGATCATCCGCCATCGGACACAGCAGCTGGTCCATGACGAACTCTTCAAGGGCTCGCTGCTCTCCCATCCGCAGCGCCTCACGGGCGTTACGCACCGCCTCCTGATAGGCGCGGCCGATCGGATTGCACTGAATCCCGGCGTAAATCGTGACCGGCGGCGCCGTACACGACTTCGGGCGGGCGAACTCCTTCTCCACCGGAACACCCGGCGACTCGTCGCCGCCGTCGCACCACTGCCACGGGTGGGCGTCCGCACACGACACGTCCATCCAGTCCGTGCCGAGCAGCTCATGTTCGTCGGTGACGTCGACGACTTCGGTGCAGCCGCTGAGGATGCCGTGCGGCAGTGGGGTGCCGGGGATCGCCGACACTTCACGGCGCATACCTGCGGGGGGCACAGCTCACCTCCTTCCGTTATGCGGGGAGTGGCGGCCCGGCCTGGGGAGGAAGTCGGCCGGGCCGCCACTGCTTCTGGAGGCCAGACGTCAGGCAGTCGGGCAGCCGGCCAGGGTCTGCGCGCCCGTCTCACCGCTCGCGCAGATCGGCACGGTCACCGCGCGGGTGTCCACCGAACGGTCCACCAGCGCCACGCACTCCTCGGTGAACAGCGCGGTGTAGTCGTTCGTCTGGAACTTCGTGCTGTCGTGGATCGCGCCGAGGTTCGCCTCCTCGCCGCGGCCGACGAGCAGGCTGCCCGCCGGGTAGATGACGAACTGCATCGTCGCCGGCCACGTGTCGGCGGCGGTCGGCCCGCCGATGTCCGTCGGGACGGCCGGCGACAGGCCACGCGCGAACTGCACCCGCACACCCAGGGTGGAGAACAGGTCCTGGATGCATCCCGGGTCGAGGTCACACACGTTCTGCCCGTTGCGGCGGGCGATGTCAGCGAGGAACAGGTTCCGCGACCACCACGGGAACACGACCTCCAGGCTGATGCGGTCGCAGAGGTTGTGCCGCTCGATCATGTCGGCGGCCTGCAACGCGACCGCGCCGTAGACCGCGCCGACCGCGCCGAACGACTGGGCGACGGTGACCGGGGTGGCGGCGTCGAGGACACCCTGGAACAGCGCCTGCCGGACACGGATCTCGTGGGCGACCATGGCGTTGCGCAGGTACCACGACACCAGCTCCGGGAAGTGCCGCTGCGTGAGGATGCCCGCCTCCAGGCAGACACCGACGGCATCACAGCGAACCTCGTCCGGCGCCGGGCACGGGATCTTGTAGCAGGGCTTCGTCGCGCCGTTCATGTCGTCCAGCTCGGTGTGGACGAACGTCATCGCGGCGACGTCGAGGCTCAGCGGCTTGAAGTAGCGGAGACCACCGCGGGCCATCTGGATCTCGGGGGCGTCCCACAGCATGTCCGGGCAGGCGATGTCGACCAGCTCGTACAGGGTCTCCGACGGGGCGCACCAGCTACCCGACGCGACGAGGTCCTGCTGCGGGAGCCGACGCTGGCTGGAGGCGTGGATCGCGACGGTGGTGCCCTCGGGGGCCGACGAGCTGTCGGTGACGATGAGGTCCCGCTGGAACGGGTGCCGGTAGGAGATGACCTGGCCGACGCCGCCACCAGCCGTCTTCAGGGCGTTGGCGCGGGAGATGATGCCGGCGGTGACCTGGTCGAAGTCGATGCTGCTGCCGGGGGTGAAGCCGGGGACGTCCACCGCGGCGGTGATCTGCGTGCCCGGGGCGGGCGGCTCGGGCAGGACCCGCGGCTGCCGCTGCCGGACGGTGGCGAGGTTGAGGGCGGCGCGGCGGGCCGGCACATTCACCGGCGCCGGGGCGGAGGCGGTGACCGGCTCCGGGTCGGGCTCCGGCTCCACGGACGGCTCCGTCTCGGGGACGGGCTCCGGGTCGGCGGCGGTGGAGCCGTCGTCGCCGCGGACCTGTGCGGCCAGGGACTCGATCTCCGCGGCGGCGGCGCGCGCGGCCTCGACGCGGGCGTTCTGCTCGGTGCGGACGTCCTCCACGAACTTCGCGAGGGCGCGCATCTCGTCGAGGCTGCCCGTGTCGACCACGTCGGCGGACGAAAGGGCCTGGAACGACTCGACGGCCTTGGCGCGGAACTGGTTGAGTTCGTCGTCGGTGAGGGCGGTGATGTCCTCGGGGATCTCGAACGACATGCCGGGTATCTCCTGATGACTCTGTGGAGTACCCGGCCCAAAACCAGCGGCTGCTCCGAATAGTAGCGGCGTGTGTGTGGTGGGGGCGGCAGCATTGGGTGTGGTTGCCGCCCCCGGTCGGTTACTTCGCGGCGGCGGGTGCCTTCTCCCGGACCGTGGAGCCCGGGTACCGCTTCGAGACGGTGTCGGCGGTGGTCTTCACCGACCCGGTGAACACCACCTTGTCGACGCCGTTCTGGTTGACGACGACCTCGAACTGCTTGCGGTTCTTCCCGCACGAGCAGGCCATACCTGTTCCCTCCCTATACGTTGATCAGCCCGGCCGCGAGGCTGTCGATTTCCTCGCGGGTGGCGCGGCGGCGTTCCAGCTCGTCGGCGACCGCAGCGACGATCGCGGTGAAGTCGGCGGCTGCGGTCGGTGGCGCGGACACCGGTGTGGGGTCGTCGCCGGTGGGGACGGCGGACGCGGCCAGCGCCAGGTTCGACCGGTCCACCACCGCGGCGGCAGCGGCCAGCTTCGACGGGTGGCCGGGAACCGGCACGGACAGCACCGCGCGCAGCGACCATCGGCCGCCGTCCCGCTTCATGTGGTAGCTGGGCTGGCAGGCGAGGAACGTGGCCGCGTCCCACTCGGACAGCCACGGCGCGGCAGCGCCGGAGAACCACATGCCGCCCTCGTTGACGCCGACGGTCACGATGCCGGCGACGGTGCGGGTGTCGTCGAACTGGCAGGCGGCGGTCTCGCACTCGGCACCGTCGCGGTGGTGGCCGACGTTCATGGTGAACGCCCCCACCCGGATGGTGGAGCCGTCGTCGAGCTGGAAGCGGGCGCGCAGGAAGTGCGTGGTGTCGATCGCGCCGAGGCTGTCGATGGTGAGGCGGCGGCCGGGGAACCCCTGGTGGGGTACGCCGGCCTGGGCGACCCAGCCGTAGATCCGGCCGTTGCTGTAGTGGACGCCACCGGAGTCCGGGGGTAGCTCTTCCTCGGTGGGCTCCTGGAACCAGGCGGCGGGCATCGCGGGTAGGCCGCGCATCGCCTGCCACGCGGACGCTTCCAGCTCGTCCAGCCCGTCCAGCTCGCCGTCGAGGCCGGTGGTGGCGTCGGCGGCGGCTGACACGTCGCTCTGCCGACCTTCGGGCAGGGTGGACGCGCCGACGTACAGGCCGCGGGCGAGGCGGACGATCAGCCCGTCTCGGGCGGCCCGGGACAGGTAGTCCCGGGCACGGACCACGGTGACGCCGAGCGCGGCGGCGAGGGTCGCGGCGTCGACGGGGACGGGACTGCCGGACACGTAGGCGACGGCCTCACGTATCCGGCTGCTACCCGACCCGCTGTCGGCGGCGACGACGGTCGCGGTGTCGAGGGTGATGCGGGCGTTGGCGAACGCCGGCATCGACACCAGCGTCGCGCCGCGCACCCTGCCGCGGGTGATGCGCAGCAGGAAGTCCCCGGCCTGCTCGGAGTGGACGACCACCCCATCGTCGGTGGGGTCCGGGTCGCCGGCCGCCGCGGTGATGCCGACCTGCGCGGCCAGGCGGGCGACCTCGACGGCCGGGTTGACCAGGCGGACACCCACAGCAGTCAGCGCCCGCACCTGGTCGGCCGGCACGGCACCATCCGCGGATGCGGTGAGGGTGAGCGCGGTGGTCGCGGTGACCGGGTTCGCTCCGGCGGTGAGGGTGCGGTGGTGGGTGGCGCTGATGGCGTAGCTGCCGTCGGCGAGGCGCATGATCGACGCGGAAGCCAGCGACGCGAACAGCAGCATCTCGGTGTCGCCGGAGCGGTCCACGACCTCGATGTCCACGTCATCCAGATCGACGGACACACCCAGGGGGGCTTCCTCCGCGAGCAGCATGATCGCGTTGCGGCCGGCGGCCTGAGACGGGTACAGCACACCGGCGGCGGGGATGCGGTCACCGTCACGGTCGAGGCTGGTGATCGCCCCGGCCAGCTCCGCGCCGTCGTGGCCGGACAGCATCTCGTCGGCGTACTGCAACGGCCACGGGCCCCCCTCCCAATAGAGGGCTCCGGGGGCGAACACGCGGCCGTCGCCGGTCTGCTGGTTCTCGAACGCGATGGCGGTGTCGCCGGGGGTGGACCAGGTGATCGGCTCGTCGCCGGCCGGCACCGTGTCGGCGGCGGTGGCCTCGACGGTGAGGGGGATGTCCACGACCTCTCCGGCGAACGCGATCCGGATGCGGTCGAAGCGGATGGGGCCGAGCCGGTCGGTGAGCTGCGCGCGCAGGTCGTCGCTGCTGTAGGCGCCGGTGACGTGTGCGACCCACGGGCTGTGCTGGGTGGGCAGCTCCGGCGCGTTGTCGAGCGCGTTGAGCGCGGACACGGCGAGGTTCCGGGCCGCGGCCAGGGTCATCCCCTCACCGTCCGGATCGTCGCCGACGGACCACACCCAGGCCGGGTCGTCGCTGGCCGGGTTCCAGTGCGCTACCCCGAAGGCGTTGCCCACCACCGGGCCGCTGACCTCCGAGTCGGCCGGGTCGTCCACCAGGTCGCGGAGGGCGGACACCAAGGCGTCCTGCTGCTCGTCGGTCCATCCGTCCGCGTCGCCCAGGAAGTACAGGGTCAGGTGCAGTTCGTCGGCCGACTCCCCGCCGGGGACGGCGAGACGTTCTACGTCGGCCGCTGAGGGCACCAGCGCGATCATCGCCCCCGTGTGTCCGCCACCGTCGGCGGCGGTCACCTCCCCGCCGGGGGTGTTCTCCTCGTACTCGCGGATCACGGTCTTCACCTCACTGTCGGATAGGAATCCGCCGCCCAGGGGTTCACCCTCGCGGCCGTACAGCAGCACGCAGCGGCAGTTCACGATCAGGTCGAGGGGTGCAGTCGGGTCGCCGGGCCCGACCATCGGCACCCCACCCACAACGAACCAGTCGGCGACCGGGAGGATCGTGCCGTCCACGTCCCGGTGAGCGGCGCGGGTGCGTAGGTCGTGGACGGCCAGCCACTGTTTCACCGTGGGCCGCACCTCGCGGGGTGCGATGCCGGTGGCGGTGGCGGTGGCCGTGTTCCAGACCAGAGCGGTTTCGGTGGACGCGATCCGGTCGGTGCGGGCGGCACCGGTCGCGGCGGTGACCGCTTCCACAGCCGCCTGGCGGGCGTCGGCGGGGGCGCCGGCGGCGGCAGCGGCGCGGACCACGGTGTCCCGCAGGTTGTCCCCGACGTACCCCAGGCGAGTTTCGACGGCTGCCAAGTACCCCTGCACCGGCTGGGGAAGCTGGAACCGGTCAGCGTCGAACTGGGCGGGCAGGTCGGTGTAGCCGGCGGGTGCGGCCACACCGAGCCAACGGGCGACCGCATCGACCGCGGCTTCGTATAGGGCGAGCAGGGCCCGTAGCGCGGGTCGTCCGTGCTCGCCCCACCAGACCCGCAGGTCCCCTGCCAGGCGGGTCATGTCTTCCCGGCTGCTGCCGGCGGGTAGGGCTTCAACGGCCTTGGTGAACCTGTCGGCCACCTCGCGCAGCGCCGTCCGCACCGGCCGCTCGACCAGCGGTTGCAGGCCGGTGAGGGTGCGGTGGGCTGCCCGACGGTGGTCAGGCATGGGCGGGTTCCTTCACGCACACCGACAGGGCGCCCGGCACGTGCCGGAACTCGTGCTCGACACCGGCGGCGAGCAGTTCCCGGCAGTACACGGACAGCGAGTCCCGCAGGCACTGCGGGTCGGTGCCGTAGCGGGCGGCGATCTCGTCGGCCCGGTCGAAGGCGTCGGCGAGTAGCCCCCACTGGTCGACGTACGCCTCATCGACGGGCAAGACGGTGTGCAGGGCGGACGCGCTGATCTGGTTCGCTTCTGCGCGGCGGGCGCGCGGGCAGGCGGGGGTGCGGCGCAGCTTCTCCCCGGCCCGGTGCAGTGCCATCCAAATGAGCCCGTCGGCGGCGGCGTACAAGCCGGCAGTGTTCAGCTCGGCGGGCTGGGCTGGCGGGCTGGTGGTGACGTCCACGGGCAACTCCGGGCGGGTCGGCTGGTCGGCGGGGTCAGGC
>NZ_SMKG01000142.1 GCF_004348525.1 Micromonospora sp. 15K316 | reverse complement strand
GCCCGGCACCCACTCGGTCACCCTGATCACCGGTGACGTGGTCACCACCCGCAGCACCCCGAACGGCGGCACGCTGGACGTCCGGCGACCCGACGGCGACCGCACCCCGGTACGGGTGGTCGAGGCCGGCGACGAGCTCTACGTCTACCCCCAGTCCGTGCTCCCCTACGTGGCCGCGGACACCCTCGACAAGCGACTGTTCAACGTGACCCGGCTGATCGCCGACGAGTACGACGACGCACACGCCGAACAGCTGCCGCTGATCGTGTCGTACGCCGGGGCGAGCGCCGGGCTGCGTGCCACCGCGCCCACCGGCGCGACCCGCACCCGTACGTTGAGCAGCATCTCCGGTGCCGCGATGAGCACCGACCGCGGGCAGGCCGACGAGTTCTGGGCCGCGATCACCGCCACCCCCGCCGCGAAGTCCGCCGGCGCGGCCGGCTCGTCCGGACGCTTCGGTGGCGGGATCGCGAAGATCTGGCTGGACGGGCGGGTCCGCGTCGACCTCGCCGACACCACCGCGCAGATCGGCGCTCCCGAGGTCTGGGCCGGCGGCGACACCGGGAAGGACGTCCGCGTCGCCGTCCTCGACACCGGCATCGACGCCACGCACCCGGACCTGGTCGACCGGGTGGCCGGGTCGGCCGTGTTCGTTCCCGGCGAGGAGCTGACCGACCGGCACGGGCACGGCACCCACGTCGCCTCGACCATCGCCGGCACCGGCGCCGCGTCCGGTGGCCGGGAGAAGGGTGTCGCCCCCGACGCGGACCTCCTCGTCGGCAAGGTGCTCAGCGACGCCGGCTCCGGGCAGGACTCCTGGATCCTCGCCGGCATGGAGTGGGCGGCCCGGGACGCCGACGCGAAGATCATCAACATGAGCCTCGGGTCGGACCAGCCGAGCGACGGCACCGACCTGCTCAGCCAGTCGGTCGACTCGCTCAGCGCCGAGACCGGCGCGCTCTTCGTCATCTCCGCCGGCAACAACGGCGCGCCGGGCAGCGTCTCCGCCCCCGGCGCGGCCGACGCCGCGCTGACCGTCGGCGCGGTCGACGCCGACGACCAGCTCGCCCCCTTCTCCAGCCAGGGGCCGCGGATCGGCGACGAGGCCGTCAAGCCCGAACTGACCGCACCGGGCGTCGGCGTGCTCGCCGCCCGGTCGCAGTACACGCCCGGCGAGGGCGCCTACCGGAGCATGGACGGCACGTCGATGGCCGCGCCGCACGTGGCCGGCGCCGCCGCCCTGCTCGCCGCGAACCACCCGGACTGGACCGGCCAGCAGCTCAAGGACGCGCTGGTCAGCACCACCGACCGGACGCCGCAGTACGACGCGTACCAGGCCGGCACCGGCCGGGTCGACGTCGCCGCGGCGGTGCGCGCCCCGGTCTTCGCCACCGGCACCGTGCACACCGTGATGGGGGACGACACGGCGAAGGCCGGTGGCAGCACGCGGCCGGTGACGTACACCAACACCACCGGCCAGCCGATCCCGCTGGACCTTGCGGTCGACGCGCCGAACGCGCCCGCCGGCCTGTTCCGCCTCTCCACCGCGCGGGTGACCGTGCCCGCGCACGGCACCGCCACGGTCAGCCTCACCACGGACACCACCCGGGCGGCCGGCGGCAGCCGGTACACCGGGCAGATCGTCGCCACCGGGCCGGGGCAGGCCGCGCCGGCCCGCACCGCGATCAGCGTCGGCACGTACACGCCGTACCACTGGCTGCGGATGCAGCTGACCGACCGGGCCGGCAAGCCCGCGGCCGGCCTCATCGAGCTGGGCCGGCCCGGCGCGTACGGACCGGACTTCCTCAACACCGACGAGAGCGGCGTCGTCCAGCTCTACCTGCCCGAGGGCGTCTACTCGGCGATGAGCTTCCTGAACGTCACGGGCGTGCACGGGCCGAACTCGCTCGGCGTGGCCCTCGTCGGCGACCCGGACATCGACCTGCGCGCGGACACCGTGGTCCGGCTGGACGCGAGCACGGCGCGCCGGCTCGAGTCGCGGGCGCCGCAGCAGACCGCGGACACGTACACCCGGCTGGACTACTACCGGTCGCGAGGCGAGGGCCGGTGGCGCTCGTTCGTCGAGGGCGGCGTCTTCTACGACAGCTTCTGGGCCCAGCCGACGAGCCGCGACGTGAAGCACGGCGACTTCTACCTGGGCGCCCGGTGGCGCAAGGAGCAGCCGGTGCTCAGCGTCGGCACCAGGACCGTCGACTTCGACGACGTGGTCCGCCAGCAGGGCACCACCCAGCTTCCGAAGGGGCGCTGGACGCTGCCCACCGTCTACGCGGGCAACGGCGCCGCGACCGACTACGCCGGGCTGGACGCCCGGGGCAAGGCCGTGGTGGTCCGGCGCAACCAGGACGTCTTCGACGCCGATCAGGCCGCTGCGGCGACCGCCGCCGGAGCGAAGCTGCTGCTGGTGGTGAGTGACCAGCCCTGGCGCGACGTGCGCGACTACTCGATCGACTTCTTCACCCCCACCCCCGTCGAGGTGGCGCTGCTCAGCCAGGACGAGGGCGAGGCGCTGATCGAGCAGGTCCGGCGCGGGGCGACGACGGTCCAGGTGACCTCGCAGCCCGTCGCCGACTACGTCTACGACCTCGTGCAGGCGTACCACAACCGGATCCCGCGGGAACTCAGCCGGACCGAGACGAAGAAGACGCTGGCCCGGATCGACGTGGGCTTCGCCTTCCCGCCCGGCCAGACCCGGGGCGGCGAGTTCCGCTTCGACTGGCCGTCGTACTCGGACTGGGGCATCGGCCAGACCAGCAACCGGCCGCTCGCCCCGGTACGCACCGACTGGGTCTCCGTCGGCGATCTCTACCAGTGGGGTCAGGAGGCGTACGTCGAGGGCGGCACCTACCAGATCGACGAGCGGACCGGCTACCGGGCGGGCAGCCACGGGACGGAGCAGTTCTTCGAGCCAATCGAACGACCGCACCTGAACGACAACTTCAAGCTGCCCACCCGCGCCGGTGACACGCTGAACCTGGACGTGCCCGGTTGGGGCGGGGCCGACCACGTCGGCATGGCGATGAACGGCGCCACCCAGACCAACCAGCTCTACCAGGGTGGCACGCTGCTCGCCGAGGGCACCAGCACCTGGATCAGCGGCACCGCGCCGGGCGCGGGTGACCTGCCGTACCGGCTGGTGGTGCGGACCACCCAGGACCCGACCGCCGGGGCGTACTCGACGCGCACGGAGTCGGAGTGGAGGTTCCGGTCGAAGGCGCCGGCCGCCGGGGTGGGGACGAGCGTGCTGCCGCTGCTCCAGCTCGACTACACGGTGGACACCGACGCCGCCGGCACCGCGAAGCGCCACACCACGCTTGCCGTCTCCGCCACGCACCTGCCCGGGGTCACCGGCTGCGGTGACGTGGGGGCGGTCCGGCTGGAGGTCTCCTACGACGACGGCGCGCACTGGCAGAGGCAGTCCGTGCGCCGGACGAAGGACGGCTCCTGGTCGGCGGGGCTGACGGCGCCGAAGGGCGCCAGGTACGTCTCGCTGCGCGCCCGCGCCACCGACGGCTCGGGCAACTCGGTCGACCAGACCGTGATCCGCGCGTTCGGCGTGCGCTGACCGGCTGACCACGGGAAGGGGCCACGGCGTTCGCCGTGGCCCCTTCCTCTTGGCCGTCTCGACCGGCGGGCCGACCGGGCGACGGGGCCGTCAGTGGCCCCGGCGCAGCCGGATCCAGCGGTAGCCGTGACCGGAGAGCTGAAGGCGCTCCAGCTTGCCCACCTCGCCGTAGCCACGGTCGGTCAACACGTCGATCGGCTGGTCCGCCTCCGGCTGGAGCAGGCTGAGGTCCACCTCGACGTCGTCGGTGCCCAGGTTGTGCAGGAAGACCATGGTCCCGGTGGGCCCGTCGGCGCGGTGCGCGAGGACACCGGGCGGCATCGGCACGTCGATGTGGGTGGTCGAGCCGGAGCCGATCTCCGGCGCCTCACGCAGGGTACGGATCATCCGCTCGAACCAGGCGAGCAGCGACCTCGGGTCACGCCGCTGGGCGGTGACGTTGACCTTCTCGTAGCCGTACTCCCCCTTGTCGATCACCGGGCGCACCAGCTTGCCCGGCTCGGCCGTGGAGAAGCCGGCGTTCTCCTTGTAGGACCACTGCATCGGGGTACGGATCGCGTGCCGGCCGGGGAGGGAGGGGTCCTCCCCCATGCCGATCTCCTCGCCGTAGCGCAGCACCGGCGTGCCGCGCAGCGAGAACTGCAGCGCGTACGCCAGCTCGATCCACCGCCGGTCGTTGCCGAGCATCGGGGCGAGGCGGCGACGGATGCCCCGGTTGTAGAGGCGCATGTGCTCCTCCGGCCCGAACCGCGCGTAGACCTGGTTGCGTTGCTCGGCGGTGAGCCGGGACAGGTCGATCTCGTCGTGGTTGCGCAGGAAGGTGGCCCACTGCCCGCCCGCCGGCAGTACGGGGGTGTCGCGCAACGCCTCGATCACCGGCTCCGGGTCCTCCCGGGCCAGGGCGAGCATCAGGCGACCGTTGAGCAGGAAGTCGAAGAGCATGTGCAGCCGGTTCGCCGAGCCGCCGCGGTCACCGAAGTAGATCGGCAGCTGGTCCGGTTCCACGTTCGCCTCGGCCAGCAGGATCGCGTCGCCCCGGCGCCACTGGACGTGCTCGCGCAGCTCGGTGAGGAAGTCCAGGTCCTTCGGCGAGTCCGGGTTGCCCGGCTGGGTCTGCTCGATGATGAACGGCACGGCGTCCATCCGGAACCCGGAGACGCCGAGCTGGAGCCAGAACGACATGATCTTCTTGACCTCGGCGCGTACCGCCGGGTTGGCCATGTCGAGGTCGGGCTGGAACCGGTAGAACCTGTGGTAGTACCAGGCCTTCGCCGTCCGGTCGTAGCTCCACGTCTCCTTCTGCTCGCCGGGGAAGACCATGCCCTGCTTGCGGTCCGGCGGCTCCTGCTCGGACCAGACGTACCAGTCCCGGTACGGCGAGTCCGGCGAGGAGCGGGCGGACTGGAACCACGGGTGTTCGTCGGAGGTGTGGTTGACCACCAGGTCGATGATCACTCGGATGCCCCGGTTGCGGGCCTGGTGCAGCAGCTCGGCGAAGTCGCCGAGGGTGCCGAAACGGGGATCGACGTTGTAGAAGTCGGTGACGTCGTAGCCGTCGTCCCGGTTCGGCGACGGGTGGATCGGGTGCAGCCAGAGGCAGGTCACGCCGAGCCGGGCGAGGTAGTCGAGCCGGCCGATGAGGCCCGGGATGTCACCCACGCCGTCGCCGTTCGAGTCCGCGTACGTGTCGATGTCGAGGCAGTAGACGACCGCCTCGGAGTACCACCTGTCACCCATGCCTGTTCACCTTCTCCGATCCGTCGCCCGGGCAAACCGGCTCGGGTCCCCACCGGTAGCGTGCCGGGCATGGCCGACGCACCCCAGACCGAGCCGGTCGACTGGTCCACCGGTGAATGGCTGCACCAGCCGGTCCGTGTGGAGCCGACGCCGGAGGGCGAGCTCGTGGTGGAACCCGCCGCCGGCACCGACCTCTGGCGGCACACCAGCTACGGCTTCGTGCACGACGACGCGCCCGCGCTGCTCGCTCCGATGCCCGCCGGCACGGCGGTGGAGGTGAGCTTCCGGTTGGAGTGGTCCGAGCAGTTCGACCAGGCCGGCGTGCTGGTCCGGATCGACGAGCGGAACTGGATCAAGGCCGGGGTGGAGTTCAGCGACGGTCAGCCGCAGGTCGGCGCGGTGGTGACGCGCGAACTGTCGGACTGGTCGGTCGCCCCCGTGCCGGAGTGGGCCGGGCGGGAGGTAACCGTGCGGGCCAGCCGGGCGGGCGATGCGCTCACCGTACGGGCCCGGGTGGCCGGGGAGCCGTGGCGGCTGGTCCGACTCGCCCCACTGGCGCCGGACGCCCAGGTGAGCGCCGGGCCGTTCTGCTGCTCGCCGACGCGGGGCGGGCTCGCGGTCCGGTTCACCGGTTGGCGTCGGGGCGCGGCCGACGCGGCCCTGCATCCGGAGGAGTGACGGGGCCCGGGCGCGAGGTGTGGCGCTCGCGCCGTGGGGTACAGGAGTGCGATCCCCTCCCGTAGCGGAAAGGATCGCCCATGGCGAGCGCCCAGGACGTCGACCCGACTCAACTCGGCGGGCTGACCGGCTGGGTGGCCGGGGTGATCGACGCGGCCGGCGTGGTGGGCGTCGCGCTGCTCGTGGCCCTGGAGAGCGTCGTCCCGCCGATCCCCAGCGAGATCGTCCTGGCGATGGCCGGTTTCCTGGCCGGCGAGGGACGGTTCCACGTGGTCGTGGTGGCGCTCGCCGCCACCGCCGGTTCCCTGCTGGGTGCGCTGGTCCTCTACTGGGTGGGCGCCGTTGTCGGTGAGGAGCGGCTGAAACGGTGGCTGGACCGGCTGCCCCTGGTGGACCTGGACGACCTGGAGCGCGCCGACCGCTGGTTCGAGCGGTACGGCAGGTGGGCGGTCTTCTTCGGCCGGATGATCCCGGTGGTGCGCAGCCTCGTGTCGATCCCCGCCGGAACGAACCGGATGCCGCTCGTGCAGTTCGTCACGCTGACCACGCTCGGCAGCGGCCTGTGGAACGCGCTCTTCGTGGGGGGCGGGTACGCGCTCGGCTCCCGCTGGCACCAGGTCGAGCGCTACAGCACCTGGTTCGACTACGGCATCCTCGCGCTCTTCGTCGCCATGATCACGATGTGGGTGGTGAAGAAGGTGCGCCGGCGCAGAGGACGCAGTGATCGCCCGAAGGTGCCCGCCGGCCGTTGAGGCGTACCGGTCGGAGGGGCCCGGGTGCCGGCCGGGCCCCTCCTTCCGGGGTCAGCGGCGGAAGGTGAACCAGTTGACGTTGACGAAGTCGTTCGGCTGGCCGCTGCTGAAGGTCAGGTAGACCGTGCGTCGGCCGGTGGCCGCGCCGACGTTGCCCGGTACCGAACGCCAGCTCTGCCAGCCGCCGGTGTTGGCGATGGCGAAGCTGCCGATCGGGGCGCTGGTCGGGCTGTCCAGCCGCACCTGGACGAGGCCGCTGACGCCGCCGCCGGCGCCGGAGGCGACCCGGGCCACGAAGTCCCGGGGCGGGGCGGACCCGAAGTCGACGTCGTCGAACCGGACCCAGTCACCGTTGCGCAGCGCGCCGATGTTCTGGCCGCCCTCGCCGCACGCCTCGACGATCACCCCGTTCTGCGCGTCGAAGGACTCCGCCTGGATCGTCGCGTAGGCGTCGCGTACCCCGCCGGGCGGCGGATCGGTCGGCGGCGGATCGGTCGGCGGGGTGCCGCGGCTGTAGACCGCGACGTAGTCGACGAGCATGGGGTGACCGGGGACGGTCTGGGCGGTCGGGGTGGTGAAGCCGGCGACGCCGTTGGGGAAGCCCCCGCCCATCGCCACGTTGAGCAGCAGGAAGTAGCCGCTGTGGCTGGTCATCTGCGACCAGTACGGCTCGCCGACCTGGCTCTGCGTCACGGTGTGGTACTGCTGGCCGTCGACGTACCAGCGCAGCTGCTGGGGGCTGACCGAGGCGTCCCACTCGAAGCGGTAGGTGTGGAAGGTCGACTGGCAGGTGCTGCCCGGGCAGGCCCGCGAGTTGCCGAGACCGTTGAACTCGTTGCACGGGCCGCCGGGCGCGACGCCGCAGTGCAGCACTCCCCAGACCGAGTTGAGCCCGTTCACGTTCTCCATCACGTCGAACTCGCCGATCCCGGGCCAGTTCTGGTAGTTGCCCCGGTAGGGGGCGCCGAGCGCCCAGAACGCGGGCCAGTAGCCGAGGGCCGCCGTTCCGGTCACGTTCGGCATCTGGATCCGGCCCTCGATGGCGAGCACCCCGCCCGCGGGCGCCTTGAAGTTGCTCCGGACGGTCTCGATCCGGGCCGAGGTCCAGCCACCGGAGGAGTTGCGCAGCGGCGTGATGCGCAGGTTGCCCGCGCCGTCGTGGCTGACGTTGGCGGTGCTGTTGGTGTACGTCTGGATCTCGCCGGTCCCCCAGTTCGGCGGGCCGCCCGGGTAACTGGTGCCGGTGTCGATGATCCAGTTGGCGGCGGACGGCAGGGTGCCGGCCTGGCCGGTGAAGTCGTCGCTCCAGACGAGGCTCCAGCCGGACGGGGGTGGTGGTACGGCCGCCTGCGCGGTCACGGTGAGCCCGGCCAGTGCGGTGGTGGTGGCGGCGAGCAGAGCGAGCGACAGGCGTACGCGGCGTCGTACGGGCAGGGCGGCGGGGGCCGCCGGGGCAGCTTCCATGGACGTGCCTCTCTGCGGGGACGGGGGCGAGAGAGCGCTCTCTCACGAGTTGTACGGGCTCCCCGGACAGTTGTCAACGTCGATCTATCCCGGCCTGGGCCGGGCGGGCGTCGTACCGGCGGCGATCGCTCGGCTCAGGCGGCACCGAAGACACGCCGAGGCGACACGCCGCACACCCCGCCGTACCGCGTTTCCCGACTTCGCCACCCTGGGTAACCACGGAGGCGAGCTGGCGTGGACAGACCGCGACCAGCACGAACGGACGGTGATCGGCATGACGGGCCAGCTGGCGGAGGCACCCGCTCGGACGGCGGACGGGACCGAGTTGCTCACGGTGGGTGTCGAGGAGGAGTTCCTGCTCGTCGACCCGCACACCGGTGCGGCGGTGCCCGCCGTCGACCTGGTGCTGGAACAGGTGCCACCGGAGCTGCGCGGGCAGGTCGAGCGGGAGTTCCAGACCAGCCAGATCGAGATCGGCAGCCCACCCGGGCTGGAGCTGGGCTCGATCCGGCACTCCCTCGGCGTGCTGCGTTCCGCGCTGGCCGACGCGGCCGAGCGCGCCGGCGTACGCCTGCTCGCCATCGGTACCGGCCCGGTGGACGGCCCCGTCCCGCCGGTGGTCGACAAGCCCCGGTTCGACCGGATGATCGAGCGGTTCCGCCTGCTCGTGCCCGGTCCCGGCAACAACGGCATGCACGTGCACGTGGGCATCCCCGACCCGGAGATCGGCGTCCAGGTGCTCAACCACGTCCGGCCGTGGCTGCCCACGCTGCACGCGGCGACGGCGAACTCCCCCTTCGCCCGGGGCGAGGACACCGGCTACGCGAGTTGGCGGTCGGTCGAGTGGGAGCGCTGGCCGTCCGTGGCGCCCACGCCGTACCTGGAGTCGCACGAGCACTACCGCCGGCTGATCCGCCAGCTGATCGCGAGTGGCGTGATGCTCGACGAGGGGATGCTCTACTGGTACGCCCGGTTGTCGGCGAAGTACCCGACCGTGGAGATCCGCATCGGCGACGTCTGCCCGTCGGTCGACGACGCGGTGCTGGTCGCGGCGCTCGTCCGGGCGATGGTGGCGACCGCGATCGAGGACGTCCGGGCCGGGCGTCCGGCCATCCCCAGCGACCACCACCTGCTGGTGGGCGCGCACTGGCGGGCCGCCCACGACGGGCTGGAGGGCGACGGAGTGGACGTGACCACCGGCGAGCTCCGTCCGGCGTGGGAGCTGCTGGACCGGTTCGTCGAGCGGCTCCGCCCCGCGCTGGAACGCCACGGCGACTGGGCCGAGGTGACCGACCTGCTGGGCGGACTGCGCCGGCACGGCACCGGCGCGGCCCGGCAGCGCGCGGTGTTCGCGCGCACCGGCCGGCTCGCCGACGTGGTGCAGGACGTGGCGAGGCAGACCCGCGGCACGAGCGCGCCGTGACAGGATGACCACGTGGCGCAACGGTTGATCGTGATCGGCGGGAACGCCGCCGGGATGTCGGCGGCGTCCCAGGCGCGGCGTCGCTGCGGGCGGGACGAACTGGAGATCATCGCCTTCGAGCGGGGGCACTTCACCTCCTACTCGAGCTGCGGCATCCCGTACTGGATCAGTGGTCTGGTGGACGGGCCGGAGCAGTTGATCGCGCGCGACCCGGAGACGTTCCGCCGGCGCTTCGACATCGACGTACGCATGCGGCACGAGGTGGTCGGGATCGACCTGGACCGGCGCGAGGTGGTCGCCCGGGACCTCGTCGGCGGCGGCGAGGTCCGGGAACGCTTCGACGACCTGATGTACGCCACCGGCGCGCTGCCGGTGAGGCCGCCCTGGGCCGAGGCGGACGTCGACGGCGTCTTCGGCATGCAGACCCTCGACGACGGCGCCGCGCTGCGCGACTGGCTGGAGAGCGAGCCGAAACCGCGGCGCGCGGTGGTGGTCGGCGGTGGCTACATCGGGGTGGAGCTCGCCGAGGCGATGCTCCAGCGCGGTCTGACCGTCACCCTGGTCGAGAAGGCCGATCAGCCGATGTCCACGGTGGACGAGGACATGGCGGAGGTCGTCGTCGACGCGATGCGCGAGCTGGGCGTCCACATCCGCACCGGGCTCGGCGTGACCGGGATCGAGGAGCGGGACGGCCGGGTGAGCGCGGTGGTCACCGAGGAGGGGGCGATCCCGGCCGACGTGGTCGTGCTCGGCCTGGGCGTACGCCCCAACATCGACCTCGCCACCGCCGCCGGCGTGCCGCTGGGGCCGTCCGGGGCGATCCGGGTGGACCGGCGGATGCGGGTGCCGGGGGTGCCCGGGCTCTGGGCCGCCGGTGACTGTGTCGAGTGCCTGCACCGGATCAGTGGAATGCCCGTGCACGTGCCGCTCGGCACCCACGCGAACAAGCAGGGCCGGGTGGCCGGCACGAACATCGGCGGCGGCTACGCCACCTTCACCGGGATCATCGGCACGGCGGTGACGAAGGTCTGCGACCTGGAGGTGGGACGCACCGGCCTGCGGGAGAAGGAGGCAGCGGCGGTCGGGTTCGAGTTCGTCTCGGTGGTCGCCGAATCCACCAGCCGTGCCGGGTACTACCCGGGCACCCGCCCGATGACGGTGAAGCTGATCGCCGAACGGCCGAGCGGCCGCCTGCTCGGGGCGCAGATCGTCGGCTGGTCCGAGGCGGCGAAGCGGATCGACACGTTGGCCGCGGCGCTCTGGAACGGCATGACGGTGGACGACATGACCGCTCTCGACCTCGGCTACGCGCCGCCGTACGCGCCGGTCTGGGACCCGGTGCTGATCGCCGCCCGCAAGGCCGTCGACGCGCTGCACCACGCCACCCGGTGACCGACGCCGTCCGCACCCGCCTGCCCGATCTTGTCGGGGGCACGGGTTAGCTTGCTTCCGTTGTCGCACCGGCGATCCGCCGGTCGCCCACCCTTCCCCGGAGGCATCCCCCCATGGCTCAGGAGACGACCTACCTCGAACTGTCCGAAGTGGACGGCGGCGCGCACAAGTTCTACGAGGTGGTGGTCGAGGACACTGCCATGACCGTCCGCTACGGCCGCATCGGTGACCAGGGCCAGGTGAAGAACACCACCTACCCGGACAATGCCCGCGCCCGGGCGGCCGCCGCGAAGAAGATCGGTGAGAAGATCCGCAAGGGGTACGCCCCGGCGGTGCGCGGCGTACGGCAGAAGCGCTCGGTCTCCCGCCGCCAGATCGTCAGCACCCGCTCCACCGCGCGCACCGCGCCGGTGCTCTGGCGTTACGACTCGGGCGCGCCCGCGTTCGGCATCTTCGTCGACGGGCAGAGCTGCATGGTGGGCAACGAGCACGGCGTGATCACCACGCTCGGCCACGACGCCCGGGTGCTGAACCAGGTGCGGCTCCCCGACGGGGTGAAGTGCATCGTCGCCGACGACGCCTGGATCTACGCCGGCTGCGACGACGGCAACGTCTACGACCTCTCCGGCAAGGTGCCCCGGGTGGCCTACGCGATCGCCCCCGACATCGACATCTACTGGCTCGACATCCACGACGGGGTGCTGGGCGTCTCCGACCGCGAGGGGGGCATCGCCGCTGTCGACCACGAGGACGAGTTCCTCTGGCGCCGCCCGGGCCGCGGCCGCTCCGCCTGGATGGTGCGCTGCGACCCGAACGCGCTCTACCACGGCCACTCGCGGGGCGTCACCGGCTACGACTGGCGCACCGGGCAGGAGCTGTGGCACACCGACACCGGCTCGGTCCTGTTCGGCTGGCAGGAACGGGGCACCGTCTTCGCCGGCACCGGCACCCGCGAGGTGGTGCGGCTGCGCAAGAACGGGCGCGCCGAGCGGAGGTACCGCTGCGACGCCGCGGTCTTCTCCTGCGCCACCGCCGAGGGCGGCCGCTACGTCTTCGCCGGTGACAGCGCCTCCTCGATCTACTGCTTCGACGAGGCCGGCAACCGGCTCTGGAAGCTCGGCACCGGCTGCGGCTCGGCCTACTCCATGCAGTACCACCAGGAGCGGCTCTACGTGGTGACCACCAGCGGCCACCTCGCCTGCATCGACGCCAGCGAGCCGGCCATCCGGGCCGCCGAGGCGGGCAGCGTGCCCGACGTCGTCGACGTGAAGGCCCCGGCCCGGCTGCCCGAGCCGGCCGCCTGGACCTCGGTCGAGGTGACCACCGACGACCGGTCCGGCGTGGTGGTGCAGTGCGTCGAGCAGAGCGGCCGGCTGCGCATCCAGGTCCTCTCCGACGGGTACCACCGCGACTGGTCGGTGCAGTTCCCGAAGGGCATCCGCGAGCCGGGCGCCCGCTACCTGGTCACCGAGGTGCGGGAGTCCGGCCGGGGCGGCTTCTACCGGGCGTACGGCGACATCCGCCGGCTCCGCTGAGAACTCCGGTCCGGGGGCGGAGCGGGACCGCCCCCGGACCGGTCTCACCGGCAGCTCCAGCGCACCGCGTGACCTCTCTCGTCCTGGTAACGCTGGCCGAGGCACGCGCCTCGGACGAGAAACGGCCGGGATCGGTGGTACGGGTCTCGGACGCGGAGTCCAGGATGGTCGCATGACCGAAAGCCTGCCGATCCCCGAGCAGCTGAACTGGGTACGGCGCACTCCGGTTGGGCGCGCCTGGTCGGCCGAGCTGCCGGACCGGGTGGCCGCGTGCGTCGCCCGCTGGTCGCTGCGGGTCGGCCCGCCGTTCCCGTACGCCTTCGCCTCGCTGGCGATGCCGGCGGAGCTGGCGGACGGAACACCGGCGGTGCTCAAGCTCCAGTACCCGGACAGCGAGAGCGAGCACGAGGCGACCGCGTTGGCGCGATGGGCGGGGGCCGGCGCGGTCCGGTTGCTCGGGCACGACCCGGTGCGGCGCGCTCTGCTGGTCGAGCGGGCCGTCCCCGGCACCCCGCTGCACGAGTTGCCGGCCGAGGCGGCCCTGGACACGATGGTCGCGCTCCTCCCCCGGCTCTGGGTACCGGCCGGCACACCGTTCACCTCGCTCGCCGAGGAGGCCGCCGGCTGGGCGGAGCGGATGCCCGGCAATTGGGAGCGGGCCAACCGGCCGTACGAGCGGCGGCTGCTGGACGCCGCCCTCGGGCTCCTCGCCGACCTGCCCCCGAGCCAGGGCGAGCAGGTACTGGTCAACCAGGATCTGCACGCCGGCAACGTGCTGCGGGCGACCCGGGAGCCGTGGCTGGTCATCGACCCGAAGCCGCTGGTCGGCGAGCGTGAGTTCGCGGTGGCGCCGCTGGTGCGCGGCGCGGAGCTGGGACACTCCCCCGCGGCGGTCCGCCACCGGCTCGACCGGCTCAGCACCGAGCTGGGCCTGGACCGGGATCGGGTGCGGGGCTGGACGATCGCGCAGACCCTGGCCTGGAGCATCGGCGAGGGGGACGTCTTCCCCGATCAGGTCGACGTGGTCCGCTGGCTGCTCGACGAAGCGAGGTGAGCCGAAGTCAACCTCACCGGCCCCGGCGGGTGGGACACCAGTAGAGAATGCGGCGTCGGCTTCCGTATTGAGGAGGGCCCGAACCGATGCGTGAGGTAAACCGTCCTGGTCAGGCTGCATACACCGTGACAATGACGGTGCGCCAATGGCAGATCATCGACGCGACCCTCGATAACGAGGTGGATACGGCGGTGATGAATGGCAGCCCTCCGCATGAGGTGGGGCTGGGACGGAGCGCTCGTCAAACCGGGTGGGAGCAGATCGCCGGGTCCGAGGAGCAGTGGCCACCGGACGAAGAAATGACTTCGATAACTCTCACTGGCCCCCAGTGGAAGCTGGTGATCGGGTCGCTGGAGCGCTGGTCGGATATCGCCGAACGTGCCGGCCAGAGCGACGACGCCCAGTTCGGGCGCCGTATTCGCGCCGTCGTGTCAGCCCAGTTACCCGCCTGGCCGATCGAGGACGCGAGGTGAGCCGAGACCTTCTCACCGGCCCTGGCAGGTGGGGCACCAGTAGAGGTTGCGGCCGGCGAGCTCGCCGCGGCTGATCGCCGTGCCGCAGACGTGGCAGGGCGCGCCGGGACGCCGGTAGACGTACACCTCGCCGCCGTGCCGGTCGACGCGCGGCGCCCGACCCATCGCCTCCGGCAGGTGCTCGTCACGGACGGTGTCGATGCGGCCCTGCCGCACGGCGAGGGTCATCAGCGTCACCAGGTCGGCCCAGAGCCGGTCCCAGCCGGCCCGGTCCAACGCCTTGCCGGGTAGCGTCGGCGGCAGGCCGGCCCGGAACAGCGCCTCGGTCACGAAGATCAACCCCGTGCCGGCCACCACCGACTGGTCGAGCAGCAGGGCGGCGAGCGGCGTCGCGCTACGGGCGATCCGGGCGTACGCCCGATCGGGGTCGGCGTCGGCGCGCAGCGGGTCGGGCCCCAGCCGGGCGCGCAGCGCCGCCACCTCGGGCGGGGTGAGCACCTCGCAGGCGGTGGGACCGCGCAGGTCGAGCCAGTGCCGGTCGTCGGGTCCGCCACCGCGCCGGGGCCGGGGAACCTCGTTGGTGAGCCGCAGCCGCACCTGGCCGACCGGCTCCGGCGGTTCGCCGACGCCGTCGGTCACCTTGCCGTAGAGCCCGAGGTGCACGTGCAGCGTCAGCTCGCCCGCGTGGTGGTGCAGGAGGTGCTTGCCGTACGCCTCGGTCGAGTCGAGAACGGTACCGGTGAGCCGGGCGGCGCCGTCGGCGAACCGGCCCTGCGGGCTGCTGGCGTGCACCGGTCTGCCGGCGAAGAGCTCGGCGTGCCGGGCCGCCAGGCGGTGGATGGTGTGTCCCTCTGGCACGGGCGCAAGGGTAGTCAGGGGCCCGCCCACCTGCCATGCGCCCCGCTCGGATCGTCCCGGGGACCCGCCCGAGAGCCGTCCGCGTGCACCCGACCGCCCGCCGGTACGTGTCGGTAACCGGTCAGGCGGGTACATCCGGGGATGTATCGCGTGGGTGCCGTCCGTTCCACGGCCACCCCGCATTCCCGAGGAGGTGTGTTGTGGCCAGGATTCCTTCCCCGTCGCGCCGGCCCGCGCGCGACGAGAACCGTAACGGCACCGGCGACGGCTCGGTCGCCACCGTTCCCGCCCCGGCGGACGCGGACCGTCCGGACGCGACCCAGACCCCGCTGACCGACCGGACGTCACCCCGCGATGGCGCCGCGCCCACCGGCGTCCCGCGCACCGCCGACGCACCGTCCACCGGCACGC
>NZ_SMKG01000141.1 GCF_004348525.1 Micromonospora sp. 15K316 | reverse complement strand
CGCCCCCGACCGACCCGCCGCCCACCGATCCGCCGCCGACCGGCGGAAACCTGGCGCTGGGCCGGCCGGTCACCGCGACCAGCTCCACCCAGAACTACGTGGCCGCCAACACGGTCGACGGCAACGCCGCCAGCTACTGGGAGAGCGCGAACAACAGCTTCCCGCAGTCGGTGACCGTCGACCTGGGCGCGGCGCGCCACGTCGACCGGGTGGTGCTGAAGCTGCCGGCCGGCTGGGAGCGGCGTACGCAGACGCTTGCCGTGCTCGGCTCGACCGACGGTTCCTCCTGGGCGACGCTCGCCGGCTCCGCCGGCCGCACGTTCGACCCGGCGTCCGGCAACACCGTCTCGGTCGCCCTGCCGGCGGGCGACCGGCGGTTCGTCCGGTTGACGTTCACCGCCAACACCGGCTGGCCGGCGGGGCAGCTCGCCGAGTTCGAGGTGTACGGCGACGGCTCGACCCCGCCACCCACCGACCCGCCCACCGGCAACCTGGCGGCGGGACGGCCGATCTCGGCGACCAGCCACGCCGACGTGTACGTCGCCGGCAACGCGGTGGACGGCAACGCGAACACCTACTGGGAGAGCGCCAACAGCGCCTTCCCGCAGTCGGTGACCGTCGATCTGGGCAGCGCCCGGCCGGTGTCCCGGCTGGTGCTGAAGCTGCCGCCGGCCCCGGCCTGGCAGACCCGGACGCAGACGCTGGCCGTGCTCGGCTCCACCGACGGCTCCTCGTTCAGCACGCTGAAGAGCTCGGCCGGTTACACCTTCGACCCGGCGTCCGGGAACACCGTGTCGATCCCCGTGCCGGCCGGTGACCGACGCTTCGTCCGGCTGACCCTCACCGGCAACACCGGCTGGCCCGCCGGCCAGCTCGCCGAGTTCGAGGTCTACGCCACCTGACGTGCGCCGGTGGGGCTCCGCCGCCGATCGGGGCCCCACCGGCGCGCCCGCAACACCCCGCTCCACACCGCACCCCCGCACCACCGCACACGCCTCTCCACGTCCCCCGGGAAGAAGGTGTCCGCAACCATGTCCAGATTCCGTACCCGAGCCGTCGCGGTGCTCGCCGCGATCGGCCTCGCCGTCACCGCGGCCCCGGCGCCACCCGCCGCCGCAGCCGGCGGGCCGAACCTCGCCGCCGGAAAGGCCGCCTCCGCGAGCAGCACCAACGCGCCGTACGCCGCTGCGAACCTGACCGACGGCAACCAGGGCAGCTACTGGGAGAGCAGCGGCGCCCTCCCGCAGTGGGCCCAGGTGGACCTCGGCGCCAGCCACTCGATCGACCAGGTGATCCTCAAGCTCCCCGGCAGTTGGGAGGCGCGCACCCAGACGCTCTCCGTGCAGGGCAGCGCGGACGGCAGCGGCTTCAGCACCATCGTCTCCTCGGCCGGACGCGCGTTCAGCCCGGCCGGCGGCAACGCCGTGACCATCAACTTCCCCGCCACCAGCACCCGCTTCGTCCGCGTCCAGATCACCGCGAACACCGGCTGGTCGGCGGCCCAGCTCGCCGAGGTGGAGGTGTACGGCGCGGCGACCTCGTCGACCAACCTGGCGCTCGGCAAGGCGATGGCGGAGAGCAGCCACGCCGACGTCTACGGCGCGGCCAACGCCAACGACGGCAACGCCGGCACCTACTGGGAGAGCGCCAACAACGCCTTCCCGCAGTGGATCCAGGTCGACCTGGCCGCCACGGTGAACGTGAACCGGGTGGTACTCAAACTGCCCGGCGGCTGGGGCGCGCGCAGCCAGACGCTGACCGTGCAGGGCAGCGCCAACGGGTCGAGCTTCAGCACCCTGGTCGGCTCGGCGTCGTACGCCTTCAACCCCGGCTCCGGCAACTCCGTCACCGTCGACGTGCCCACCGCCGCCACCCGGTACGTCCGCCTGCTCTTCACCGCGAACACCGGCTGGCCCGCCGGGCAGCTCTCGGAGCTGGAGGTCTACGGCCCGGCGACCGGCGACACCCAGCCGCCCTCGGCGCCCGGCAACCTCGCCTTCACCCAGCCGGCCGCCGACCAGATCCGGCTGACCTGGACCGCGTCGACCGACAACGTCGGGGTGACCGGCTACGACGTCTACGCCAACGGGGCGCTGCGGACCAGCGTCGTCGGTTCGACGCTCACCTTCACCGACACCCAGCCGGCCTCCGCGACGGTGACCTACCACGTCCGGGCCCGGGACGCGGCCGGCAACCAGTCGGTGAACAGCAACTCGGTGACCCGTACCGGCAGCACCGGTGACACGGTGGCGCCGACCGCGCCGGGCAACCTGGCCTACACCCAGCCGGCGACCGGCCAGATCCGGCTGACCTGGACCGCGTCCACGGACAACGTCGGCGTCACCGGCTACGACGTCTATGCCAACGGCGCGTTGCGCGGCAACGTCAACGGCTCCACGCTCACCTACACCGACAACCAGCCGGCCTCGGCCACCGTCTCCTACTTCGTCCGCGCCCGGGACGCGGCGGGGAACACGTCGGCGAACAGCAACACGGTGACCCGCACCGGCAGCACGCCCGGCGGCACCAACCTCGCCGTCGACAAGCCGATCACCGCCTCCTCGGTGGTGCACGTCTTCAACGCCGTCAACGCCAACGACGACGACGTCACCACCTACTGGGAGGGCGCGCCCGGGGCGTACCCGAGCACGCTGACCGTCGCCCTCGGCGCGAACGCGACGGTCACCTCGCTGGTGGTGAAGCTCAACCCCGACCCGGTCTGGGGGCCGCGTACCCAGACGTTCCAGGTGCTCGGCCGGGAGCAGTCCGCCTCCGGGTTCAGCACGCTGGTCGGGTCGGCCACCTACTCGTTCAGCCCGGCGGGCGGCAACACGGTGACCATCCCGGTCTCGGCGACCGCCGCCGACGTGCGACTCCAGTTCACCGCGAACTCCGGGTCGTCGAACGGGCAGGTCGCCGAGTTCCAGGTGATCGGCGTCCCGGCCCCGAACCCGGACCTGACGGTCACCGCCGTCACCGCGTCACCCGCCGCGCCGGTCGAGACCGACGCGATCACCCTCGCCGCCACGGTCCGCAACGCGGGGACCGCGGGCTCCGCCGCCACCGCCGTCGGCCTCTACCTGGGTACGACGAAGGTCGGCACGGCGAACGTCGGCGCGCTGGCCGCCGGCGCCTCCACCACCGTCTCGGCGAACATCGGGCCGCGCAACGCCGGCAGCTACGAACTCGTGGCCAAGGTCGACGAGGCCAACACGGTGATCGAGCAGAACGAGGCGAACAACAGCTACACCAGCCCGAACCCGCTCACCGTGAACCCGGTGGCCAGCTCCGACCTGGTCGCCTCGGCGGTGACCTGGTCGCCCGGCACGCCGAGCGCGGGAGCCACGGTGAACTTCGCGGTGACCATCCGCAACCAGGGCACTGTCGCCTCGGCGGGCGGCGCGCACGGCATCACGCTGACCGTGGTCAACGACTCCGGCGCCGTGGTCCGTACGCTGACCGGCTCGTACAGCGGCACCATCGCCGCCGGCGCGACCGCCGGGCCGGTGAACCTCGGCAGCTGGACGGCGGCGAACGGCAGGTACACCGTCCGGGTGGTGCTCGCCGACGACGCCAACGAACTGCCGGTGAAGCGGCAGAACAACACGAGCGAGCGGCCCCTCTTCGTCGGGCGTGGGGCGAACCTGCCGTACGACATGTACGAGGCCGAGGAGGGCACTGTCGGCGGCGGGGCGCAGACGGTCGGCCCGAACCGGATCATCGGTGACCTGGGCGGTGAGGCGTCCGGCCGGCGGGCCGTCACCCTCAACACCAACGGCGCGTACGTCGAGTGGACCACCAAGGCGCCGGCGAACGCCCTGGTGACCCGCTTCTCGATCCCGGACGCGCCGGGTGGCGGCGGCATCAACTCGACGTTGAACATTTACGTCAACGGCGTGCTGCACAAGCCGATCAACCTCACCTCGAAGCACATCTGGCTCTACGGCGCCGAGGCCAGCCCGAGCGACTCGCCGAGCGCGGGCCCGCCCCGGCACCTCTACGACGAGGCGAACGTCCTGCTGAACTCGACGATCCCGGCGGGCAGCCGGATCCGTCTCCAGAAGGACCCGGCCAACAACACCACGTACGCCATCGACTTCATCAACCTGGAGCAGGTGTCACCACGGGCCAACCCGGACCCGGCCCGGTACGCGGTGCCGAACGGGTTCAGCCACCAGGACGTGCAGAACGCCCTGGACGCGGTCCGGATGGACACCTCGGGCAACCTGACCGGCGTCTACCTGCCGGCCGGCACGTACGAGACCGCGCAGAAGTTCCAGGTCTACGGCAAGCCGGTCAAGGTCGTCGGGGCGGGCATGTGGTTCACCCGCTTCCAGACGCCACCGTCGCAGCAGAACACCGACGCCGGTTTCCGGGTGGAGCCGTCGGCCAGCGGGTCGTCCTTCGAGCACCTCGCCTTCTTCGGCAACTACACGAACCGGATCGACGGGCCGGGGAAGGTCTGGGGTGAGCTGAAGGACGTCGACGACATGACCTTGGACAACGTCTGGGTCGAGCACACCGTCTGCGGGTACTGGGGGGTCAGCGTCAGCGGCCTCACCATCACCAACAGTCGGTTCCGGAACACCTTCGCCGACGCGGTGAACATGACCAACGGCAGCACGAACAACCTGGTCGCCAACTCGGAGGGGCGCTCCAACGGGGACGACGCCTTCGCGCTCTTCTCCGCCATCGACCAGGGGGCGTCGACGTCCAACCACGGCAACGTCTTCGAGAACCTGACCGCCACGCTCACCTGGCGGGCGGCGGGCATCGCCGTGTACGGCGGCTACGACAACGTGTTCCGCAACCTCTACATCGCGGACCAGTTGACCTACTCCGGCATCACCATCAGCTCGCTGGACTTCGGCTACCCCTTCATCGGGTTCGGGGCCAGCCCGCCCACCCGCTTCGAGAACATCTCGCTGATCCGGTCCGGCGGCCACTTCTGGGGCGCGCAGACCTTCCCGGCGATCTGGATCTTCTCGGCGTCGAAGGAGTTCCGCGGCATCCGCGTCACGGACGTGGACATCGTCGACCCCTCCTACTCCGGGATCATGTTCCAGACCAAGTACACCGGTAACCAGCCGGAGAACCCGGTCACCGACACCGTCTTCACCAACGTCTCGATCTCCGGGGCGCGGCGCAGCGGTGACGCCTTCGACCACAAGTCCGGCTTCGCCATCTGGGCCAACGAGATGCCGGAGCCGGGTCAGGGCCCGGCAGTCGGCTCGGCGACCTTCAACAACCTGCGGCTGACCGACAACGACGTCGACATCAGGAACACCACCACGACCTTCACCATCATCCGCAACTGACCACCCGCACCGGGACGCCGCCGGGAGGACCCACCTCCCGGCGGCGTCCGCCCTTCGCGGCGGACCGTCCGCGAGGCGCGCACCGGCGAGGTCCGCACACCGGCGGCGTGCGCGGCCCGGACCAGCGCCCGCTGCGCGGCGGCGCCCTCCGCCCCGGCCGGGTCACTCCGCCGGGGCACCGTGCCGGCCGGCCCCGCCGGCGAAACGCGCCGCGCCCGCCGCCGCGTCCGACGCCAACGACTCCATCCCGTACGCCAGCTCGGTCGCCATCGCCGCCGGCTCGGGCAGCCCGGCGCCGGCGAGCACCGCCGCCCGGTCGTTGCGCAGGCAGACCTGCGGGTGCCGGGCCAGCTCGGCGGCCAGCTGCTCGGCCTCCGCCCGCGCCGTGCCCGGCGCGACCAGGCGGTTGACCAGCCCCATGTCGTACGCCTCCTGGGCCGGAACCGGCCGGCCGGTGAGGATCAGGTCCATCGCCCGGCTCTCGCCGATGAGCCGGGGCAGCCGGACCGTGCCCCCGTCGATCAGCGGGACGCCCCACCGCCGGCAGAACACCCCGAGCACCGCGTCGGCCTCGGCGACCCGCAGATCGCACCAGAGCGCCAGCTCCAGGCCGCCGGCGACGGCGTACCCGGAGATGGCCGCGATCACCGGCTTGCCCAGGAACATCCGGGTGGGCCCCATCGGGCCGTCCCCGTCCGGCTCGACCCGGTTGCCGCTCGCCGTGCCGATCGCCTTCAGGTCGGCGCCGGCGCAGAACGTGCCGCCGTCGCCCCAGAGCACGGCGACCGAGGCGTCCGGGTCGGCGTCGAAGGCGCGGAACGCGTCGGCCAGCGCTCGCGCGGTCGGCCCGTCGACCGCGTTGCGCGCCGCCGGCCGGTCCAGGATCACCGTGGTCACCGCTGCGTGACGTTCGACCCGTACGCCCATCGGCACAGCATGCCCGCGGCGGTGCCGGCACGCCAGGGGCGGCCTGGGGAAGCCGTCGCTGATGCAACGTCACGGTGGGATCGGGCGGTGCTCACACCCGGCTACGGATCCGTCCCCGGCGACCGGTTTGCGACGGCGAAGACCGGGAAGTCGGTACCCGTGCGAGCCTTACTGACGAGAATCGAGCAGAACACCCGGCTGGACCGGGTGGGTGACCCGCTCCAGCGTGCGGTCCAGGCGGTCCTGCGACCGCAGCGGATCCGGGATCTGCTGCACGGGGTGCCGCTGGGCCACCCGCTGCACCCCGCGATGGTGCAGGTGCCCGTCGGGTCCTGGATCAGCGCGGCGATCCTGGACGTGATGCCCGGGCAGCGCCGGGCCGCCACCACGCTGACCGCGGTCGGCACGGTGAGCGCCCTGCCGGCGGCGGTCGCCGGTCTCAACGACTGGGCGGCGCTCGCCCCCGACCAGCGGCGGGTGGGCCTGGTGCACGCCACCGCGAACACCATCGCGCTGGCCTGCTACAGCGGCTCGCTGGTGGCACGCTTCTCCGGGCGGCACCGGCTCGGCCGGGCGCTCGGCATGGCGGGCCTCGGCATGGCCAGCATCGGCGCGTACATCGGCGGACACCTGGCGTACAAGCAGGGGGCGCAGGTCAACCAGAGCATCTCCGAGCTGCACCTGATCAGCCAGGGCTGGCATCCGCTGGGCGACATGGCGAGCCTTCCGCAGCGGCAGCTGATCACCCGGGAGATCGACGACGTCTCGGTCATCCTCTACCGGCACGGCGACGACGTGACGGTGATGCTGGAGCGCTGCCCGCACCAGAGCGGCCCGCTGGGCCAGGGCGAGGTGCAGCAGGTCGACGGGCACGACTGCGTGGTCTGCCCGTGGCACGGCAGCACGTTCCGGCTCAACGGCGGCGAGGTGGTGCACGGCCCGTCCGGCAACGACGGGCAGGTGCTCCCCACCCGGATCCGCGACGGCGTGCTCGAGGCCCGGCTGCCCTGAACCGCGTCCTGCGGCGACCCCGCCGAGGCGCTGAGCGGCGACGCCTCCCTGAGCGGCCGAGGTCGGGACGGTTCAGTCCCTACGGTGTCGCCCGACCGGCAGCTCACCGGCGGCGCGGGCGTGCGCCCCGGCCTGGCCGCTGGGCAGCGCCCGCACCTGACCGCCCGCCGCTGCCCGCGTGGCGCCGGAGCCACCATCCGCCCGCGCTCCGGTGGCGACCGGACGGCGGCGCAGCCCGAGCACGGCCCCGATCTGCGCGCCGACGATGCTGGCCACGGCGAGTACGGCGGAGACCGCCAGCGGCCGGTTCAGCCGATCCGCTTCGCCCGCCCGGGCCGCCCCCACAGTCATCGGCGGTGCCTTGCCCTCGGATCGTGCGGAGGTGCCGCTCCCCTCCTCGGTACCCGACGCGGCCGGTGCCGGCCGGGCACCGTGTGCCCCGGCGACGCGCTCCGGGGCGGGGCGGGGCGACGGACGGTCCACGAGACGACCGGTGGCGTGCGGTCGTACGCCCCGGTCGGTCGCCTGCTGCGGCAGCTTGAGCAGCTGCCCCGGACGGATCCGGTCGGGGTCGGCGAGCCGGTTGATCCGGGCCAGCTCGCGGTAGTCGGCGAACTCGTCCAGGTAACGCTCGGCGACCGCACCGAGGTAGTCGCCCTTGGCGACCCGGTACACCGGCCGGTCCCCGGCCCGCGTCTCCGTCACCTCCGTACTCGCCGCCGCCGTGACGGGTTCCCGCACCACGGGGGAGATCGGCCCGGCGTACGCCTGGGAGACGACCGCCGGGGTGCTCGCCGCCGGCCCGGCGTACGCCTGACCAGCGATCGTGGCCGCGCTCGCCGCCGGGGCGGCGGCGACGATCAACGCGACCGAGCCGACCAGCGCGGCCGCCGCGCGCTGCTGGCGGCTCATGCCCGGCAGCCGGGGCGCGGGCCGGCGCAGCGCCTGCGCGCCGAGCTCGACGAGCACCGAGAGGGTGAACGTGGCCCAGCCGAACCAGCCGACGAGCGCCAGCGCCCGCAGGAAGAGCTGCCCGTCGTCGCGGCTGGTCAGCGCGGTGCCGACCTCGGCCAGGGTCGGCACGTGGTCGGGCAGGGGGTTGCCGGCGAGGGCGAGCAGCGCCACCGGCGCGCCGACCAGCACCGCACAGAGCAGGACGAGCGCGCCGAACCCGGTGACGACCCGTCCGGTCCGGCGTACCGCGGAGCGACTCATGGCTGCCTTCCTTCCCTACGGTCCGGTGAGGGCGCGCGCGGTCGCCTCACCGGTGACGGTGACGGTGTCGCGGAAGCCGAGCAGGCCGAGCATCGACCGGTGGTAGGTGATGCGGACCTGGACTCTGATCAGGGTTTCGCCGTTCACGACCGGGAAGCTGACGGTGTGTCCGGCGGCACCCGCCGCGGCGAGGTAGTCGACGACGGCGGCGCGGGCCTGCCGCTTGTCGATCCGCTTCGGCCCGCCCGCGATGGCGGTGGCCCGGTCGACGGCCTGCCCTCCGGCGCGGGCCGCCTCGGCGGCCAGGTTGTCGGCGCGTTGCAGGGTGCGCAACTGGCCGGCGCCGTCGTAGGAGAGCCCGATGACGGCGAGTACCCCGACCATCGCCACCGCGAGGAAGATGCTCACCCGTCCCGCGTCGTGGCCCGACCCGGTGGTCATCCTCGGCTCCGGTAGCGGTCCAGCGGCGAGGTGAAGCTCGCCGAGATGCCGTTCCCGCTCGGCATGCCGGGCAGCACCGAGAGGTGCAGGTCCTGGTAGGAGACGGTGCAGCTGACCCGGACGGTCACCGCGGCCTCCTGCCCGGCCCGGCTGCCGAAGGCCGCGTTGAAGGTGGTGGACCGGCCCGCGACCGAACCGGTGAAGGTGAGCGTCGGGGCGCCGGTGCAGGCGAGGCCGCGCCAGTCCAGCTGCCGGCGGGCGGCGTCCCGGGCCTCGGCGCGAGCGGTCTCGGCGTCCCGGGAGATGGAGGCGGCGCGGGCCGCGTCGTGCGCGGCGGCCTCGATCGCCTCGGCCGCCACCGCGCTGCGCCCGGTCACCCCGGCCAGCACGATCAGCGCGATGAACGCCGGGGCGAGCACCGCCACCTCGATGGAGACCGAACCCCGTCCGCCGTCGCGGGTCACGACGTGGTCCACCGTTCCACAGTCCCGTGGGCGGTCTGCCGCACGGGGAAGCTCACCAGGGGGATCACCGAGAGGGACCGGCCGCTCACCGTGCAGGTCACCTCGGTGGCGCTGGTCTGGCAGGTCGGGGCCGGGCGGTTCCAGCCGACCAGCCAGTCACCGGAGGCCCGGAGGAACCGGGTGGCCCGCTGGACGCCGGCGTCCGCGGGAGCCTGGTGCACCCGCTGCGCGTTCACCGCGCTCTGCGCGGCGTTGAGCGCGGTCGACCGGGCCACGAACCAGGCGGCGACCTGCACCGAGGCGAAGAGCAGCACCAGGATCAGCGGCATCACCACCGCCAGCTCGACCGGGCTGGCGCCACGATCCGTGCCACCGGCGGCCTGCCGCCGTGCCACCGCGCGGGCCGGCCGGCGGACGGGCCGGCCCGTCACGGGCGTACGGGGACGTCGGGCCGCGAGGGTCGCCCGACGTCCCCGGCGGTGAGCGGCTCGGTGCATCGCCGGTTACGGCTTGGTCGGGTTGCTGTGGGCCGGGATGCCGTTCATCCAGTCCTCGGCCTTGGCGAGAGCCAGGCCGGTGACGATCGTCGCCACGAAGACCAGGCCGAAGATGATGACGGCGGTCGGCACGGGGCTGTCCCCGCGCTCGCCGTCGCGGCGCAGCTCGGCCAGGCGTGTCGTCAACGCGACGTGCACGTAGGTGATGAGGGACATGGCGGGGGCTCCTTCTCAGGTCGGGTCACATGCGGGCGATGAACGGGTAGACGACGAAGCCGAGCAGGACGAAGACGAGCAGCGCGCCCGGGATGTCGAGGCGGCTGGTCACCCCCTCGGCCCGGGCGAGGTTGTCGGTGCGGATCTGGTCGCGCAGCGAGTCGGCCCGGCTGCGCAGGGTCTCGTGCACCTGCGCGCCCTCGCTGCCGGAGGAGCGCATGATCGCCCCGACGTCGCCGAGTTCGGGGATGCCGATCCGGTCGGCGAGGTCGCGCAGCTCGTCCCAGGGGGAGTGCATCTGCATCTGGGCGATCCGCAGCGCCTCGGCGATCCGGTCGAAGACCCAGCCGTCGCAGACCGCCGCGGCCCGCTCCAGGGACTGCACCGGGCCGTGCGCGGCGGAGAGCTGCAACGCCACGAGATCCAGATAGGTGCAGACCGCCTGCCGGAACTCCTCCCGCGCCTTGGCAGCGCGGGCGAGCACGGATCGGTGTGCCAGCAACGCCGCGACCAGGGCGAGCCCGAGGCTGCCCAGCACCGGCACCGCCAGCGGCAGCGGGATGCCGAGCGCGAAGCAGGCCACCCCCAGCAGGGTCGGCGTGGCCAGCCCGATCAACGCGGAGAGCAGCAGCGACAGCGCGTACTGCTCGGGGGTCTGGTCGATCAGCGCGAGTTGCCGGTGCGGCGGGCGCAGCCACCGGGAGAGCCCGGTGAGCCACTCCAGCCGCCGTCCGGCGGGCGTCGCGAGGGGTCGGGTGCCCGCCGGCTGGTGCAGCCGGCGCAGCGCGGGCCCGAGCGCCGGGGACGCCGGCCCCAGCTCGCGTACGACCAGGAAGAGACCGAGCCCGACGGCCGCGCCGCCGCCGACCGCGATCCCGAGCTGCCAGTTCAGGTACGTGATCATGGGGTCGGCCTCCGGTGCCGGGCCGAGCCGTTCACCGGCTCGCCGCGCACGTTCGCGTTCACGCGATCGCCTCCTCCGGATCGGGGGCGGGCAGGAACCGGGCGGCCCGCTGCGGCCTGCTCATCGACCGCACCCAGACCAGCAGACCGACGAAGGTGGCGCCGAGAACCGCCATCACCAGCTGACCGACCGGGGTGGCGTACGGGCGGACGTACTCGGTGTTGAGCAGCCCGTACGCCAGGGTGGCGAGGGTCATCCCGGTCAGGAAGCGCACCGCGAACCGGGGCTGGGTGCGCTTCGCCTCGACCTCCCGCCGCGTGGCGACCTCGGCGGCCGCGGCCGTGGCGATCGAGCCGAGCACGTCGCCGAGACGGTCACCCCGGTCCGTCAGGTGCAGGATCAGCGCGGCCACCACCTGGTCGCAGACCGGGTCGCCGATCTCGTCGGCGAACGCGAGCAGGGCGGACCGGCCCAGCCAGCCGGCCTGGAGCCGGGCGGCGAGCAGCCGTACCTCCTCCTCGATCTCCTCCGGCGCGGTGCCGACGGTGTGGATGATGGACTGTTGCAGCCCCTGCCCGGTGGCGGAGACGTCCTTGAGCCGCCGGGTCCACTCGCCCACGGCCTCGATCCGGGCGATGGCGCGCTGCTCGGCCCGGCCCACGTTGAACAGCCAGGGGGTGCCGGGCACCGCCACCGCGACCAGCAGACCCACCACGGGCAGGCCGGTGAGCAGGAACGCCGCCGCCCCGGCCACCAGCGCGCCGACCAGCAGGGCCTGGTGACCGCGCCGCTCGGCGGGGGTGCTGCCGGAGCCGTACCAGAGCCGGCTCAGGCCGAGGCCGGCGCCGGGTGCGGGCCCGACCGGTCGCCGGGTGCCGACCAGCGCGACCACCGCCAGGATCAGCCCGGCCACGCAGGCGGCCCCGGAGACCACCGCGATCAGTTCGACGTCGTCGCGCACGCCGTCACCGCCGGGCCAGTCGGGTCTGCCGCGGCCGCCGCCAGGCGCCGGTGCCCGCCTCGATCCAGCGGCTCAGCAGGCGGGCGTCGTAGCCGACCCGGAGCAGCTGGTCGCGGACCCGCTCCGGCAGGTGGCGGGGGACCGCCCGGCCGTCCGGGCCGGGGCCGAACACAGTGGTCGTGGTGATCCGGCCGGCGTCGCCGGCCCCGATCACCTCCTCGACGTGCGAGACGAACCGGTGCTTGCGCCCACCGATCGCGGTCTCGTCCTCGACCGTCACGTAGACGATCAGGTCGAGCGCGTTGCCGGCCATCCGGCGCGCCTGGTCGACGGTCATCTCGCGGCCGTGCGCCAGCGCCAGCTCCACGATGCGTTCACCGACGCCGGCCGGGGTACGGGCGTGGATGGTGCACATCGATCCCCGGCTGGTCGTCATCGCCTGGAGCATCGGGACGATCTCCCGGGACCGGACCTCGCCCACGATGATCCGCAGTACGCCCATCCGCAGCGAGACCGGGATGAGGTCGGCGATGGTCACCTCGCCGGCCGGACGTCCGTCCAGCCCCCGCTCCCCGTGCCCCTCCCGCGCCTCGAAGCTCATCACCGCCCGGTGCCGTGCCTGGCGGCGGGCGGGCAGCAGTTCCCGGCTCTCCTCCAGCAGCACGTACGGCTCGTCCGGCGGGATCTCGTTCATCAGCGCCCGGATGACAGTGGTCTTCCCGGCGCCGGCGAGCCCGGCGACCATGATGTTCAACCCGGCGCGCATGGACGCGCGGAGGAAGTCGCGCAGCAGCGGGTCGACCATCTCGTCCAGGTCGGGCCGGGAGCCGGCGATGTCGTCCAGGCTCACGTCCAGCGTGTTGTGCTTGCGGATCACCGCGTACGGGCGGTGGCTGACCAGGAAGACCGCGGCGAGCCGGCTGCCGTCGGGCAGTTGCAGGTCCAGGGTGGGTTTCGAGGTGGAGAGGGAGCGTTCCGTGGCCCCGGCCCGGCGGGCCGCCGCCTGGAGGATCTCCACGAGTTCGGCGTCGCTGTCGGCGATCGGCTCGCTCCAGTCGACCCCGCCGCCGTGGCGGGTGATGCGCACCTGGTCGCAGCCGAGGATGTGCACCTCCTCGATGGTCTCGTCGACCAGCAGTGTCTGCAGCCGGCCCAGCCCGACCAGCTCCGCGGTCACCTGGTCGAGCAGGTGCCGCTCCTCGTCGGCGGGCATCGGCGTACCGGCCCGGCGGACCGAGTCGGCGTACTCGGAGACCACCGCCACGGCGAGCCGCGCCCGCTCGGTGTCCTCCTCGTCGGGGCTGAACTCCCGGCCGCGCTGCCAGAGGGCGAGTCGTTCGCTGAGCTGCCGGCGCAGCTCCCGGACCACCTGGAATTCGACACGTGGCCGCTGTGGCCGCGGCGTCGGGGTGGCGGGCGGGGCAGGTGCCTGGTGCCGGCCGTTCGCCGGGGTGAGCGGCGGTGTGACGGAGGTGGCGCTGGGCGGGGCGGCGCCCGGTGGTGCGACCGGACCGGCGACCGGCGGCTGCCGGCGCGGGTCGGTGGAGACGGGTTCAAAGCGCATCCGGGACCCCCTGCGGGACGGGCCAGGCGAGCCGGGCGCGACGCCGGTCCAGCAGCGCGCCGACCGGCACCTCCAGCGCGGCGGCCGCACGCATCAGTGGCCGTCCGGCCCGCACGGTCCCACCGAAGGCCAGCACCCGGGCGGTACGCGGGTCCTCCGGCAGCCGGGCGATCACCGGCAGGCGCAGCACCCGGCTGATCTCGGTGCGCCCGTGCCCGTCGCCGACCAGCAGCAGCCGCAGGTTGCCCGGCGGCACCCGGTGCTCGGCGAAGTCCCGCTCGATCGCCTTGACCATCGCCTGCGCGCCGGAGAGGTCGGGCAGCTCGGCGCGGGTCACCACGAGCACCACCGAGGCGGCGCGCAGCAGCGGCCACGGTGGGCTGGTCACGTGCAACCGGCCGCAGTCGACCAGCACGTCGTACGGGGGCGTGCCGCGTTCCAGGCCGGTGAAGAAGTCGGCGAAGCGCTGCCACAACGGGGTGACGCTGCCGGACTGGGCCGGGTCGACCACTCCGGGCAGCAGCAGCCGTTCCCGCCGGGGCGCGTCCAGGTCGACCAGCTGCGACCAGAAGGCGGTCTCCAGGTTGCCGTCGCGCAGTTCGCCGACGGCCAGTTCGCCGATGCCGCGCGGTCCGTCGAGCGTGCCGCCCAGGAAACCGGCGAGGATCGAACCGCCGGCCGGGTCGCACTCGGCGAGGACGAGCCGACGGTGCCAGGTGAGCGTGGCGGCCAGCGCGGCGGTGGTGACGCCCGGCGAACCCTTCGCGGAGACCAGCGCGATGATCGCCATGCTCAGGCCGCCCCGGTGAGCACGACCGCGATCCGGTCCTGCGCGGTCAACGCCACCACGGCCGGTACGTCCCGCACGGCCAGCGCCAGGTAGACCACGATGTCGTCGTTCGTGTCGGAGGCGCTGGTGTCGATCACCGTGGCCGGGAAGCGGGTGCCGCCCGCCGCGGCGGAGCCGTCGGCGTTGTCGTCGGGGGTGCTGACCAGCAGCAGCTTGTCGCCGGGGTGCAGCTGCCGGGCGGGCACCTCGGCCGGGTCGAGACCGAGCGCGAGCTGCTGCTGGTCGGGGCCGAGCAGCGGGGCGTCGGTCAGCTGCCCCATCGTCAGCAGGGTGCCCGGTGTCAGCGACACCGCGGCCCGCTTGCCGAGCACCTCGTCGATCCGGTCGGCCGGTACCGGGGCGAGTCCCTGGCCGCCGGCCACCTGCACCGGTCGCAGGTCGTCGGCGCTGAGCTGCCGGCCCACCTCCACCGGGCGGGCCACCGCCAGGTAGTCGCCGGTGGCCCGTACCGAGGTGACCGCGAACGCGGCGCCCAGCCCGCCGAGGGCGATCAGCAGTACGGCCAGGCCGAGCAGCCCCGGGCGGATCCGGCGCTGCCGTACCACCCGGGGTGGGGTGACCGGCGCCTCGGCCGGGCTCGTTCCGTTGCGTGTCGCCAGGCTCACCGGGTCACCACCGTTGCGCTCGGATCGTCGTTCGCGCTCATCGCGTCACCACCTGGAGTTCGTTGATCTGGATCGCCACGTCCCCGGTTCGCCGCTGCACCGGGATCACGCCCGACTCGCCGCCGCCCTCCCAGGTGACGGTCCAGTACGTGGTGGCGCTGACCTCGTACGCGCCGGCCTTCGGGTAGCCGCGGTGGTAGCCGCAGGTCGGCGAGCGCTGCCCGGCGTGCCGGCCGGTGACCTTGTACTCGGTGCCGGGGCCGGTGCAGGTGACCGTCTCGCCGTTGCCCATGTCCCAGACGATCCGGTCGAAGACGGCGCTGATCTCGACGGTCAGTCCCCGCTCGGTCTCGTCGTCGGAGATCACCGGGCCGAACGTCTGCGCGGACCGCTCGCCCCACATCCAGACCGGCAGGCCGACCAGGCCGGGGCCGGTGGACCTGCGGGGGGCGACCGCGATCCGGGGCGGCCGGATGCCGATCTGGGCGAGCGCCCGGCGGGCCAGCTCCTCGGGGT
>NZ_SMKG01000140.1 GCF_004348525.1 Micromonospora sp. 15K316 | reverse complement strand
CTGCCCACCGGCTCGGCGAGCGAGCCGGTGGGCAGGGCCTCCCCGGAGACCGCGTCGCCGGCCGGCGTGAGCCGGGTCAGCGCGCAGCCCTCGTCGGCCCAGCGCCGCACCAGGTCGGCGCTGGACCCGGGAGCGTTCAGCCGCTTCCCCGCGACCAGCGGGGCGACGGTCTCCCACTCCTCGGTGCCCGGCAGCAGCCGGTCGACGCGGGCCGACCAGGTCACGATCCGGCCGCCGTGGTCACCGCGCATGGTGACGTGCACCTCGGTCGCCTCGGCGAGCCCCGGCGCCGCCTGCTCGCCGGGGCCGCTGACCACGAGCAGCGCGCCCTCCAGCGGAGCGCACCAGAGCCCGCGGGCCGGCTCGCCGGCGACCGTCACCCAGGCCACCGCGGCCTTCTTGATCACCTCATCGACCAGTGGCGTGCCGCGCCGCCCGTCCTCATCCGTCACGACGCCATCCTCCCCCAGCCGATCCGAGTCCGCGTCGCCGTACGCCGTTCAGCCGACGAACGGCGGCACCATGATCTCGCCCCGGGCCACCGGGACGACCTGCCCCGCCACGGTGGTACCGACCGCCGCGCCGTTGGCCGCCGTGACCGTGCAGGCGAGCGAGGAGGGCCGGTTGATCTCGATGCCCTGCCGGACGGTGTAGCGGGAGCGGCCGTCGCCGGGGAGCAGACCGCTGGCCACCAGCCACACGCCGAGGCCCAGCGCCGCCGACCCGGTCGCCGGGTCCTCGGGAACGCCCATGCCGGGCACGAAGACCCGGCTGTGCGCGGTTTGGCCGGCCGCGTCCCAGGAGAAGACGCTCACATGATCCAGTCCGACTCGTTGCGCCGCGGCCGGGTTCACCCGGGCCCGGGCCACCGCGTCGGGGCGGACCGGCAGGTACGGGAACTCCAGCCCGCACCCGGCGACCCGGGGCGCGGGGCCGGCGTGGTCGGCCGCGGTGAGGCCCGCGATCTCCAGCAGCGGCTCCGGGTCCAGCTCCGGACCCAGGGTCGGTACGCCGCCGGTCAACGTCGCCCCGGTCTCGGTGACCTCGATCGGCATGATGCCGGCCGTGCACTCCTGCGCGACCTGCCCCACGGCGAACACGCCCCGCCGGGCCGCCACCACGGCCGCCCCGACACTCGGATGCCCGGCGAACGGCAGCTCGTCCGTCGGGGTGAAGATGCGGGCCCGGTAGGTGGCGCCGGCCTGTGTGGCGGGCAGCACGAACACCGTCTCGGAGAGGTTGAACTCCAGCGCGAGCGCCTGCATCTGCTCGGTGGCCAGGGCTTCGGCACCGAAGACCACGGCGAGCGGGTTACCGGCGAACGGGCGGTCGGTGAAGACGTCCACGATCTCGTAGGACAAGGTCGACATGCTGGTAAACCCTAGGCGCTTAGGCTGGTGGCCGTGACATCGCCGACCCGCGTCTACCTCGCCCGGCTGGCCGGAGTCGCCGTCTTCGATCCGAACGGCGACCTGGTCGGGCGGGTACGCGACGCGGTGGCCCGGCTCCGGCTGACCCAGCGCCCGGAGATCGTGGGCCTGGTCGCCGAGATGCCGATGCGCCGGCGGATCTTCCTCTCCATCAACCGGATCACCTCGATCGACGCGGAAGCCGTCGTGCTCGGCACCGGCACGCTCAACCTGCGTCGCTTCGAGAAGCGCCCGAACGAACTGCTGGTCATCCAGGAGCTGCTGGACCGCCGGGTGCAGCTCGACCCGGGCGGCCAGTCCGGCGCGGTGGTGGACGTGGCGATGGAGTGCAGCCGGGGCGGCGAGTGGGCCCTCACCCGGGTGGCCGTACGCGAGCAGACCGGTCGGCTCGCCCGCCGGGGCCACCTGCACCAGGTCGAGTGGGAGCGGGTACGCGGGCTGACCGGCATCGCCGACGCCCGGGGCACGGCGAACCTGCTCGCCGTGCTGGAGGACATGCGCCCGGCCGACCTGGCGAACGTGCTGCAGGATCTGCCCGACGCGCGGCGCAACGAGGTGGCCGCCGCCCTCGACGACGAGCGGCTGGCCGACGTGCTCAGCGAGCTGCCCGAGCACGACCAGGTGGAGATCCTCGCCGCGCTGGACCGGGAGCGGGCCGCCGACGTGCTGGAGGAGATGGATCCGGACGACGCCGCCGACCTGCTCAACGAGCTGCCCCCGCCGGAGCAGGACGTGCTGCTCGACCTGATGCAGCCGGACGAGGCCGACCCGGTGCGGCAGCTGCTCAAGTACAGCCCCGGCACCGCGGGCAGCGTGATGACCTCCGAGCCGGTCATCATGCCGCCGGACGCCACGGTGGCGGAGGCGCTGGCCCGGATCCGTGAGCCCCAGCTCTCGCCCGCGGTGGCGGCGCAGGTCTTCGTGGCCCGCGCCCCGATGACCACACCGACCGGACGCTACCTGGGCATGGTGCACTTCCAGCGGCTGCTCCGCGAACCGCCGGCCGACCTGCTCGGCGGGGTGGTGGTCAACGACATCGACCCGTTGCAGCCGGCCACCCCGCTGCCGGAGATCACCCGCCGGATGGCCACGTACGACCTGGTCGCCATGCCGGTCATCGACCAGAACAACCGGCTCGTCGGTGCGGTGACGGTCGACGACGTGCTGGACCACTCGCTTCCGCGGGACTGGCGGGACCGGGACGCGATGACGGCCCAGACCGAGACGGACGGTGCCGATGGCTGAGCAGCGGCGGGCGGGCCGGCTCGATCAGCCGCGCGAGCCCCGGGGCGTCAAACTGCCCCGCTTCGACCCGGAGGCCTTCGGCCGCTGGTCGGAGGGGATCGCCCGGAGCATGGGCACCGCCAACTTCATCGTCTACATGACGTTGGTGATCGGGCTCTGGTTCGGCTGGAACACGCTGGCGCCGCCCAGCGTCCGCTTCGACCCGTACACTTTCACCTTCCTCACGCTCGTACTGTCGCTGCAGGCCAGCTACGCGGCCCCGCTCATCCTGCTGGCGCAGAACCGGCAGGCGGACCGGGACCGGGTCGCCCTGGAGGAGGACCGGCGTCGGGCCACCGCGCAGAAGGCGGACACCGAGTACCTGGCCCGGGAGATCGCCGCGCTGCGGATCGCGCTGGGCGAGGTGGCCACCCGGGACTTCGTCCGCACGGAACTGGCCCGGCTGGCCGAGGAACTGGACGAGGCGAACCAGCGCCGGCAGCGACTCGATCGGCGCCAGCAGGGGAAGCCGACCCGTACGGCCGGCAACGAGGGGCTGGCGGAGCCCCGGGACGATCTGGACGGCGACTTCGCGGCGGGCGGGGGCGCGGCGGCCCCGCGCGACTCGACCGGGTGAGGCCGCCGACGGGTCGCGCCCCGGACGCTTGAACGCCGCGCGCCTCAAGGGGCCAGGCGAGCGGCGTTCCGCCTCGATCGTCCCACTTCGTCGGGGGGCCGTCCAGCCCCCGGTCGGGTGGCCGGCGGGGGCCATCGATTCGCTCACACCGCCCCCCGCTGACGCGGCCGCGGATCACCGTCGACGTAGCATTGCGGGCATGTCAGCACCCGCCAGCACCGTCGAGGACGCGATCCAGGCCGCCCTGGCCACGGTCAACGACCCGGAGATCCGCCGGCCCATCACCGAGCTGGACATGGTCCGCTCCGCGGTGATCGGCACGGACGGCGTGGTACGGGTCGAGCTGCTGCTCACCGTCGCCGGCTGCCCGCTCAAGGACAAACTGCGCGCGGACATCACCGCCGCGGTCGCCGCGGTGCCCGGCGTGACGGGTGTGCAGATCGAGTTCGGGGTGATGAGCCCCGAGCAGCGCCAGTCGCTGCAGGCGAAGCTGCGCGGCGGCACGGCCACCGCCGAGCCGGTGATCCCGTTCGCCCAGCCCGGCTCCCGCACCCGGGTCTACGCGGTGGCCAGCGGCAAGGGCGGCGTCGGCAAGTCCAGCGTCACGGTCAACCTGGCGGCGGCGCTGGCCGCGCGGGGGCTCTCCGTCGGCGTCGTCGACGCGGACATCTACGGGCACTCGGTGCCCCGGATGCTCGGCGCGGACGGCCTCCCGACCCGGGTCGAAGACATGATCATGCCGCCGCAGGCGCACGGCGTGAAGGTCATCTCGATCGGCATGTTCACCGCCGGCAACGCGGCAGTGGTGTGGCGCGGCCCGATGCTGCACCGGGCGTTGCAGCAGTTCCTCGCGGACGTCTACTGGGGCGACCTGGACGTGCTCCTGCTCGACCTGCCCCCGGGCACCGGCGACGTGGCCATCTCGCTGGCCCAGCTGCTGCCCAACTCGGAGATCCTCGTGGTGACCACCCCGCAGGCCGCCGCCGCCGAGGTGGCGGAGCGGGCCGGCGCGATCGCGTTGCAGACCCACCAGCGGGTGGTCGGTGTGATCGAGAACATGTCCTGGCTGGAGCTGCCCGACGGCTCCCGGATGGAGATCTTCGGCTCCGGCGGCGGGCAGACCGTGGCCGAGTCGCTGAGCCGGACCATCGGCGCCCAGGTGCCGCTGCTCGGGCAGATCCCGCTCGACACCCGGGTACGTGAGGCCGGCGACGCGGGCGACCCGATCGTGCTGGCCGCGCCGGAGTCGCCCGCCGCGGCGGCGCTGGGCCAGGTGGCCGACCGGCTCGCCGTCCGGCGTGAGTCGCTGCTGGGCAAGCCGCTCGGCCTCAAGCCCGCCGGCCGCTGACACCTGCGGCACGCCACAACCCTGGCCCCGGCCCCGGCCCCGGCCCTGGGCCGTGGGCCGTGGCAGCCTGGCGGCGGCCGCTGCCCCGCCGACCCGGGGTCTCGGGTGCCTCTCGCTCGCCGACGACTGTGTCCAGGTGCGCGCCTTCGGAGCTGATGTCGTAGCCGATTCACGGCGCGTGGCGGCTCGGCGGGCGCGCTGAGTAGCCGCTGCCCTGCGCCGCAGCGGTCGCGTGATGGCGTGAACGACTCAGCTCCAAAGGGCGCGAACCCCGAGCATCAGCCTCCCCCGGCAGCTACGGCCGCGAGGCGGTCCCGACCGTGCTGACAACGATCCGGCGCTACTCCGGGCCGTCCCGGCCGGGCCGAGCGGGTGAGGTCAGGTGGCGTCGTCGTAGCTGACGCGCTGGGCGGGCGCCGAAGAGGCGCTCTCCGTGGCGGTGGACGTACGGCCGTTCGACCGCGGGTCGGCGGCGTTCGCCACATCCTTCAGTTCGCTGTGCACGCCGGTGACGTCCGCGCGCAGGTTGTCGTAGACGCCCTGCAGGGGCTTCCGGATCGCCTGCTCGTCCTCCTCGCTGAGCAGGTGCTTGCGGATGAACGCCTTCGGGTGCAGATCCTCGAGCTGGATGTCGGTGCCGAGCTCCTTGCTCAGGTCGGTGGTGGCGCTGCGCGCCATGTTGCGCAGGTTGCGCACCATCCGCAGCCCGTCGTTGATGACCGTGGGCAGCCGGTCGCCGAAGATCAGCAGCGCCAGGAGCAGCAGCGCACCGATCTCCCACCAGTTCAGGTTGTCGAGCATCCTGCGGGTCCCCTCTCGGCGTCAGGAGCAAGACTACGCACGGCGGGGGCGGGCCGGGGAGGGGGTGAGAAGGTGTTCACTTTGCGTCCGCGGCCAACGTCACCGAGGCGTTCTGCCTGCTCGACCCCCGGCGGTACTCGACCGTGACGACGGAACCGGGGGCGAACTTGCGGACCAGTGCGATCAGGTCGCTCGGCTCGGTCATCGGCCGCCCGTTCAGCCGCATGACCACGTCACCGGCCCGCAGCCCCGCCGCCTGGGCCGGGCCGGAGGGCTCGATCGACTCGAGACGTACGCCGCCGCCGGGAACGGCGGCGTTCGGCCCGCCCACCTGGGCGCCGATCACCGTACGCCGGGCCTTGCCGGTGCCGATGATGTCCTGGGTCACCCGCTTCGCCTGGTTGATCGGGATGGCGAAGGCGAGACCGATGTTGCCCGCCTCCTGCCCCTCCGACACCAACGACTTGATCGTGGAGTTCACCCCGATCACCCGGCCCGCCGAGTCGACCAGCGGACCGCCGGAGTTGCCGTGGTTGACCGCGGCGTCGGTCTGGATCGCCGCGTAGTAGCGGACCGGCCCGCCCGGCTCCCCGGCCTGCATCGTCCGGTCCAGGGCGCTCACGATGCCCGCGGTCACCGTGTTCGTCAGCGAGAGGGGCGAACCGATGGCGAGCACCGGATCGCCCACCGCCAGCGCGTCGGAGTCGCCGAACTCCACAGGCCGCAGGCCGGAGCGCTCCACCTTGATGACGGCGATGTCCGACTCCGGATCCTGACCGACCAGCTTCGCCGGGGACGAGGTGCCGTCGTTGAAGATCACCGAGGCCCGGCCGGTGCCGCCGGCCACCACGTGGTCGTTGGTGATCACGTGCCCGTCGGCGCTCGCGACGAAGCCGGAGCCCTCGCTCGTCCCGCCGAGGCTGCTCACCCGGATGGTCACCACGCTGGGCAGCACCCGCTCGGCGACCGCGGCCAGGGACTCCGGCCGGCGCTGGGCGAGCGCGGGCGCCTGGCCCGGTTCGGCGCCGAGCACCGTGCCGCCGCCCACCCCGCCGCGCACCGCCAGCGCGTAACCGAGAGCGCCGCCGAGGGCACCCGCGAGCAGCGCGGTGACCAGCGGGACGAGGAGCAGCTGACGGAGCTTCGGTCGACCGGGCGCGTCCGGATCGCTCACCGGTTCGGGCTCCGTACCGGCGGCGTTCCCCAGCGGGACGATCACCGCCGCCGGCGCCGCCGGGTCCCGCCACGGATCGGCGAGCGCGTCGGACCACCAGGGCGACGCGGGGTGTCCCGGCGTCGCGGCCGGCGGGCCGCCTGCCACCGGCGGTGCCGCTGACGCCGGAGTATCACCGGGCCGGCGCCAGTCCCAGCCGTCGGTCACGTTGGTGCCTCCCAGTCCGTCCCCCGGGCCCCGCGTCTCGCGACCACGACAAGCGCGTCGGCCGCGGCTGACGGGACACCGCTTCCAGGATTGCACGGATGTCCGGGTTGGGGTCAGCGGTTGTCGTCGTGATCGCGCGGGCGGGACGCGCGGCTGCACGTACGGAGGGTCCGCTCTAGGCTCATAGCCGCGAGCCCACCCCTCGCACCACTTCGCCGCCCGGAGGTGCCCCATCGCCACGGTCGCCGGTTCCGGCAGTTCCACGAACCCGGCCCTGCACTTCGCCGAGTCGTACGTCACCGAGGACCTCGTGCTCCGCACCGCCCGCAGCCTGGCCCGCGAGGTGGGTCTCGATGCGGTGACCCCCGGCGCGGGTGCCGCGCTGCGCCTGCTCGCCGCCGCCGGCAACGCCCGGGCGGTGGTCGAGATCGGCACCGGCACCGGGGTGAGTGGCGTCTGGCTACTGCGCGGAATGCGCGCGGACGGCGTGCTCACCACCATCGACGTCGAGGTGGAGCATCAGCGGATCGCCCGGCGGATCTTCACCGAGGCGGGCTTCGCGGCCGGCCGTACCCGGATCATCACCGGCCGCGCCTTCGACGTGCTGCCGCGGCTCGCGGACGGCGCCTACGACCTGCTCTTCGTCGACGCCGAGGTGACCGGTTTCCACGCCTGCGTCGAGGCGGCGCTGCGGCTGCTGCGCCCCGGCGGCGTCCTCGTACTCAACGGGGTGCTGGCCGGCGGCCGGATCGGCGACCCGGCCGCCCGGGACGCGGAGACGGTGACGGTCCGGGAGACGATCAAGGCGATCCGGGAGTCGGAGCACTGGATCCCGGCCCTGTTGCCGGCCGGGCACGGGCTGCTCGCCGCCGTCAAGTGCTGACCGCCCCGGCGGGCCGTCGGTCCGCCGGGGCCGTCCGCCACCCCGGTCAGTCGAGCGTCGCCAGCCAGCGCAGCAGCGACCGTACGCCCCACCCGGTCGCGCCCTTCGCCAGCTCCGCGTCGTCCGCGTCCGCCCAGGACGGCGCCGACATGTCCACGTGCACCCAACGGTCCCGCAGGTGGTCGGTGAACTCGCGCAGGTAGAGCGCGGCGAGCACCGATCCGGCCCCCTGCGTCGGCGCGCTGAACAGGTCCGCCACCTCGCTGCCCAGGTACTCGACGTACTCCGTCGGCAGCGGCATCCGCCAGGCCTGCTCCCCGGCCGCCTCGACGGCGGCGAGGAAGCCGCCGGCCAGGTCGTCGTTCTCGCTGTAGAGGGCGGCGGTGCGCTTGCCCAGCGCCACCGCGTTCGCGCCGGTCAGCGTGGCCAGGTCGACCAGCACGTCCGGCTTGAGTTCCCGCACCGCGTAGCTGATCGCGTCGGCGAGGACGAGGCGTCCCTCGGCGTCGGAGTTGGTGGTCTCGCTGGTGACCCCGCCGTAGTGGCGGACGACGTCGCCGGGGCGGAACGCGGACCCGCTCACCGCGTTCTCGGCGAGGGGGGCCAGGGTGGTGACCCGGACGGGCAGCCGCAGCGCGGCCGCGCCGAGGGTGGCGGCGACCACCGCGGCGGCCCCGCCCATGTCCTTGCGCATCAGCTTCATCGCCGGCACGGGCTTGATCGAGATGCCGCCGGTGTCGAAGGTGATGCCCTTGCCGACCAGCACCACGTGGGTACGCGCGCCGGCCGGGTGCCAGTCCAGCTCGACCAGGCGCGGAGTGCTCGCCGAGCCACCGCCGACGGCGAGGATGCCGCCGAAGCCCTCGGCCGCCAGCTCGGCCGGCCCGCGTACCCGCAGGTGCAGGTCCGGCGTTCCGTCGGCCCGCTCCGCGACCTGTGAAGCGAACCACTCCGGGTTCTTCACCGAGGAGGGCATGTTGGTGAGGTCGCGGGCCAGCCGGGTCACCCGGGCCGTGGTGCGGGCGGTCTCGACCACCGCCAGATGGTCGTCCGGATCGGTGACCACGAGATCCACCCCGGCCAGCGCGGGCGCCTCACCGGCGTCGGTGAGCCGGAACCGGTAGGAGGCGAGCAGCAGCCCCTCGCAGAGCCCCCGCACCGCGACCGGGGAGGCGTCGGCCGGGAGCACGACTGTGGCGTGCCGCTCGTCGGCGACCGTCCGGGCGATCGCCGCGCCGGCCCGCCGCCAGCCCGCCTCGTCCGCGTCGCCCACCCCGGCCAGGACCAGCAGGCCCGGGCTGTGCCCCGGGCGGAGATGGGTCCGGGTCTCGCCGGCCCGACCGGTGAGCCGTGCGGCCCCCACCAGCGCGGCGGCCTCGTCGGCGACGCCGTCGGGCAGCGTGGCTGCGGTCGGGATCGGGATGGTCGGCGCGTCGCCGCCCTCCGCGTCTGCGGCCGGTCGGACGGGCAGGACGAGTGTGTCGAGCCGGTCGGGCTCGGCGAACAGACGGATGGCGAGCACGCGGAACCGTACCTCCAGGAAATCTCTCGATGCGGGGCGTTCCGCACCGGTGAAGCCCTGAGCCACCGGCCGGGCCGGTGGCTCAGGGTATGACGAACCGTCGGGACGGCGGCGCCGCCCAGATCGTTTCTCGATCAGCCGGCGGCCGCCTTCAGCGCGTCACCGAGCGCGTTGGCCTCGTCTGGAGTCATCTCGACGACGAGCCGGCCACCGCCTTCCAGCGGGACCCGCATGACGATGCCCCGGCCCTCCTTGGTGACTTCCAGCGGACCGTCGCCCGTCCGCGGCTTCATCGCCGCCATGTTGTCTCCCCTCAGACCTACACCAGGGTCGGTGGGTTGCCCCACAGCCACTTCCTCACGACCACCCGCAATCATCGCGGAGGCGTCGACCAACGATTTTCCCTGATGAACACCGCCGGACCCAAACCGAAGCAGCATTGATGTAACAGCATCTAGCTTATCTTGAGAAGGCCTGTCACAATGTGCGGTCATGCAGGCACGGTCGGCACTCTTCGACCTGTACGGCGACCACCTCCGGGCGAGGGGTGGCCGGGCACCGGTGGCCGCCCTGGTCAAGCTGCTGGCGCCGCTGGGCATCGCCCCGCCGGCCGTCCGCACCGCGGTCTCCCGGATGGTCCGCCAGGGCTGGCTCGACCCACTCAAACTCGCGTCCGGGCCGGGCTACTCGATCACTCCCAAGGCGGCGCGGCGACTCGACGAGGCGGCCGCCCGGATCTACCGGACGGGGCGGATCGGCTGGGACAACCGGTTCGACCTGCTCGTGCTGGAGGCCCCGACCTCACGCCGGGAACGCCAACGACTCGCCGCGAACCTGACCTTCCTCGGCTACGGGACGCTCGACGAGTGCACCTGGGTGGCGACCCGCCCGGGCGAGGACGTGGACGTCCTGCTCAGCGAGGCGGGGGTGCGGTACGAGCGGTTCACCGCGACGCACGCCGCCGGCACCCCGGGCGCCATGGCCGTGGTACGCCGCGCCTGGGACCTCACCGAGATCGGCCGGGCGTACGAGCAGTTCGTGGCCGAGCAACGACCCGCGATCGCCAGGGTGACCGTACGCAGCGGCGACGAGGAGGCGTACGCCGCCCGGTTCCGGCTGGTGCACGCGTGGCGTACCTTCCTGTTCCGGGACCCGCAACTGCCCCCCGCGCTGCTTCCGGAGCGCTGGCCCGGCACCGCCGCCGCCAGCTTCTTCGACCGGCACGCGACCCGGCTGCGCCCCGCCGCCGACCGGTACGTCGAGAGGTGCCTCGACGCCGGCAACCGCATCGCCCGACAGAAGGGTCGTTAGACACGTGACCGAGCCGCTGCTCGTCGACCGGACCGACGCCGTCGTCACGCTGACGCTGAACCGCCCGAAGGCGATGAACGCGTTCGACGTGGCGCTGAAGGAGGCGCTCCGGGAGGTCCTGGCCGAACTGGAGACCGACCGCAGCTGCCGGGCCGTGGTGCTCGCCGGGGCGGGCGGCTCGTTCAGCGCCGGGCAGGACCTGCGCGAGCACGTGGCCACTCTGGAATCCGCCGGCGGCGATCCGCTCTCCACCGTCGGGGCGCACTACAACCCGATCGCCGCTCGGCTCGCCAACCTGCCGAAGCCGGTGGTGGCGGCGGTGCGCGGGATGGCCGCCGGGGCCGGCGCCTCGCTGGCCTTCCTGGCCGACATCCGGGTCGGCGGTCCCAGCACCAGCTTCCTGATGGCGTTCGCGAAGGTCGGGCTCGCTGCCGACACCGGCGCCTCGTGGACGCTGCCCCGGCTGGTCGGTCACGCCAAGGCGGTCGAGCTGCTGATGCTCGCCGAGCCGGTACGCGCCGAGGAGGCCTGCCGGCTCGGGCTGCTCAACCGCCTGGTCGACGACGACGAGCAGGTGCTGCCGGCGGCGCAGGAGCTGGCCGCGCGGCTGGCGGCCGGGCCGACGGTGGCGTACGGGGCGATCAAGCGACAGCTCTCCATCGCCGACGCCGGCACCCTCGCCGACGCGCTCGCGGCCGAGGCTCAGGCGCAGAGCATCTGCGGCGCCACGGCCGACCACCGGGCGGCCACCATGGCCTTCGTCGCCAAGGAGCGGCCGGTCTTCGAGGGACGCTGAGCGGGCGACGGCCCGATCACGGCCGGGTTCAGTCGTCCTCCTCCGGATCCTGGTTGGCCTCGACCCCGAGCACGAACGCCTGCATGGCGAGCTCGTCACCGGCGGGCGAGACGAAGGCGGGCAGCTCCCGTGGGCCCAGCTCCTGCACGTACGACCAGAAGAGGCGGACCGCCTCGGCCGGCGAGTCGGCCTCGATCGGCAGATCGAGGCCGACCAGCCAGGTGCGTCGCGGCGGCGGCGGGCCGAGCCGCTCGGCGAGCGCCCGGTGGACCGCCGGGTCGAGCGGGGTGACCGGCCCGACGGGAGCGAGCTGACCGGCCGGCAGCGGCTCGTCGAACACCCGCCGGGTGTACGTCACCACGAGGGCCGCCTCCCGGTCGGACTGCGGATCGTCCGGGTCGTCGGGGTGGGCACCGGTGGACGCGGCGACGCGGCCGAGCGCCACCACCCGCACCGGCTCGTCGATCAGCACCACCACGTCGTCGCCGGGGCGGGGGCGGACGCTCTCGTCCAGGCCGGTCAGTTCGAGCGTGTCGTGGTGCACCAGCCGCTCGGCGTCGTAGCGGCCGGCGGGCAGCAGGACGGCCCAGGCGCCGGCGCTGGCCGCCCGGCTCGTCCCGTCCGCCCGGTGCGCGGTGTCGGTCGTCATGCCCCCCATCCCATCACGCCGTGCCGGTCGGCTCGACGTGGCAGCCGTCGAGGTGGTCGTCGACCATCCCGGTGGCCTGCATCAGCGCGTACGCCGTGGTCGGACCGACGAACCGGAAGCCGCGCTTCTTGAGCGCCTTGGCCATCGCCGTCGACTCGGGTGTGATCGCCGGTACCTCGGCGAAGGAGGCCGGCCGGGCCGGCCGGGGGGCCGGGGCGAACGACCAGAGCAGCGCGGAGATCCCCTCGGGCAACTCGGCCGCCGCCCGCGCGTTCGCGATCGCGGCCTCGATCTTGGCACGGTTGCGGACGATGCCGGCGTCGGCCAGCAGCCGGGTCACCTCGGCCTCGCCGTAGCCGGCCACGGTCGGGATCCGGAACTCGTCGAAGGCCAGCCGGAAGGCGGGACGCTTGCGCAGGATGGTCAGCCAGGAGAGCCCGGACTGGAACGCCTCGAGCGTCATCCGCTCGTAGAGCGCGTCGTCGCCGTGCAGTGGCTGCCCCCACTCGGTGTCGTGGTAGGCGGCGTAGTCGGGGGTGCTCGCTCCCCAGGCGCAGCGCGGTAACCCGTCGGCGCCGATCACCAGGTCAGTCACGTCGCCCACGCTAGGCCAGACCTCCGACAGCCCGTCACCCACGGCCGGCGGGCCGCCGCACGACGCGGCCGCCCGCGGGTCAGGGCAGCCGACCCTGCTCGACCAGGCGACCGAACCGCCGCAGCGCCCGGGTCAGCCCGAGCTTGGAGCCGGGCCACACCACCGGCCAGGCGACCCGACCGGCCGTGCCACCGGGCAGGTGGAACCACTCGTGCCAGACCACCTGCGTCCGGTCCCGCGCCAGCGGGGTGCAGCGCAGCACGCCCGGCCCGCGCAGCAGCGGACCGCAGTGCACCACCCCGATCTCGTACGGCTCGTCGACGCGGACCACCCGCATCTCGTCCCGGAGTTCGGCGGGGCCGAGCGCGGTCAGCGCCTCGACGAGGCTCCCCTCGCGGCCGTCACCCTCGACCACCCGCACCCGGGTGAACGGGATCCAGTCGGACTGCCGCTCCCAGGCGAGCAGCGCGGCGAAGACCCGTTCCGCCGGGGCGTCGACGATGACCGTCGCGGTCACCTCGCCGGCGCCCGGCTGGGCCGCCTCGGGCAGATCCTCCCCGCGCTGCTCTGCCGTCACACCGGCTCCGAGCGCACCACCGGACCGGGCCCACCGGGGCCGTCGGCCGGCTTGCTGCGGGCGGGCGTCGAATCGTCCGGGTCGGCCCGGGTGGGGCCGAGGAAGCTGGTCCCGCCGGGCGCGGGGCCGTCGGCGGGGACGAAGGGCTCGGCGCTGCCGACCGCCACGTCCGCCGGCCCGTCCGGGCGGTCGCCGCCGGGCACGGCCACGATCCCGGTCGAGGTCGGGGCGCCCACGGCGGACTGTTCGCGCGCCCGCCGCAGGGTCTCCGCGTCCGCCGTCCGGCCCTCCCGCAACGCGGCGACCTCCGCTTCCAGCACACCGATCAATTCGGACTTGTAGCCGAGGTCGTAGGCGGCGCGACGCAACGCCCGATCGACCTGGGCCATCTGGTACCCACGCAGCACGGTGTCGAACCGGATCTCCTCGACGTCCGTCTCGCGCAGCGGACGGTCGCCCGGCAGCGGCACGGCGCGTCCGTCCGGCTCGGCCGGCGCCAGCCCCGGATCACGACCGGTGACCAGCACCGTCACCCCGAAGACCACCGCCGCGACGGTCAACGCCACGACCAGCATGAGCAGAACCTGACCCATGCACAGATCGTGGCATGCCGAACGATCCGGAGCGAGCCCGCCACCGACGCCCGGCCGACGGACCGTGCGGACGCCGCGCGGGCGGACCGGTTAGCGTCGGGACCGGCCGGTGCGGGGAACTCCCGTGGGGCTCGGGGTGAGGGAGGCGGCAATGGCCGGGGAGCTGCGGCTCGGTGGGCGGAGGTTCGCCCCGGGTGAGCTGGTGGTGATGGCGATCGTCAACCGCACACCGGACTCGTTCTTCGACCGGGGGGCGACGTTCGAGGCGGAGAGCGCGCTGCGGGCGGTGGAGCGTGCGGTGACCGAGGGCGCCGAGATCATCGACATCGGCGGGGTGAAGGCCGGTCCCGGCGCCGAGGTGGACGTCACCGAGGAGATCCGTCGTACGGTCGGCACCATCGCCGCCGTCCGCGCCGCCTTCCCCGACGTGGTGATCTCCATCGACACGTGGCGGGCGGAGGTCGCCGTGGAGGCGGTCGCCGCCGGGGCCGACCTGCTCAACGACACCTGGTCCGGCGCGGACCCGGCGCTGGCCCGGGTCGCCGCGGAGACCGGCGCCGGGCTCGTCTGCTCGCACGCCGGCGGGCTGGCGCCCCGGACCCGCCCGCACCGGGCCGCCTTCGACGACGTCGTGGGCGACGTGATCGCCACGGTGACCGGGCTCGCGGAACGGGCGGTCGGTTTGGGGGTACGCCCCGACGGGATCCTGATCGACCCGGCGCACGACTTCGGCAAGAACACCCGGCACTCGCTGGAGATCACCCGCCGGCTGGACGAGCTGACCGCGACCGGCTGGCCGCTGCTGGTCGCGCTCTCGAACAAGGACTTCGTCGGGGAGACGCTGGACCTGCCGGTCGGTGAGCGGCTGGAGGGCACCCTCGCCGCGACCGCCGTCTCCGCCTGGCTGGGCGCCCGGGTGTTCCGGGCCCACCAGGTGCGCCCCACCCGCCGGGTGCTCGACATGGTCGCCTCGATCCGCGGCGATCGCCCACCGGTGGCGACCCGGCGCGGCCTCGCCTGAGCCGCCGGGGAGCGCCGTGGCGACCTGTCGTGCTCAGGTCCAGCGCAGGATGTCGCGGCGCCAGGCGTAGAGGATGCCGAGCGCCAGCACCGCTACGAAGATCGCCATCTCGACGACCGTGACCAGGCCGAAGCCCGGCCGGTCGAAGACGACGGCCCAGGGGAAGAGGAACACCGCCTCGACCGCGAAGAGGACGTAGAGGTACGCGTACACGTAGTAGCGGATCTGCATCTGCGCCCAGTCGCCGCCGACCGGATCGATCCCGGACTCGTAGCTCGTCCGCTTGCCGGCCGGCTCGGCGGGGCGCGCCGGGCGCAGCACCCGGTTGGCCGTGAACGCCGCCACGAAGAAGAGCGCGCCGACGAGCAGTAGGAGCCCGAGCGTCGCGTACGAGCCCAGGTAACCGTCCACGGTCGGCAGCCTACCGCCCGGCCGACTGGCCGGTACCGGACACGTTACGAATTTGTTTCCGGGTGGGACTGGTGCGCTCCGACAACCAAACCGACGATGGGACCCCCGATCCGTTGTCACCGGAGGTCCGATGGCCAGCGTGGACGAACCACCCGGACGCCGGGTGCCGGGCCGGCGAGCCGTGCCCGCGCTCGGCATGTCCGTCGCGCTCTGCGCGCTGGCCTCCCTCGCCGTCCTGCCGGTTCCGGCCGTTCCCGCCACCCCGGCGCCCCGCCCGGTCGCGGCACTCACCGACCCCGGCGAGCAGGGCGGCGAGCCGCCGACGGCGGAGCCGACCGGAACCGACCCGGCGCCCACCACCGCACCAC
>NZ_SMKG01000013.1 GCF_004348525.1 Micromonospora sp. 15K316 | reverse complement strand
GGTCGAGGGAAGCCTCGACCCGGCCCGCTTCCGTTTCTCTGCCTCCCCCGCCCCTCATCGGCCGGCCCGGTGTTGATCCACGCGGCGTGTCCGTCGGCGAACCGCGCTCGCCCGGATCATCGCGGGTGTCGGGGGCGTGTCCGTCGGCGGTGGGCTTGATCCACTCGACTTCAGGGAAGTCGGGCCGACGACCCCGAGCGGATACCCCGACTTCATGAAACTCGAGTGGATCAGGCCACCCGTACATACCTATCTTCCTAGGACGCCCCAGCGGTGGTGCGGCCGGTCATGCCGGCTGTGCCGGCGAGAGAGCGCGCGTGGCCGGTGGGGCCTGTGCGGACGGCGGGAGGAAGCTGCGCTAAGCTGTACCGGCTGCCGCGGGGGAGACCCAGGCGGGAGCATCGGGACGTGGCGCAGCTTGGTAGCGCACTTGACTGGGGGTCAAGGGGTCGTCGGTTCGAATCCGGCCGTCCCGACGCAGGTCAGAGGCCATCTGGAATCTTCCAGGTGGCCTTTTCTGATCTTGTACAGCAGCGAAGTACAGCAACGGGCTCAGCGTCTCGTAGGCGCGTGCGGCGACCTCGGCCGGGGAATGCCACTTCGAGACGAATCGGGACCGGGCCTCTACAACCGGCTATGGATGCGTGTCAGTGCCATACTCGCCTGCGTGATGAGCGATCGATTGCAGGCGTGGATGCGGGCACGCTTCGGACCATCCGAGGCGGAAGCGGTTTTGGGCCTCCTGATCGATCTCGTGCCGATGGCCCCGGCGGGCACTGCAGAAAGCACCGAGCGTGTCCAGGCTGCGGTGCTCTTCCTGTCCGGTGGGGATACCCAACGATTCCTTGATGCTGCGGCCCTGGCGCAGCAGGATTGGCGCGACGTTTTGGTTGCCGCGGGGCTCGCCGATGATGACTGGGCCGACCGTCTGAGCTCCATGCTTGGTGACACCTCGCCGGTCCGGGTGTACCAGTAGCCCGTCGAGGTCGCGCAGTTCCTGATAAACGATCCTCACCGAGGTCCCGAGACCGGGCTTCCATGTGCCTGCATGTCTGGTCGCGTCAGATGCCTGGCGAATCCGTCCCCCAGCTGCACGAAGGTCGGCTTTGGTTACTCAGCCATGCTGGTTGCGGCGACGAGGACCAAGCGGCGCTGTCGGCCCGAACCCTGGCGGGCCGAGGATGTGTAACGGATGGCAGCCGAACACCGGCACGCCGCCTGGGCGCGGTGGGACGCTCACCGAGCGACCACCGTGGTTGGGCCTAATACGTGACTGCAAATGTCTTGGCGAGGAGCCGCGAACACTGAATGTCGGCGGCTTAGGCGCGGGCAGTGCTTCCGGCGGGGCGCTCGGGTGGCGCTCGCCTCCCTCCACTTAGGACGCACACCACCTGGTCACGCAGTGCTACGAACCGTTGCCCGGAACAACTTATTGACATGCTTGGAGAAGCCTGAAATGGTCTCGAGTACGAAGATCATCCGACGCTTTTTCGATCTGACCATTCAGGGGGATCACGGGGATGCGGAAGAAACCTCTTGCACTGACACTTGGAATGTCATTGCTCCTGTCCGTGGGTGGAGCGGCTAACGCGTCCGCGGCCAGTTCCGGCGAGGAGCGCTTCCAGCCGAGTGTCACCTACGATCTGTCGGTGACCGACGCCGAGCGCGACGCGATCCACGCGGAAGTCGAGGCGTTGGCTGGACGAGTCAAGAGCGCGCGGGCGGGGGACGGCAGCTACGACCCGCTCAGTCTGATCGGGGCGATGCTGGACGGGTCGAGCTACGACTCCATCTCGCGAGGCGGCACGGCCGCGACGGCGTACCCCTTCCCGGTCAGCAACACCGAGGCCAACCAGTACGAGTACGACCGCAAGGTCGCCAAGCTCGCCTGGGTGGTCAAGCTCGCCACCGACCTGGGTTTTCCGGTGGTCGTCCAACGCCAGCCCGACAAGTACGTGTACGCGGAGATCGGTGACCCGGACGCCCCGGAGATGGTCATGGCGTTGAGTCACCCCGACTCGCCGACGGCTTCCGTTTCGCCGGCCCAGCTGGCGCGCTGGCGGGACGCCGACGGCAACCTCGGTACTCCTGGTGCGTACCACTCGCCCTATGTCCAGGACGGCTGGGTCTACGGGGCGGGACTGCAGGACGACAGCGGCCCGACGCTGGCGACGCTGCTCGCGGCCAAGGCGCTGCTCGAGGCGGGGTTGCCCTTCGACCGACGCATCCGCATCGTCATGGGAATCTACGAAGACGGTGGTCCCGGCACTCCCTCGACGACGAACACCGCCACCTTCCAGTCCATCCCGTACAACTCGAACCCGAGCTTCTACGACAACTGGGCCTACAAGAACCTCAACCGGGAGGAGACCCCGGTCGCGGCCTACACCTCGGACTCGCGGTTCCCGGTCATCGTCGGCAACTCCGGATCGGTGACCCCGTCGGTGTCGATGAGCTTGTCCGCAGACAGCACCAAGGCCTTCCGGCTGACGGATGCCAAAGCCGGCGTCACCCTGCGCGAAGGCGATCCGACGCTCAAGGACATCGCCTACGGCAGCACCACGCAGATCGCCTCCCGGGCGATCTTCACCCTCGACGTGGCGGGGGCCGGCTCCACCGAGCGCGACCGATTCGTCGCGGCGATCACCGCCGCCGCGACCACGAAGGGCTGGCTCCCGGCTGCTCCCCGCACCATCCCCAAGGTGCGGACCACGATCACCGGCGACTCGCTCACGCTGGAGATCAACACCGATGTGGCGATGGAGATGCCGACCCCGCAGTACGGCAAGAATGCCGTCGTGTGGGGGATGTTCCTTCTCTCCAAGGGGCTCGGCGCGCTGGGAATCACGGCCGGAGACATGCAGTTGAAGAAGGCCGCCGACGGTATCGGCGACCTGTTCTTCCGCGACGGTGTCGAGGGCGAAGCCTATATCGGCAAGTACATGGGTATCCCGGCGAACCTGTTGCGCAACCCGAGCAACGGCACGCCGAACCTGACCTTCGCCCTCATGGGGGGCATCAATTCGGAGACCCCGACGAGCTTTTACACGGACGCCTCCGGCAGCCTCAGCATGCCGATGTTTGTGCGCAGCATGCACGTCACCGCGGCTGACTCCGGCCAGGCGACGGCGGCGGTCACGGCCGCCTTCCAGGCGAAGGGGTTCACCATCGGCAGCCTCGGCTCGCCCGTCGGCGCCGGGTTGTACGTCACTCACGACAACCCGCTGACGGCACTTCAGTTCGGGAGCTACCAAGCCTCGATCAACCGCAACCCGGAGCAGTTCGCGGACCCGTACTCCCTCAAGGACGTGGTCTATCCGCAGGGCACGACCGGTGGAACCCTGGCCAGCAGCTTCCGCAACAAGATGACCGCCTTCGGCGCCGTCATCCCGGGTAACGAGCGCTGGTGGCACACGGCCAACGAGCGGATGAAGGTCGACTCGGCAGTGCAGATGACCAAGATCATGGCCGATGGCATGCTGGAGATGGCAAGGTACTCCGGGCCCGCGGGTGCGAAGTTCATGTGGGCAGACATTCCGGGGTTGAACGCCGACCGGGCGGACCTCGACCTGCTCGACGTCACGATCGGAACCTACAAAGACGCGTCGGCCGCTGTCGGCACGAGCCAGTTGGGCGACCGGGCCCTGCTCGGTGCCACCTCGTTCAACATCCCGATGTGGAACGGGCGCGGCAACTCGACTCCGACGGCGTCGGCGTACGCACTGGGGCACGCCCCGGGAGGGGTCTATCTCCCCCTGACCGACACCGAATACCAGAACAGCACCTACGTGGCGCCGATGCGGCTGGAGTTCAAGGTGGAGCGCCCCGACCACATGTCGGACGCGGCTTGGGCGAAGTTCGTGGCCGGCGGCTACGGTGACTTCCAGTTCAACATTCTCGTCGGCGACAAGGTCGTGCCGCTGGCCGTCCCTGCGGGGCAGAGTGCCGACAAGTACTTCTCCTCGCGCATCTCGGCCAACAACCCCGACGCCATCTACCTGTCGGTCAACCTCGCGATCACCGATGCCCCGTACACCGGGGTGAAGGCCGTCCTCGCGGATTCCAAGACGGACCTTTACACGGTCAATCCGACGTACTTGGCCTCGAACCCAGATCCGTTTCCCGGGCGCGGGGCCATCGAGCAACGGGGCTTCTTCCAGTTCGGTGACGGGCACAAGAACGCCGAGTTCTCTTCGCCCGACGCGGTGTACGTGACGGTCGCCAACGCGGTCGTCGATGCGAAGCCGTCGGCGGTGGTGAAGAAGTTGAACGGCAACAAGAACGAGTTGACCATCACGGTGAAGCAGACCCACATCGACGGCAGCGAGTCGCCTGTGACGGCCACGTTCACCATCAACAACAACGCTGCGGGCACGTACGCCGTCGGCGATTACAAGGTGTTCGTCGACACCAAGGGAAACACCCAGGTGCGGTCGATCTCCATCGTGTGACGCCTGTGAACCGGTAGTTCAGCGCGCGCACGGGCGGGCATGCGCGGTGGCAGGATGCCTCCACTCGGGGCAGCGGCCGCCAGGGCGCGAGGCGCATTGACAACCGAGTGGAGCCATTGCCGTCGGTGGTGGTTCCACTCCGTTGTGCCCCCTCGGGCATGGCGTGACGTGGACACCGGCCTCCCGTATCCGAGGTGACCGGCGGCTCGGGACACCGGGCGCGACGGCCCACGACGACCGCGCGCCCGACGACCGGAGCCCGGGACGTTGGCGCTCAGCCATCAGGGCTGCGGCGACCTGTCCCTTCTCGTTCTCAGTGGCGCTGCCCGCGGGCGGGTTGTCGAGACCCGCCCGGGCAGACGGGGGCCGCGCTTCACTGAGGATGCAGACTTCCTCTCCTGGTACGAGAGGTGGTTGGACGCGGTCTTGGCCGGCGAGCGGCACTTTCGCTGAGTTGCCGGTCGATTCCGGCTCTTCGGCGCCGAGGCCGGCGGCTGAGGGCTGTTCGGCTGGCCCTTTCCGTTCCCGACGTGTTCGCTCTTGACGCGGGCTGTCAGTCGCAGATCCGCCAGTCGCCGTCCTCCTTGACCAGGGTGAGCACCTGGGTCCCACCGGATCCGTTCGGCAGGGTCCAGCGCACGTCGGCGCGGCCGTGCAGCCGGCCGTTCGTGTTGACGACGTTCACGTTGACGATGTCGTAGCCGGTGGCGGTGAAGCTCTCGGTCTGCTGGCGGGCGAAGTCGGTTTCGTTCTGCCGGTCTCGTAGCCGGCCGCAGAGCTGGCCGTACGCCGTCGGGAAGTCCTTCTCGACCATCGCTGCGGCGAAGGCGTCCACACTGTCACGCGCGGGTCCGACGGCCTCCTGGAACACGTCTCGGAGGACGAAGCCGCCGACGACCCCGCCGAGGCAGCAGAGGGAGAGGACGACTCCGATGACGACGAGCAGCGTCCGCCTTCTCTGCGGGTTCTTCGGCGGCACCATGATCGGTTCGTAGGCCATGGCCGCAGGCTAGGAGGGATGGGCAACCGGTCGAGTGGTGTGGCGGTGACGTCGGCAGGCGGGGCCGGGTGTGAGCTCACCCGGCCCCGGGAGTCGTCAGTCGTCGGCGATCTGCGTCGTCGATCGGTCGACGGTGGCGAGGACCACGGGGTCACCGCTGCGGGCGTACGTGTCGGCCGCGGTGTCGGCGAATTTGATGGCGTGGGCGTCGCCGGTGGCCGTCGCCCGCCGCAGGACCCCGTCGACGGTCAGGCCGGTGCGGACGTCCGGCGCGGGACGCCCCACGGGCGGCGAGTAGGCGGCGGTGACGGCGGCCGTCGCGGCCCAGGCGGCGGCGAGGCTCGGCGCCCAAAGGGTTTCCGGCAGGGCGGGCAGGGCGCGCAGGACCGCGTTGGGTGCGGTGGCGGCGTGTACGAGCATGACGGGATTGCCGTGTCCGTGGGTGCCGTGCCGGGCGACGGCGGCGTCGACGATCGCGGCCAGTCGCGTCGGGACGTCGTCGTGGTCGCTGCCGGGTACCGCGCCGGCGGCTGCCGGCCATGCGGGCAGGTCGGCCAGTTGGGCGAGGCGGGCGCGGATGCCGGCGCGCTGGTCGGGCACGCGGGGCACCGCGTCGAGCGCGGAGCGTGGGTCGGTGATGGGGTACGGCCCGGTGCCGGGTGGGGCGAGCGGTTGCCATCGGGCGGCCCAGTAGGCGAGTCCTTGGCCGAGTTCGGTGACGCGCGGGCGGGTCTCCTGGTCGAGTAGCGCGCGTGCGGCGTGGCCGACCCGGATGACGCCGTGGGTGGCGCCGGCGGCGATGCCGGGGAGCAGGCGTGGCCACCATCGGGCGAGTACGTCGCGCCAGGGTTCGTCGGCGAGTTCGCGGTCGAAGTAGTTCAGCCAGTCGCCGGTGCGTACCGGGTCGCCGAGCGGGTCACGCCACTGCTCTCGGGGGATCGTCGAGATGCCGCGCGGCCGTTCTTCGAGTCGGGACAGGTAGGAGTCGAGCCAGCGGTGGACGGTTTCTCCGTGGCCGCGGTGGGTCAGTGCCTCTACCGCCATGGGGGCGTGGTTGGAGAGCCAGCCGTCCCGCTCCGGGCCGGTGTGCCGCACGCGTTCGTACGCTTCGTCGAGCATGGAGCCTGTCATGGGCACGAGGCTAGGAATTCAAGTTTGGTTCAGGTCAAGGGCGACGAGGGTGACGCCGGCGGACGGCCACCGCCCGATGGTCCCGCGCGGGGACGCGGAGATCGCAGCGGTGGCCGTCGCCACGCTCCTGCATCGCCCGGACGGCGTGGCGTGACCCGAACCCGGCCGGTCGCCGGTTCCTCGCCACCTGCCCCCGCTCAGCGGCGGGCGGCCTCCTCGACGATCTCGGCGATCGCCTGGAACGGGTCGTACCCGCTGATCTCCTTGGCGAGGACCTCGGCGCGGGACCGGTAGCCGGGCTGGTCGAGGACGGTCCGCACGGCGGCGCGCAGCTCCGCCACCTGCGGAGTGCCGGTGTGCAGGTCGATACCGGTGCCGCTCCACTCGACCCGGGCGGCGACCTCCGGCTTGTCCTCGCTGGCGCCGGCGACGACCATCGGCACGGCGTGGTACAGGGCGGTCTGCACGCCGCCGTAACCGCCGTTGGTGACCAGCACGTCGGCGTGCGGCAGCAGCCGGTCGAAGGGTACGAAGCCGGCCAGCCGGACGTTCTCCGGCACCTCGGTCAACGCCTGGCGCACCAGCTCCGGCCCGTCCTCGCGGACGGTGGCCGCCACCACGAGGACGTCGAGGTCGGCGAGAGCGCGCACGGTGGGGATGACCAGTTCGTTCAGGTCGCCGTTGGCGACGGTGCCCTGGGTGACGACGACCACCGGCCGGTCGCCGGAGAGCTCCGGCCACCAGGCGGGCTCCACGTGGTCGCCGCCGGGGGCGGGGGGCAGCGTGCCGACGAAGCGGAGGTTCGCCGGGAGGTCGCTGCGGGGGTACTCGAAGCCGGGCACGGTCAACTGCAGGTAGTGGTCGGTGCGGTGGATCGGGGCGTGGAAGAGCGGCTCGGCGAGCGTCGCGCCCAACGACTCGAACGTCGCCTCGCTGAACTTCTGCAGCGCGACGAGGACGGGCGGCGGCTCGAAGGCGGCGTCGGGCGCGCCGGAATCTCCGTGCGGCAGCAGCAGGGGGATGCTGCCCAGCGTGACGAGCGTGGGTCGGTCCTCGGCAGCCGTGGAGAGGCTGAGCAGCGGGATCGACAGGAACCCGAGCTCACCGATGATCACGTCTGCGGGGAATTCGGTCAGCAGCGCGCGCAACCCGCGTAGCTGGGCGGGCAGGTGGCCGACGAAGACGTTCTCGAAGTCGAACGCGAGCTGGTCCGGCCCCGGTGGCAGGGCGGCCCGCGCCGGGAAGACCCGGTCGAACTCCCGATCGTCGAGGTCGGCCTCCGGCGGCAGCGCCCGGAACCGCGCGCCGAGCGCCCGTACGCGCTCCTCGAACCGCGACCCGGTGTAGACGACCACCTCGTGTCCCCGCCCGACCAGGTCCGCGGCGACCGTGAGGACGGGGTTCACGTGTCCCTGGAAGGGGGTGGCGGCAACTATCACCTTCGCCATCGGGCTTCTCCTCCATCTGTGCTGTCGGGCCCGGGGCGGTCGGGCGCACCTCTAGCACGGGAGATCCGAGGGGAGGGTTCGAGTGACGTGCGTGACGTCGGCCCTACCGGATCAGGTTCGTCTCATCCGGCGACCCGACGGCGGGCGGCGCTGGCCAGCAGGTAGACGCCGGCGATGAGGGTGACGAGGCGGACGAGGAAGGTCACCGCGCCGATGAGCGCGGCCAGGGCACCGAGCGCGATCATGCCGTACGGGATCCAGTCGGTCTCCGGGATGACGCGCGCGGAGCCGGGGTCCTGCGGGCGGTAGGAGATCGTGGCGGTGGAGCCGATCGTCGGGCGGTTGGTGCTGCTCTCCGGCTCGGTGAACTCGACCGGCTGGTTGTTCGAGGCGGTGAAGGTGAGCACCCGGGAGTACATGGTCCGGCCGTCGCTGTCGCGCGAGGTCGTGATCCGGGTGACGGTGGCGGTCGCCGACGTGCCGTCCGGGTAGGGCTGGTGCTGGCCGTGCCACCACCAGCCGAGCCCGACGAAGAGCAGGCCGACGGCGAGCACGACGAGGGAACCGATGATGCCGGTGCGTTTGCGTCCGCCCGGAACGTCGATGCCGACCAGCCCGTCGGCGACCAGCGTCGCGCCGGCGGCGGTACGCGCTGCCCGGCCGGTCAGGATCCCGGCCACCGTTCTGAAGATCTGGTTGGCCATGTCGGTCGTCCTCCGGTCGTGGGGTGCGGTGTTGTCACCGCATCCACGTGGGGAGGACGGGCGCCGGTTCGGCCGGTCGCCGTCAAGTGATCCTGATCTCCAGAGATCAGTGCGCCCCGTGGGGCCGGGGGAACGGATGGTGGGTCGGATCGACGGGTACCAGCGCAAGGATGGCCAGCCGGTCGACGCCGGATGGTTCGTGCCGGGCAGGTCGCGGTCAGCGCAGCACGAGCAGGTCGAGGGCGTCGACGACCGGCCCGGCGGTGATCTTCGCTGCCGCCGTCATCCGCCCGAGCCCGGCGTCGTACTCGTCGTCGGTGATCAATTGCAGGGGAGTGTGTGCCTTGCGGCGTAGCGTCGTGGCCGCCTCGTGCAGGGACGCGGCGGTGACCTGAGGTACCGCTTCGAAGGCGGCGGTGTGGAAACCGGCGGCGGCGAAGGCGGTCTCGACAGCGGCCACACTGGGATATGTGTCGAGCACACGGACGGCTTCCGGGAAGTACCGGAAGAGGGTGATCCCCTGGTGCCGTCCCGCGAACGCGGAGCGGATCAGCAGCGGGGCGCCCGGACGCAGGACGCGGCGCACGTCGTGAGCTGCGGCAGTGAGGTCGGGCAGGTGGTGGACGACAGTGGACATCCACGCCGCGTCCACGGTGTCGTCGCCGAGCGGAATGTGCGTGGCGTCGCCGGCCAGCACGGGCTGATGCACCGCTCGCGCCCGCATCGCGGCGGCGGGTTCCACAGCGATGGCCGTTACGCCGTTGAACCAGAGGGTGAAGTTCCGCGCCCAACTGCCGGTGCCGGAGCCCAGGTCGAGAAGGCGCATCCCGGGGCGGGGGTCGATGTGCCGGGTGATCGCCTCGCGCCAGGCGCTGAGTCCCTCGCCGGTGAGATGTCGGGTCGCCGCGAACGCCGCCGCGTCCTCGCTGTCGTACGCGATTCGGGCCATGGGCCTGATCAAACGGCTTCGGCTCGCGATGCGGTAGGCGAAATGCCGCGGATCACAGTCGCTGACAGGGCTCTGGACGCGGTCTACCGCGGCGCGGGCATCGGCTTGGAGCAGAGCACGTCCGGGGCGGGTAGGTAGCCGAGGGCCTGCCAGAACCGCAGCGCGCCGGTGTCCTCCGGCAGGACCAGCAGGTTCACTCGGGGGCAGCCCAGGGCCGCGAACCGCGCCTCGAGCTCGCCGATCAGGCTGGTGGCGATGCCTTGCCGGCGGCACGTCGGGTCGACCGCCAGGCGCAGGATCCAGCCGCGCCGGCCGTCGTAGGTGCCCAGCACCACGCCCACGACCGTCTCGGCGGCCACGGCCACGAGGAAGAGCTGCGGGTCGCGCAGCAGCTTCGCCGCCAGCTCGTCGCGGGGTACGACGTCGCGGCCGGCCGACTGCCAGAGCCCGACCACGGCGTCGTAGTCGGGCCAGCGGAACTGTCGGATCTCGATCACCGCACCGGTCCTTCCCGCGGGGGCGGCGGCGAGTCTAGCCGCGGCTCACGCGGGGAAGGCGTGTGGCCGACGGACCGGCGGGTGGCGGGGCGGGTATCGGCCGCCCTCCGGTTCAGAGCGGCTCTCCGCCGAAGCCGATCTCGTTCCCGTCGGGGTCGACGTAGGTGATCTTCCGTACGCCGTTGTCGTACGTCTCCCGTTTCGCCGGCTCCAGCCCGCGCTCGGCGGCGGCGGCGACCCGGGCGTCGAGGTCGCCGACGAAGACGGTGTGCATGGCGTGGCCGGCGCGCTCGGGGAGCAGTTCGATGTAGACGTACCGGTGTTCGGCGAGCTCCCACACCGCTTCGGTGTCGTTCGGGAGGAACGCCGGCGGGGAGCCGAGCAGCGTCTCGTACCAGCTCAGCGCCGCGTCGTAGTCGGTGACGGGGATCCCGGCGAAGAGGTCGACGGCCATGCGACCAGGCTAACCGCGGACCGGGCGCCGGTGGGGAGGCCGACGCGCCGGCGCCGACCCCGGAGCTTCGGGTGCGCGTAGAAGCCCGGCCACCTGCCCGTTGCGGCGCGATCACACCGATCGACGACGTTGAGTGTCCCGTACCCAACGCCTCGGGAGGCACCTGTGCGACGCCGTACCCGGCTCCTCGCCGCAACCATCGCCGCCGCCGCTGCGGCAGCCACGACGACCCTTCTCGCCGGACCGGCCGCCGCGGCCCCGCCCGGCATCCCGAGCAAGGCGACCGCGCAGAGCAACCTGAACAGCCTCACCGTCGCCGCCGAGGGCAGCATGAGCGGCTACAGCCGGGAGGCGTTCCCGCACTGGATCACGATCTCGGGAAGCTGCAACACCCGGGAGACGGTGCTGCGGCGCGACGGCAGCGGCGTGCAGGTCGACGGCGCCTGCGCGGCGACCTCGGGCAGCTGGTACAGCCCGTACGACGGTGCGACGTGGAGCAACCCGGCGGACGTCGACATCGACCACGTGGTGCCGCTGGCGGAGGCGTGGCGCTCCGGGGCGAACTCGTGGACGACCTCCCGCCGGCAGTCCTTCGCCAACGACCTGAGCGGCCCACAGCTCATCGCGGTCACCGACAACGTCAATCAGGCCAAGGGTGACCAGGACCCGTCGACGTGGACGCCGTCGCGCGCCGCCTACCGCTGCACGTACGCGAAGATGTGGATCCGCACGAAGTTCAACTGGAACCTGAAGCTGCAGAGCGCGGAGAAGTCGGCGTTGCAGAGCATGCTGAACACCTGCTCCTCCTGAGCGGGCTCCGCGGCGACCCCGGCAGGTTCGTCTGCCTGCCGGGGTGGCGGCGGGTCGGCGCGCGGGCGGTGTCCGGTAGCCGCGCCACCGCCGTCAGCACGAGGACCGGTAGCGGCGGGCGGCGCACCGCCGCGGGTTTGTCGCCCCGGGGCCGCCGTGCCAAGATCCGTGCCGTGAATCTCGATGATCTCGCCCGTCAGGTCAACAGCCGGTCCCGGCTCACCGGAGAGTTCGTGCTGCGTTCCGGGCGGGTGGCCACCGAGTACTTCGACAAGTACCAGTTCGAGGCGGACCCGGTGCTGCTGGACGCCCTCGCCGGGCAGCTGGTCGCCCTGGTGCCCGCCGGCACGGAGGTGCTCGCCGGTCTGGAGATGGGCGGGATCGCCGTCGTGACGGCGCTCGGCCGGCACACCGGGCTGCCGTGCGCGTTCGTCCGGAAGGCTGCGAAACCGTACGGCACGGCCCGGCTGGCCGAGGGCGCCGAGGTGGCCGGGCGGCAGGTGCTCGTGGTCGAGGACGTGGTGACCTCCGGCGGGCAGGTCGTGGCCTCGACCCGGGAGCTGCGGCAGCTCGGCGCCCGCGTCGACGCCGCCGTCTGCGTCATCGACCGTCAGGAGGGCGGCGCCGAGGCGTTGGCGGCCGAGGGCATCGCGCTGCGTGCGCTGCTCACCCGCGCCGACCTCACGCCCGCGGCCGGCTGAGCGACTCGTACCCGACCTGCCCGGAGTGTGACCGGGTGATCACGTTCGGCGCGGCGCGTCGCCGGTGCCGGCGGATATTCTGGGTGGCGACCAGCGGCAGGTGGGACGAACGAGGAGCTCCGGGTGCGCATCGGTGAGCTGTCATCGCGTACGGGCGCCAGCCAGCGTTCCCTTCGCTACTACGAGCAGCAGGGGCTGCTGCACGCCGGCCGCACCGCCAGCGGCTACCGCGACTACGCCGAGGACGCGGTCCTGCGGGTCGACAACGTGCGCCGCCTCCTCGCGGACGGGCTGACCGTCGACGACGTGCGAACGTTCCTGCCCTGCCTCGACCGCGACCTGGCCCAGGAGCCCGCCTGCCCGCCCGCCGTCGAGGTCTACCAGCGGCGGCTGGCGACCGTGCGGCGACGCCGCGCCGACCTCGACCAGGTGCACACGCGGCTGACCCGGCAGCTGCGCCACTGGGGCGGCTGAGTCAGGTCAGGGTCAGCCCGCCGTCGATCGCGACCACCTGACCGGTCACCCAGGCCGCCCTGGGGTCGGCCAGCGCCGCGATCCAGTCGGCGATCTCCGCCGGCTGGCCCCGCCGCCCCAGCGGTACGCGCGCCGCCTCGTCGCGGTGGATCTGCTCGATCACGGCGGCCGGGAGTCCCGCGGCGGCCAGCGCGTCGCTGTAGACCGGCCCGGGTGCGACCGCGTTGACCCGGATCCCGTCGGCGGCCAGCTCCAGCGCCCAACTGCGGGTCAGCGAATCGATTGCCGTCTTGCTCGCCCCGTAGTGGGCGAAACCCGGGGCCGGCAGCGTCCCGAACGCGCTCGAGACGTTCACCACCGAGCCGCGGCTCGCCCGCAGGTGCGGCAACGCGGCCCGGGTCAGCACCGTGGGACCGATCACGTTCACCGCGAACAGGTCCGCCACCGCCGTCGCGTCGGACTCGGCGAGGGGGAGCGCCGCGAACATGCCGGCATTGTTGACCAGTACGTCGAGCCGGCCGAACCGTGACGTGATCGTCGTGACGATCCGCTCCGCGTCCTCGGGGTTCCGGGCGTCGCTCACCAGCGACGTCAACCGCGGCTGCCCCTCGGTCGCCTCGGCCAAGCGGTCGGGTCGGCGTCCCGTGACGACGACCTGGGCTCCGCGTTCGGCGAAGAGGTGGGCGGTCGCCCTACCGATACCGGCGCTGCCGCCCGTCACCACGACAACCCGTCCGTCCCACTCCGATGGCATCTGCCTGTCCCCTCTCCTGGTGCGGGATCACCGCCAGAACTCGGCAACGGTAGGGGCCTGACACCAGTGTCAAGGTCAAACCGGGTGGCTCGCCGGACGCCACCGTGCCGTCGCCGAGGGGTCGGATGGGGCGTGGCAGGCTGACCGGGTGGAGCTGTCTACGTGGCACGAGGTGTCGGCGGCGGTCGCTGAGGCCCCGTACCCGGTCGAGGTGCTGCCGGCCGACCCGCGGCGGGCGGCGTCCTGCCTGGCGGCGCTCGGCATCACCGCCGGGTCGTGGCTGGGCGGGGTGGTGGCCAACAGCGGTGGGCTGCTGGTGGACCACGGGTGGCTGCGGGTGCTGGGCGGTGGGCACGGCCTGCTGCCCGACGTGGTCGCCGAGTCCGACCCGTCCACCGGGCTGCTCGTCGTCGGCCACGACGTGCTGGGCGGCCGGTACGCGTGGCTGCGCACCCGGCCGGACGTCCGGCCGAGCGTGCACTACTTCGGCCCGGACGAGCTCGGTTGGCTGGATCTGGAGCGGGGGTACGGCGAGTGGCTCGGCGCGGTGCTCGGCGGCGCGCTGACCGCGTTCTACGAGAACCTGCGCTGGCCGGGGTGGGAGCGGGAGGTCGCGGCCCTCGCCCTTGACGAGGGGATCAGTGCCGTGCCGCCGCCCTTCACCGCGGAGGGCAGGGATCTCGCCGCGGTGTCCCGCAGGGCCGTCGCGTTGCGCGAGCTGGTGTCCTTCTACGCGGAGACGGGGCGGCAGCTCGGCTAGCCGGGGGCCGTCGCGTGGCCCGCGCGCCGGTCCGTTGGTAGCCTGGATGGCGCGCGACTGGCGAGGGTGGTCCACCACCGGGGAGCGCTGTCTGCTGGAGCATCGTCCGCCTGGGTGCTCCTCACCACGAGGTGAGGAGCCGCACATGACCGCGACGTTGATGGACGGGCAGACCCTGGCCCGGACGCTGCTCGACCAGACCGCGGAGCGCGCCGCGGCGTTCGCGCGTACCCACGGGCGCCGGCCCTGCCTGGCGACGGTCCTCGTCGGCGACGATCCCGCCTCGCACACGTACGTGCGGATGAAGGTGAACCGCTGCGCGGCGGTGGGGATCGAGTCGCGGCGGGTGGACCTGCCGGCCTCGACCAGCACCGACGAGCTCGTGACGGTGCTGCGGGAACTCTCCGCGGACCGCGCGGTGGACGGCATCCTGTTGCAGCACCCGGTGCCGGGGCACGTCGACGAGCGCGCCGCGTTCGAGGCGATCGCCGCGGAGAAGGACGTCGACGGGGTGACCGGGGCGTCGTTCGCGGCGACGGCGTTCGGGGAGCGTGGTTTCGTGTCCTGCACACCGGGGGGCATCATGCGGCTGCTGGACGCGTACGACGTGCCGCTGCGCGGGCGCCGAGCGGTCGTGGTGGGGCGCAGCGCGATCCTCGGCAAGCCGGCGGGGATGCTGCTGCTGGCCCGGGACGCGACGGTGACGTACTGCCACTCCCGCACCGTCGACCTGGCTTCCCACGTGGCTGAGGCCGACGTGGTGGTCGCCGCGGCGGGCGTGCCGGAGCTGGTGCGCGGCGAGTGGATCAAGCCGGGCGCGGTGGTGGTGGACGCCGGCTACAACCCCGGCAACGTGGGCGACGTCGAGTTCACCGCCGCGGCCGCCCGGGCGAGCCTGATCACCCCCGTGCCGGGCGGGGTGGGGCCGATGACCATCGCGACGCTGCTGGCGCAGACCGTGGACGCCGCCGAGCTGCACGCCTGACCCGCCGGCCCGCCGCCCGCCTTGGGGGCCGGCGGCGGTGATGGCGGTGTCGCCGCCGTGGGCGGGCGGCGCAAACAGATCGGGCGGTGGGTGAACCAGCCGGGCCGGCGCGCCGTCGTGCATGCGGAGACGGTACGCAGGGAGGAACAACAGAATGCGACCCACGCCCGGCGCCGGTGGCTCGTCGAAGCTCCGTGGCCTGCTCACCGACGTGTCCCGTCGGGTCCGACGCGGCCTGCCGCCCCCGGTCGCGCGGGCGCTGCGCCGCGGCGGGGCGCGCCTGGACACGCCGGTGCGTCGGGGCGTGGCGGCAGGCGCCGTCTTCTCCCTGGCCGCCGCGGCCGGCGTGGCGGCCGCGTCGGGGTTCGGCGCGGCCACCGCCGAGGACGTGCACACGGGCCGGCCGGTGCCGGCCAGCCAGGTGCAGGTCATCTCCGCCGCCGCGCTGGCCTGTCCGGCGCTCACCCCGGCGCGCCTCGCCGGGCAGGTGATGGCCGAGTCGGGCTTCGACCCGGCCGCCCGTACGGAGGGCGGCGCCGGGGTCGCCGGCCTGAGCGACCGGGTGTGGGACGAGTGGAAGCCGGGTGCGGACGCGCGGCGGGAGGACCCCGAGGCGAACATCGTCGCGCTCGCGCACTACATGTGCGACCTCGCCGGGCGGGTCCGGCAGACCGAACTGGACGGTGACCGGTGGCGGCTGGCGTTGGCGGCGTACCACTCCGGGCTGCCCGCCGTCCGCGACGCCGGCCGCGTGCCGGACGCCGCCGAGGGGTACGTCGGCGTGGTGACCGGCTACGCGAGCTGGTACGCGCGGCAGCCGGAGTTCACCCGCAGCGGTCCGACCCGGTCCCCGGGGCCGGTCGGCGGGGTGGAGCCGAGCAGCGGTACCCCGGCGACGCCCGTGCCCGAGGCGTACCTGCCGGCGATCGTGGCCGCCGGGAAGGCCTGCTCGGCGGTGCCGTCGACGCGGATCGCCGCCCAGTTGATGGCGGCCTCGGCGTTCAACCCGAACCTGCTCGGCTCGTCCGGCGCGCAGGGCATCGCCCAGTTCAGCCCCGAGGTCTGGGCGCGGTACGTTCCGAACGCCACGGCCGCGTCGCCGTGGGACCCGCACCAGGCGATCGCGGCGCTCGGCGCGGTGATGTGCCGGCTGGTCGACGAGGTGGGCCGCTCCGGGCAGGGCGACTCGTACCAGAAGGCGCTCGCCGCGTTCCAGTGGGGACCGGAGGCGGTGCAGCGGGCCGGTGGGGTGCCGGACTCGCCGGCCGTGCGCAGGCTCATCGCCCTGACCGAGGCGTACACCGCGAGCTATCAGGGCGATCCGCGGCTGCCGGGGCCGCGCCCCGGCAAGCCGGCCGGTGCTGGTCCGTCGCGTGCGCCCGTCGGGCCGGGCGGCACCGCGCCGGGCCGGCCGGCCCAGGGCGGTCCGGCGACCGGCGGCCCGACCACGGGCGGCGCCCCGACTGGCGGTACGGCCACCGGCGGACCGGTCCAGCCTGGTGGGACGAAATCGGCCGCGCCCCCGCCGCCGCCGCGGACCAGTACGGCACCGGCGAATCCGGGGCCGAAGCCGGTGGGCGGAGCCGGCGCGATCATCGGGTACGGCAGCGGGCGGTGCATCGACGTGACCGACGGCGCGTACCAGAGCAACCCGCAGCTGCAGATCTGGACGTGCAACGGTGGCCCGAACCAGCAGTGGACGATCTACAGCGACGGGACGGTCCGGGCGTTCGGACGGTGCATGACGGTGGCGGGCGGCTCGACCGCGGACGGCGCGCGGATCCTGCTGAGCTCCTGCACCGGCAGTTCCTCGCAGAAGTTCACCCTGAACAACGCGCACGACCTGGTCAACAAGCGGGCGGACAAGTGCGTGGACGCCACCGACATGCAGACCGGCAGCGGCACGCGGTTGCAGCTGTGGTCCTGCGGCGGCACCTCCAACCAGAAGTGGCACCGCTGAGCCGGTCCGACGTGGGCAGGGGCGCGGCCTATCGGCCGCGCCCCTGCGCGTCCGGTCGCCGGTGGCGCGTCGGCTGCCCGCGGGAGGTGGCCCGGTCCGGGTCGCCTTGTCGTGCGGTCTCCGAGACGAGACGGTTCATCGATGTAAACAGGGTCACTATTCGCGCCCGGATCGGGCCGTCCCTGCCGGGGCGGGAGCTAGTCTGCGTCTGCTCGGGCTCGTCCGCCGCGTCGGACGGGACCGTCCGACCTGCCGGGTTCGCCGGCTACCGCGCGTCACGCCCCTCGGCTGCGGGCGCTCGGAGTCCTCGTCGTCGGGCAGGGTGACCGGTCTCGCCGGCCGGCCGGGAAGGTGAGAAGTACGCGTCCGGCCGCGGTGCGAGCGGCCGGACGCGTACCCGTGCCACAGTACGTCACCCGGTCGCCGATTGCGGGGGCGTGGGGCGGTCCCCCGGGGCCACCGTTCGCCCCGTTCGCGTCAGCATCTCAACAGCGGGATTCGTTGCGAGGGGCAACGACCCGGGGGGTAGCGTCTGCGGCGGAACTTGTTGCGCGCGAGGAGGCTGCGGTGCGGACGACGACGGTCGACGTCAAGACCAGCGACGGGGTGGCCGACGCCTACCTCGTACTTCCGGACGGGGAGGGCCCCTTCCCGGCCGTGCTGGTCTTCATGGATGCGTTCGGGCTGCGGCCCCGCATGGTCGAGATGGCTGAGCGGATCGCCGGCCGCGGGTACGCGGTGCTGATGCCGAACCTCTTCTACCGGGCCGGCCGGGCACCACTGTTCGACCTCTCGATGCTCGGCGACGCGGCGCAGCGGGACGCCATCTTCGACAAGATCGGGCCGTACGTGATCGCGTTGACCCCGGAGGTGGTCACCCGCGACACCGGGGCCTACCTGGACTTCCTGGCCGCCCGCGACGACGTGGCGGACGGCCCGGTCGCCATCGTCGGCTACTGCATGGGCGCCATGAACGCGCTGCGGGCCATCGAGGCGTACCCGGACCGGATCGCCGCGCTGGGCAGCTTCCACGCGGGACGGGTGGTCACCGACGCCGCCGACAGCCCCCACCTGGGGGTCGGCTCGGTCACCGGTGAGCTCTACTTCGCCCACGCCGACCACGACCACTCGATGAACGCCGAGCAGATCGCCACCCTGGAGCGGACGCTCGACGCCGCCGGTGTCCGGTACCGCTCCGAGGTGTACGAGGGCGCGACCCACGGGTTCACCATGTCCGACACGGCCGCGTACGACGAGGCGGCCGAGAAGCGGCACTGGACGGCCATGTTCGAGCTCTTCGAGCGTACGTTCGGCCGCTGAGCCACGACGTGTACGCCGGGCCCGACCGATCGGGCCCGGCGTCGTGCTCAGGTGGTCCCGGGTGGCGGGCCGACGTCGCTGTGTCGACCGGGGCGCACGGCGGCGTGCCGCTGCCCCGGGGAGGGCCCGCGGCGGGCGGCGAACACGTCGGCCACCGCGCCCGTCGCGAAGGCGTACACGCCCTTGTGCAGCAGGTCGACGGCGAGCTCCCGGCGGGGCCAGGTCTGCGGAGGACTTCCCGCGCCGGTGCCGTTCTCCAGCATCTGGTCGCTGGTCAGCCGGATCACCGTGAACATCGCGGAGGCCATCGGGCCCCGCAGGCCGGCGTTCGCCATCACGGCGCGCACGATTCCGGCCGCCGCGCCGAGCCCGTAGTGCATCCCGAGGTTCAGCGTCCGGGACTGCTCGCGGCGACGCTCGGGCAGGCCGATCAGACGTTGCAGGGTGCGAGCCGGCATGTACGAGTCGGGCCGGCCGGTCAACCGCTGCTCCAGCTTCTCCCCGGCGGTCATGACGGCGACGCCGGCCAGGCCGGCGAGGAGACCCTGCGGTACCGCGCGGAGCAGCATGCCACCCTCTACCCGCTCAGCGCCCCGGCACACCACCGGGCCCCGGCATGGCGGCCCGTCAGGCGGGTAGCTCGCAGCGTCGGTGCGACGAGGTGAGGTGGCGGATGGCCGGTTCGTGGTTGCTGGGCGAGGGGTGGGGTGTGCCGGGGAGGCGACCCACGGCGTTGCTGGCCGGGGTACGCGACGAGGGCGCCGGCGACACGGGTGCGGGCACCGCGACCTCGCTGGAGGAGTTGCGGCGGCTGGCCGACACCGACGGTCTCGAGGTGGCGGACGCGGTGGTGCAGAACCGGACCCGGCCGGACCCGGCGACGTTTCTCGGATCGGGAAAGGTGGACGAGCTGGCCGCGCTGGCCGAACGTACGGGCGCCGATGTGGTCATCGCGGACGGGGAGTTGTCCCCCGGCCAGATCCGTAACCTGGAGGAACGGGTCGGGGTGCGGGTGGTCGACCGGAGCGCGCTGATCCTCGACATATTCGCCGAGCACGCCCGCACCGGCGAGGGCCGGTTGCAGGTCGAACTGGCGCAGATCGCCTACCAGCTGCCCCGGCTGCGTGGCGACGGGCGCTCGTTGTCCCGGGTCGGCGGTGGCCGGACCGCGGGTGGCGCCGGCATGGGTGTGCGTGGTCCGGGTGAGATGCGGCTGGAGACGCAGCGCCGGCGGTTGCGGCAGCGCGCGACCCGGCTACGCCGCAACGCCGCGGAACTGGCGCGGCGGCGGGAGCGGACACGCAACCGCCGGGCCCGCAACCAGGTGCCGTCGGTGTCGATCACCGGGTACACGAACGCCGGCAAGTCGGCCCTGCTCAACCGGCTGACCGGCGCGGACGCTCAGGTGCAGGACGTGCTCTTCGCAACCCTGGACCCGACGGTACGTCGGCTGAACGCGGGCGGCCTGACCTTCACCGTCACCGACACGGTCGGGTTCGTACGGCATCTGCCGCACCAGCTCGTGGATGCGTTCCGGTCGACGTTGGAGGAGGTCAGCGGCAGCGATCTGGCGCTGCACGTGGTCGACGCGTCCGCGCCCGACGCGCTGGACCAGATCACCACCGTGCACGGGGTGCTGCACGAGATCGGCGCGGGCGACGTACCGGAGCTGCTCGTCCTCAACAAGATCGATGTCGCGCCGCCGGAGTGGGTGGACTGCCTGTGCCGGGCCCACCCGCAGGCCGTGCCGGTCTCCGCGCTGACCGGCGCGGGAACCGCCGAGCTGCGTACGACCCTGGTGGAGGAGCTGCGCCGGCGCTGACCGCCCGTCGTACGTGAGAACCATCGTGGTGCGCCCGGCGCCTCCGTGCCGAGCGACGCGCAGGTGCCGGGCTCACCGCGGTGCGGACGTGCGGCGGTGCTCCGCCGACGCGGTGGTGCGCCCGGCGCGCCGATCGGACAGGATGACGGGACGCGAAGCGCCGCGCAGCCGCCCCCGGCGACCCGTCTCGTCGGGGGGCGGACGGTGAGAGGAGATCCGTGTCGTCCACCCTGCTGTCCCGACGTGACCTGCGGTTCCTGCTCCACGACTGGCTGGAGGTGACCCGGCTGACCGAGCGTCCCCGCTACGCGGAGCACACCCGGGAGACCTTCGACGCGGTGCTCGAACTGGCGGAGCGGGTGGCCACCGAGCACTTCGCCCCGCACAACCGGGCGGCCGACCTCGACGAGCCCACCTTCGACGGTCGACGGGTACACCTGATCCCGGAGGTCAAGGCCGCGCTGGACGTCTTCGCGGAGACCGGGCTGCTGGCGTCCACGCTGGACGAGGCGGTCGGCGGCCTGCAGCTACCGCACGTCGTGGCCGCCGCCTGCTTCGCCTGGTGCCAGGCCGCGAACGTCGCCACCTCGGCGTACCCGATGCTCACTCTCGGCAACGTCAACCTGCTGCTCGCCCACGGCAGCCCGGAGCAGATCGACACCTGGGCGCGCCCGATGATCGAGGGGCGGTTCCACGGCACCATGTGCCTCTCCGAGCCGCACGCCGGCAGCTCACTGGCGGACATCACCACCCGGGCCGAGCCGCAGGCCGACGGCGCCTACCGGCTGTACGGCACCAAGATGTGGATCTCCGGCGGGGAGCACGAGCTGGGCGAGAACATCGTTCACCTGGTGCTGGCCCGGCTGCCCGGGGCTCCGCCGGGAGTGAAGGGCATCTCGCTGTTCATCGTGCCGAAGCTGCTCCTCGGCCCGGACGGCGCACCCGGCGACCGCAACGACGTCGTGCTGGTCGGCCTGAACCACAAGATGGGCTACCGGGGGACGACCAACGCCCTGCTCGGCTTCGGCGACGGCGCGCACCGCCCGGCCGGCCGGGCTGGCGCGGTCGGCTACCTGGTGGGTGAGCCGCACCAGGGGCTGGCGCAGATGTTCCACATGATGAACGAAGCGCGCATCGGGGTGGGCGCCGGCGCGACCGCGCTCGGCTACACCGGTTACCTGAAGTCCCTGGAGTACGCCCGTCAGCGGCCGCAGGGACGACCGCCGGCCGCCAAGGACCCGGCGACACCGCAGGTGCCGATCGTCGCCCACCCCGACGTGAAGCGGATGCTCCTCGCGCAGAAGAGCTACGTGGAGGGCGCGCTGGCGCTGGTGCTCTACTGCGGGCGGCTGCTCGACGAGGCGAAGAGCGCCGCCGAGCCGGCCGACCGCGCCCGCGCCCACCTGCTGCTCGACGTACTCACCCCGATCGTGAAGAGCTGGCCGGCGCAGTGGTGCCTCGCCGCCAACGACCTCGCCATCCAGGTGCACGGCGGGGCCGGCTACACCCGCGACCACGACGTCGAACAGCACTGGCGGGACAACCGGCTCAACCCGATCCACGAGGGCACCCACGGCATCCAGGCGCTGGACCTGCTGGGCCGTAAGGTCACCATGCGCGACGGGGCGGGGCTGGCCACGCTTGTCGAGACGATCGGCGCGACCGTCGAGCGGGCCGGCAAGGCCGGTGGGGAGTGCGCCGAGCCGGCTGAGCGGCTCGCCACCGCGGTGCGGCGGCTCACCGACGTCACCCGCCGGTTGTGGAGCGCCGGTGACCCGCAGCTCGCGCTCGCCAACGCCAGCGTCTACCTGGAGGCGGCCGGCCACGTGGTGATCGCCTGGATGTGGCTGGAGCAGCTGCTGGTCGTCGAGACGGCCGGCGTCGCCGCACCGGACGCGGACCTGTACGCCGGCAAGCGGCACGCCGCGCGCTGGTTCTACCGGTACGAGTTGCCCCGCACCGGCCCACAGTTCGACCTGCTGGCCAGCCTGGACCGGACCACCCTGGAGATGCGTGACGCCTGGTTCTGAGCACGCCCCGCCGGGGTGCTCGGCCTCCGGGTCCTTCGCCGGTCAGTCGGCGCGGCGGGCCACGTAGACCGTGTTCGCCGACTCGCCCCCGGTCAGCGGGTTGGCGAACGGCACGACGTGCGCCCGCGCGGTGGCGAAGACCTCGGCGAGGGCCTGCCCGAACGTCGGGTCGGGCGGATCGTCCGACCAGAGCGCGAACACCCCGCCCGGGTGCAGGTGACCGGCGAGCCGACGCAGCCCGGCCGGCGTGTAGAACGCCGCGTTCCGCGGGTGCAGCACGTGCCGTGGCGAGTGGTCGATGTCGAGCAGTACCGCGTGGAAGCGGCGCGCGGGACGGTCGGGGTCGAACCCGTCGCCGTCGACGGCGGCGAAGAAGTCGGCCCGGACGAGGCGGGTCCGCGGGTCGTCGGCCAGACCGGCGGCGAACGGCAGCAGCCCGCGCCGGTGCCAGTCGATGACGTCCTCGATCGCCTCGATCACGTGCAGCGACCGCACCCGGTCGTCGGCGAGCGCGGTGCGCGCGGTGTAGCCGAGACCGAGACCACCGACGACCACGTCCAGTTCGGTGTCGGCCAGCGGGGCCAGCCCGAGGCGGGCCAGCTCGATCTCCGCGACCGGGAAGAGGCTGGACATGAGGAACTCGTCGTCGAGCTTGACCTCGTACACCTCGGCCTGAAGCGCCGGGTCGCGGCGCCGGCGCAGGCTGATCAGGCCGATCGGCGTCTCCCGCCAGGCCAGTTCCTCGAAGCGTGCGCCCACCCGGTCCTCATCTCGTCGGTTCCGTGCCGGATGCTACCCGTCGCCGAGGTCAGCCCAGGCCGAGCGCGCACGTCAGCACCACGGCCGCCACCGCGACCGCGACGAGGGTGACCGGGCGACGCAGCGGCGCCTGCCGCCGCAGCACGACCAGCAGGGCGCCGGTGGCCAGCGACGCGAACGCCGCCACGGTGGCCACCCAGAGGTAACCGGCGACCCGCGGTGCCTCCGGGTCGTCCAGCGCCGCGACCCCGCCGGCCACCGCCAGCCAGGCCGGCGGGGCGACGACCGCGCAGAGCAGGGCCAGCACCGCGGCGCCGTGCGGCGGCCCGGGGATCACCGGGTCAGCGCGGTCGGGCCGCTGCCACGGGCGTCCACCGTCCGGGGGATTCACGGCGGTGACGGTACGGCACGCCGCGACGCCGGGACCGGAGCGGCCACCCGCGGCTACCGAGGGTCCACGAAGGATCGACGCAGCGCATATCCTGTGCCCCGATCGAGCATCGGAGAGGATGTCATGCCGTCGCGGCAGGACCAGCTGCACTCGTACCAGTTCACCGTCCAGCGGGCGGTCGCCGCGCTGGTCATGCGGGACACCGACCCGGCGCAGTCGCCGTTGCGGCGGCTCGCCGGCGCCGCGCTGGCCGGCGTGCTGGTCGCCGCGATCGGGCTGGGAGGCTTCGCGCTCTACGGGCTCTTCGCCGGTGGTGGCCGCGACTGGCGGGACAGCGGCGCGGTGATCGTGGAGAAGGAGTCCGGCGCCCGGTACGTCTACCGGGAGGAGAGGCTGCATCCCGTGCTGAACTACGCCTCGGCGCTGCTGATCGTCGGCGCCGAGCGGCCCAGGACGGTGCTGGTGTCCCGCCGGTCCATCGAGGGGGTGCCGCGTGGCCTGCCGCTGGGCATCGCCGACGCCCCGGACTCGCTGCCCGCCCCGGCCCGGCTGTCGAACGCCCCCTGGACGGTCTGCTCGGGCGCGCCCGGCAGCGCCGACCCTGCCGTCCCGCGTTCGGTGCTGCTGATCGGCGGGGACGCGGGCGGCGGCCGGCGGCTCGGCGACGAGGCGCTGCTGCTGCGCGATCCCGACGGCGGGCTGCACCTGGTGTGGCGTGAGCGCCGCTACCTGATCCGCGACACCGCCCGGGTGCTCGCCGCGTTGGCCACCACCCGGGCGCGGGCCGTCCCGGTGGCTCCGGCGCTGCTCAACACACTCCCGGCCGGGGCCGATCTCGCGCCGCCCGAGCTGCCCGACCTGGGCCGGAGATCCGTCCGGGTGCCGGGCGCGGAGGTCGGCGACGTCTACCTGGTACGCAACTCCGGTGGCGGCAGGCAGTTCGCGGTCGCCGTCCGGGACGGGTTGGCCGGGATCACCGAACTGCAGGCGAGCCTGCTCCTGGCGCGCACCGGCCAGCGCGCGCCCGAGCCGATGACCCTCGGTCGGTTCGCCGCGCTGCCCGAGGTTGCCGACCTGACCCCGTCGGGCCCGGCCGCCCCGCCGGCGACGCCGCCACGGCTGGCGGCCGTCGACGGCGGCGGGCTCTGTGCTCGGGTGGGCGACGAGGCGGGGGCGGAGATCCGGGTCGGGGCGCGGCTGCCGGAGCCGGCCGCCGCACCCCGACCCGGCGGGACGGGCGGCGGAGCGCGCGTCGACCAGGTCGTGGTGGAGCCGGGCCGGGGCGCCGTCGTCGAGGCGGTGGCGGCGCCCGGCGCCTCCGGCGGGTCGCTCTCGGTCGTCACCGACCTCGGCCGGCGGCATGTGGTGGCCGATCGTGGGGTGCTGGCCGTGCTCGGCTACCGCGACGTGCGTCCCGCCCGGCTGCCGGCTGGCCTGGTGAGCCTGGTGCCGGCCGGCGCCACGCTCGACCCGGCGGTGGCGCGGGCCGCCGCCACGCCGGGCTGACCGGCCGGCGCGGAGCGGCCCGGCCCAGTTGTCGGGCTTCGCCGGGTTCGGTCGGCGGGGGCCCGCGCAGCGTGGCGAACGTCCGCTCCGGCTCGCGCTGGCTGCCGCTCGGCTCGATCGGGCGGGGCCCGCTCAGTCGGCGGGGCGGCGCAGCAGGGTGACGGCGAAGTCCGCGTCGTCCCGCCAGGGGCGCAGGTCAAAGGTCGCGAAGCGATGCTCCAGGCGCAGGCCGGCGGCGACCGCGTCCGCGTCGAAGTCGGGCAGCGGATAGCCGCGGCCGGTGCCGAAACCGACCGCCAGCACGCCGTCCGGGCGCAGGTGCCCGGCGACCCGGCGCAGCACCTCCTGCTCCGTGCCCGGCGCGACGAAGGTCAGCACGTTCCCGACCAGCACCGCCGCGTCGAACGGCTCGGCCTCGCCGTGCGCGGGCAGGTCCAGCTCGGCCAGGTCACCGACGAGCCAGCGCGGCCCGGGATGATCGGCGCGGGCGGCCTCGACCAGCGCCGGATCGGCGTCGACCCCGACCACTGTGTGACCTCTGGCGGCCAGCGCGGCGCCCACCCGGCCGGTGCCCGAGCCGGCGTCGAGGATCCGCGACCCGGGCGTCACCAGCGCGTCGACCAGCCGAGCCTCGCCGGTGAGGTCCGCCCCCTCGGCCGCGAGCCGGCGGAACCGGTCGATGTACCACTGCGAGTGCTCGGGGCCGGTGTCGGTCTCCCAGCGGGTCGGGTTTCGCATGCCCCCACCGTAGTCAGGCCGGTTACCGGCCCCTCGCGGGCTCCGGGCTCTCTCCCCCGGAAAGAGTGGCCCACCCGCGCGGAACGGCGCTGTTTCCGGGGGAGCGCCAGTGGGTCAGCCCTTCTCGGCGCCGCTGGTGAGACCCTCGGTGAGGAGGCGTTCGCTGGCGAAGAAGAGCAGCACGATCGGGAGGGTGAGGACCACCGAGCCGGCCATCAGCACCGTCTTCGGCACCTCCACGCCGTCGGCGAGCTGCGCGAGCCCCAGCGACACCGTCCAGCGGTGCGGCTTGTCGACGAGGAAGAGCAGCGCGAAGAGGAACTCGTTCCAGGCGATCATGAAGTCGTAGAGGGCGACCGCCATGATCGACGGGGCGGCGAGGGGGAGGCTGATCCGGCGGATGATGCCGATCCGGCCCGCGCCGTCGATCGCGGCGGACTCCTCCAGGCTGACCGGGATGGTCTCGAAGTAGTTCTTGAGCATGTAGACCGAGACCGGCAGGGTCTGCGAGATGTAGACCAGGACCAGCCCGAGCAGGGAGCCGCGCAGTCCCGCCCGGGTGAAGACCACGAAGAGCGGGATGGCGATCACGATGGAGGGGAAGAGGTAGACCGCCAGGAAGAGGAAGTCGACCTGACGGCGGCCGAAGAAGCGCAGCCGGGACACCGCGTACGCGCCGGGGATCGCCACGATCAACGTGAGCAGGGTCGCGGCGACGGCGACGAGACCGCTGTTGCCGATGAAGGCGAGGAAACCCTGTCCGCCGTCCTCGCTGGCCTTGAGCACCTCGGCGTAGGTGCTCACGGTCAGCTCGCCGAGGCCGACCGCCAGCGCGCCCGGGTCGAGCAGCAGCCGCTCGATGGGGCGTACCGAGAGCACCAGCATGTAGTAGAAGGGGAAGGCGGTGACCAGCAGGAACGCGGCGATCACCAGCCGCCGCAGCCAGCGCAGCCCCACCGTCTCGACCCGGTCGCGGTCCATCACTCCACCCTCCGGCCGAAGAAGCGCAGGTAGATCAGGACGAACACGACGAGTACCACGGCCAGGACGACCGCCTGCGCCGCCGCCGCGCCGATGTCGGTACGCGCCGTGAGGAACTCGTAGACCCGGACGCTGACGACCTCGGTGCCGGCCGCGCCCCCGGTCAGCAGGTAGACGTCGTCGAACTTGTTGAACGTCATGATGAACCGCAGCACGCCGAGCAGCGCGATCACCGGCATCAGCTGTGGAAGCAGGATGTGCCGGAACCGCTGCGTGGGGGTGGCGCCGTCGACCCGGGCGGCCTCCTCCAGGTCGCCCGGCACCGCCTGGAGGCGGGCCAGCAGGAAGAGGAACGCGAACGGGAAGTAGCGCCACGTCTCGAAGGCGATCACGGTGGCGAGCGCGGTGGACTGCTGGGACAGGAACGGCACGGGGGCGTCCCAGCCGAGCAGCCGCTGACCCCAGTGGTTGACGATCCCGAGTTGCGGGTCGAGCATCACCTGCCAGACGAAGGTCATGGCGACCACCGGCGCCACGTACGGCAGCAGCATCGACGCCCGGACCAGGGTGCGGCCCCGGAACGGGCGGCGGACGACCAGCGCCGCCACCAGTCCGAGCACGATCGACCCGGCCGTGCTGCCGACGCTGTAGACCAGTGTGGTGACCAGGGTGTCGGTGAAGCCGGGGGTGTGCAGCACCCGGTCGATGTTGTCCAGGGTGAACTCGCCGAAGAGCCCGGTGCGGCGCAGCGTGGCGAGCCGGACCCGCTGGAAGGCGAGCACCACCGTCCAGACGATCGGGATGCCGATCACGGCGACGACGACGAGCAGGGTCGGCGCGACCAGCGCGAGCCCGGCCCGGGACTCGCGCCTGCGCAGGGTCAACGGTCTGCGGCGCGGCCGGCCGGGTGGCCGCTCCCGGACGGGGGAGCGGCCGGTGCCCGGCGCGGTGGTGGTCAATTGACGCCCGCCTTGATCGCCTCCACGTCCTTCTTCGCGCGGCCGACGGCGGCCGCGGCGTCGGACTTGCCGGCGATGACGTCGCTCAGGGCCTTCGGTACCGGCAGCTCACCGAGGATCGCGCCGACGAGTTTCCCCTGCCCCTGGGTGAGCCCCCAGCGTTGGAAGGTGTCGGGGCTGGTTCGCAGGTCGTCGAGGACCGGATCGCCGTACACCTCGGCGAGCGGCTTCTTGGCGTCCACCCCGGCCGGGCTGCCGTTCCAAGCGGTGAGGAACTTCTCCGGCTGCTCCGCGGTGCCCTTGCGGGCGGGGAACCGGCCCTCGGGGGACATGCCGAACCAGCGTGGGTAGGCGTCGTCGAGCAGGTGCTCGATGAAGGTCTTCGCCGGGGTGGCGGCGGCGCCGTCGAGCACCGCCCACGAGCTGATCTCGCCGTACTGGGCCGGCGCGGCGCCGTTCGGGCCCTTGATGGCGGTGACGAAGCCGCTGTTCTTCGCCAGGAAGGCGGGGTCGGCCGCGCACTGCGGGCAGGTCGGCTTGGCGTCGTTGCGGAGCCCGGCCAGCTCGTCGAGGATGAACGGCGACCAGATCACCATGGCCGCCCTGCCGGCGAAGTAGGTGGCCCGGGTGGTGTCCACGTCCTGCGCGCCCTTGACCGAGTGGTCGCGCATCAGGTCGCCGTAGAAGCGGAACGCCTCGACGCACTGCGGCGAGTCGAGCGTCACCGCGCCGGAGTCGTCGGTGAGTTGGCAGCCGTTGGCGAGCGCGAGGTGTTCGAACGTCTGCTGGGTGAAGACGTCGCCGGGTGCGGTCGCCGCCGTGATGCCGGCGATCCCGCCGGTGTTCAGCCGGGCCGCGGCGGCGGCGATCCGCTCGTAGGTGTCGGGCGCGGGAAGCCCGGCCGCGTCGAAGAGGTCCTTGCGGTAGACGAGCAGCTGGCCCCAACCGTCGCTGGGAACGGCGAGTTGGCGGCCCTCCTCGGCGGTCAGCTCCAGGGCTCGGGGGGAGAACGTCTGCCGGCCGAGCGTCTCGACGATCTCGCCGTTGGCGTCGGGGTGCAGTAGCTCGTTGCCGGCGAGGGTGCGGATGCCGGCCAGCGAGACGGAACCGACCACGTCGGGCAGCTCTCCGGCGGCGGCGCTGGAGGCGATGAGGGCCGGGAACTGGTCCTCGTTGACGGTGACCAGCTCGACCTGGATCCCGGTCGCCGCGGTGAAGTCGGCGATGATCGCCCTGGTGGCGGTCACCCGGTCGGCGACGTCCTCCAGGCTCCACACGGTGATCTTCTTGTCGTTGCTCTCGGGCTCGTCGTCGCCGCAGGCCAGCAGGGTGGTCCCGGCCAGTGCCATGATCAGGGTGGCGGCGAGCGTCCGCATCGGAGTGAATGACATCGACGGCACTCCTCTCGAAGGGTACATGAGGGATTCAACGCCTTCGATTGATCAATTACAAGACATATGCCGATTTTTTGTTCTACGATGGAACCCGGCGCTACCGGGATGTGACTCATGGTCAATTGGGTTGTCTCTCTCGCCGGGCCCCGACGGATCAGCCTGGAGCCCTGCCCCGTGGACCCACTCGGTCCGGGCCAGGTCCGCGTCCGCACCCGCTACTCCGGCATCTCCGCCGGCACCGAGCTCACCCTCTATCGGGGCAGCAACCCCCGGCTCAGCAAGGACTGGGACGACATCTCCCGGATGTTCGTACCGCGCCAGACCCCGGTGCCCTACCCGCTCGTCGGCTTCGGCTACGAAGAGGTCGGCGAGATCGTCGAGGTCGCCCCCGAGGTGACCGACCGGCACCCGGGACAGCTCGTCTGGGGCATCTGGGGCCACCGGGCCGAGGCGGTGCTCGCCGCTGACGCGGTCCAGCCCCTGGCGCCCGGGCTCGACCCGCTGGCCGGCGTCTTCGCCCGCCCCGGCGCCATCGCGCTCACCGCCGTACTCGCCGGCGACCTGCACCTCGGGGACTGGGTCGGCGTCTTCGGCCAGGGCGTCATCGGGCTGCTCGCCACCCGCCTCGCGGTGCTCTCCGGGGCCCGCGTCGTGGCCGTGGACCGGGTCGCCAACCGGCTCGTCCACGCCGGTCGCTACGGGGCCCGGGCGACCGTCGACGCGGGCGTCGAATCGGCCGCGGCCGTGCTCCGCGGCGCCACCGGTGGCCGGGGCGCCGACGTCTGCCTCGAACTGGCCGGGGCCTACCCGGCGCTGCACGAGGCGATCCGGGCCACCACCCACGCCGGCCGCGTCGTGGCCGCCGGCTTCTACCAGGGGCAGGCCGACGGCCTCGGCCTCGGCGAGGAGTTCCACCACAACCGGATCCAGCTGGTGGCGGCCCAGGTCTCCGGGCCCACCCCGGCGCCCGGCATGGCCGGCCGGTGGACCGGGGCCCGGGTCGCCCAGACCTTCATGGAGCTGGTGACCGAGGGCGACGTGGACCCGCTGCCACTGGTGAGTCACGTCGTCGACGCCGGCGCGGTGGCTGATGCGCTGGCGTTGCTCGACCACGGTGACGGTGACGTCCTCCAAGTCGTGTTGAGGTTCCCATGACCATCCCCATCGCCTGCCAGGAGCAGCTGCTGCCGGGCACCGACCTGATCCAGAAGTACGCGCTGGCGACCGCGCTCGGCTACCACGGGATCGAGCTGCGCGGCCGCGGTGAGCTGGCGTTCGCCCGCCGGCTGCCCGAACTACGCCGGGCCCGTGCCGCCGGCGTGGTGATGCCGACCGTCTGCGTCGAGATGGACCACTTCATCGGCGACTTCGACCCGGCACGCTCCGCCGACGCCGTACGCAACCTGCGCTCGCAGCTCTCGGTCGTCGCCGAGCTGGGCGGCGTCGGTGTGATGACCCCCGCCTCCTGGGGGATGTTCTCCCGACGGCTGCCGCCGTTCGAGCCGCCCCGGTCGCCGGCCGGTGACCGGCAGGTGCTCGTGGACGCGCTCGGCGACCTCGGCGAGCACGCCCGCCGCGAGGGGGTGGTGCTCTTCCTCGAACCGCTGAACCGGTACGAGGACCACATGGTCAACCGGCTCGACGAGGCGGTGGCGCTCTGCGCGGCCGTCGGGCTGCCCTCGGTGCGGGTGGTCGCCGACACCTTCCACATGAACATCGAGGAGGACGACGTGCACCGGGCGCTGCGCGCCGCCGCTCCGTACCTCGGGCACGTCCAGGTCAGCGACTCCAACCGCTACCAGCCGGGATCGGGTCACCTCGACTGGCCGGCGCTGGTCCGTACCCTGCTCGAACTCGACTACCGGGGCTGGCTCGCCCTGGAGTGCCGGCTCCGCGGCGATCCCGTGCGGGCGTTGCAGCAGGCCGCGACGGTGCTGCGGCACGCCGAGCCGCGCCGGGCGGCGGCGTGAGCGCCGGCGGCGTCCGGCCCGATGACGCACTCGACGCGGCACCGGGTCGGCCCACTCGTGGCGGGTCGACCGGGGAGACCGGCGCCGTCGACGGGCCGCACGCGGAGGCCGAGCGGCTGCGCAGGCTCGCCGTGGCGACCCTGGGGGCGAACTGGGAACACGACCACACGGTGCCCTCGCGCACCCTCTACCCGCACCAGTGGAGCTGGGACTCGGCGTTCATCGCGATCGGGTGGGCCCACCTCCGTCCCGAGCGCGCCTGGCGGGAGCTGGAGAGCCTGTTCCGCGCCCAGTGGGCCGACGGACGGGTGCCGCACATCGTGTTCAACCCGCGGCTGCCGGTCGGGGCGTACTTCCCCGGGCCCGAGTTCTGGGCATCGGGCCGGGTCGAGAGCGCGCCGGTCACCGCCACCTCCGGGCTGGTCCAGCCTCCTGTGCACGCCCTCGCGGCCTGGCTCGCGTACCGGCGGGCCCCCTCGGACGCGAGCCGCGCGGCACTGCGCCGGCTCTATCCCCGGCTGGTGGCGCAGCAGCGCTACCTCGCCACCCGCCGGGACGTGGGCGGCGCCGGGCTGGCCTGCGTGGTGCACCCGTGGGAGTCCGGTCTGGACAACAGCCCCGCCTGGGACGCCCCGATGGCGGCGGTACCGGCCGACGCGGCCGTGATGCGGGCGTACCACCGGCACGACACCGCGCACGCGCCCGCCGCGCACCGCCCCACGGACCTGGACTACGCGCGGTACGTGGCGATCGTCGCCTCCTACCGCGACGGCGGCTACCGGGACGAGGGCCTGGCGGACCGGCATCCGTTCCTGGTGGAGTGCCCGCTGTTCAACGCGGCGGCCGGGGCGGCCGAGCACGCGCTGGCCCGGATCGCGCCGCTGGCCGGCGCCGACCCGGGCCCGCACCGGGAGCGCGCGGCCCGGATCACCGAGGCCCTCGTGCGCCGGCTGTACGACCCGGCGACCGGGACGTTCCAGCCTCGGGACCTGCGGACCGGGCGGCTGTTAGCGGCGCGGACGGTGCTCGGCCTGGCGCCGCTGATCCTGCCCGACCTGCCGGCACGGCAGGCCCAGACGGTCATCGCCGAGGCGTGCTCGGCCCGCTTCGGGGTGGCGCGGCGGATGGCGCGACCGCTGCCCAGCCACGACCGGACCGCGCCGGACTTCGAGCCGCTGCGTTACTGGCGCGGTCCGAGCTGGATGAACATCAACTGGCTGGTCCGCCGTGGTCTGCTCGGCCACGGCCGGGCCGACCTGGCCGAGGGGCTGGGGCGCTCCATGGCGGAGCTGGTGGCGACCGCCGGCTGCCACGAGTACTTCCATCCGGACACGGGGGCGGGGCTGGGTTCGCCGGCGTTCGGCTGGACCGCCGCGCTCCTGCTCGACCTGCTGGCCGAGGCGCGCGAGCCGGCCTCCGCGGTCTGAGCGGCCGACCGACGTCGCGGCCGGGGCCGGTACGCGGAACCGGAGGCCCATGGCGAGGTGATCAGGGCGGACGGCTGACGGGTGGTCCGGCACACCGGGCGGGCGCGGACCCCCAGCGCCCGCGCCCGCCCCGTGGGTCCCACCGCGGACCGCGCGTCCGGGGGCCGGTCCGGTCGATCGCGGTGGTACCAACGGAGCATCGAGCATCGACCGGCTGGGTCGGGCGGTCGATGGTGGCCGGTCTGTGCCATGGCGCAGACCGGACGCGCGGCGGTGGGCACGGGTGGTCGGCGGTGCCCGGCTCGTGACGCCGGGGCCGGTCGGGGCACGGGTCCCGGGGCGGTGCATGCTCCGGTGGGCGACCCGGTGGGGTTCCGGCTGAGGGAGGCGTGTCATGACGTGGATCGACAAGGTCGCCTGGATCCTGCTGGCGGAGGGGCGGATCCTGAGCACCCGTACCCGGGGCCGGGACGTGTGGTACCTGCCCGGGGGTAAGCGGGAGCCGGGGGAGAGCGACCGGGACACGCTGCGCCGCGAGGTCGCCGAGGAGCTCGGCGTCGAGGTGGACGTGGCGAGCGCCGGGCACGTCGGGACGTTCCGCGCGCAGGCGCACGGTCACCCGGCGGGTGTCGAGGTGCGGATGACCTGTTACACCGCCGACCACCGGGGCACCTTGCGGGCGGCCGGTGAGATCGCCGAGCTGGCCTGGCTCGGGTACGCGGACCGCGAGCGGGTCTCGCCGGTGGATCGGATCATCTTCGACCACCTGCGCGCCGAGGCGCTGCTGCGCTGATCCGGCGCCGGTTTGCCCCCGTCGGGTCCGGGTATGCGCCGGGCCGGTGACGAAGGAGGCGCGGCGTGCGATTCCCCCGCTTCATCGACGCGGTGTCCCGGCGCTCGGGGCTCGCGCCGGAGCAGGCCGCCGACCTCGCCCGTGCGGTGCTGCAGACGATGGCGGAGCGGGTCACCGGACAGCCGGCGGACGATCTGGCCGGGCAGCTCCCGGACGAGCTGGACGGCTACCTCTCCGGATCGGGGGTCGACGCGGGGCCGGGGCGGCCGGCCGGGCCCGCCGAGTTCCTGCGCCGGGTCGGGGAGCGGGCCGGGGTGGACGAGGCGACCGCCCGGCTGGGCACCGGCGCGGTCTTCGCGACCCTGCGGGAGGCGGTCACCGTCGCCGAGTTCCGGGAGATGGTGGCGGGTCTGCCGTTGCGTGCCGACGGTGCGGCGGAGCCGCGCCCGCCGTCGTACGATGGCTGAGCCCGGATCACCCGCACGTTCCTGTCCAAGGTCCGACATCCCGCGAAGTTCCGGAAATTTGCCGGTGACCAGGAGCGTTGACCGGAAGATTAACCGCCGGTAGCCCCCTATGCGACAACTACTCTAGGTGTCAGGGGGATGATCGGTCTGTTTCCCCCGCCCCTCGTCTGAGGCCCCGGTCGGCTCTTCGGGCGGACTCTCATCGACGAACTTTTCTCCCAGGTATTGAGACTTATGCTGCTGTCAATGTGAAGTCCTGGGGGGGATCATGATCATTGCCGTGTGCCGTCGCGCGTCCGTCCATTGTGGATGAATCCGACCTTCCACGATGACGAACGAGACGCTGATCCATCGCTTCGGCGATGTCGCCGCCACCCGTCCCGACCATCCGGCCGTCCTCGCCGAGACCCGCCGGCTCAGCTACGCCGAGCTGGCCGGCCTCGCCGGCGGGTACGCCGAGGCGCTGGTCACGGGCGGGGTCCGGACCGACGAGCGCGTCGCGCTGCTCACCGCGCACGGGACGCGCACCATCGCCGCCATCCTCGGCACGCTCGCCGCCGGCTGCGCGTACGTGCCGCTCGACCCGGGCTTCCCGCGCCTCCGACTGCGGCACATGCTCACCGGCGCCGCGGTGACGACCGTCCTCTGCGCGGCCGAACACGAGGAGCTCGCGCGGGCCCTCGTCGCCGACCGGCCGGACACCCGCGTCCTCGTGCTCGACGACCCGCGCCCCGCCCCGCTGCGCCCGGTGCGGGTCGACGCGGACGCGCTGGCCTACGTGCTCTTCACCTCGGGCTCCACCGGCGTGCCCAAAGCGGTCGGGCAGACCCACCGCAACCTGCTGCACGTGGTGCGCAACCAGATCGACACCCTCCACATCGGCCCCGCCGACCGGCTCAGCCTGCTCGCCTCGTTCAGCTTCGACGCCGCCATCCCCGACCTCTACCCGGCGCTGCTCACCGGCGCCGCGGTCATCCCGGTCGACCTGCGCCGCCACGGGCTGGCGCACGCCGTCGAGCAGCTCGCCCGACACGGCGTGACCGTCTACCACTCGACGCCCACCGTCTACCGGTTCCTGCTGGACACGCCCGGCGTCGAGCGGCTCGACCGGGTGCGGGTGGTGCTGCTCGGCGGGGAACAGGCCACCCACGGCGACGCCTCCCGCGGGCGGGGGCGGTTCGCCCCGGGATGCCTGCTGGTCAACGGCTACGGCGCCACCGAGATGACCTTCGCCGCCCGGTACGCGACGCCGCTGGCGGAGGCCGACCCGGCCGCCACCGGGCCGCTGCCGATCGGCACCGCGCTCCCCGGCTACCAGCTGCGGCTGGCCGAGGACGGCGAGATCGTGGTACGCGGCGCCCACCTGGCCCCCGGATACCTCGACCGGGACAGCGACCGGTTCTTCACCGACGCGGACGGGGTGGCGGCGTACCGAACCGGAGACCTCGGCGAGCGGCTGCCCACCGGCGAGCTGCGCTGCCTCGGCCGGCTGGACCGGCAGGTCAAGGTGCGCGGCCACCGGATCGAGCTGACCGAGATCGAGGCGCTGCTCGCCGCCGAACCGGGTGTCGGGGGCGTACGGGCCGTCGCCCGCGACGGCGAGCTGCTGGCGTACGTCCGGCCGGTCGCCGGCCCGCTCGACCCGGCCGCCCTGCGCGCCGCGCTCGCCCGCCAGCTGCCCGAGTACGCGCTGCCCCGGGCCGTGGTGCCGGTCGACGAGTTCCCGCTCACCGTCACCGGCAAGGTCGACGAGCGGGCGCTGCCGGACCCGGAGCACACGGTGTCGCCCGGCGCCGGCCCGGCCACGCCGACCGAGCGGGCCGTGCACGACATCTGGCGCGTGGTGCTCGGGCGCGAGGCCGTCGGCCGCACCGACAGCTTCTTCGACGTCGGCGGCCAGTCCCTGCTCCTCGGCCAGGTGCAGCAGCGCATCGCCGAACGGTTCGGGGTGCGGCTGCCCATGCTGCGTCTCTTCGAGCACCCCACCGTCGCCGCGCAGGCCCGGCTGCTCGACGATCCGCCCGCCGACCGGGCACCGGCCCCCGCGCTGGCCACCCCACCCGCGCCGCCGGTGGCCGCCCGCGAGTACACCGGCGACGAGATCGCCGTGGTGGGCCTCGCCGGCCGCTTCCCCGGCGCGCCCGACGTGGCCACCTTCTGGTGGAACCTCTGCGCCGGGGTGGACTCGATCCACGATCACACCGACGCGGAACTGGTCGCGCTCGGCATCGGGCCGACGCTGCGCGCCGACCCCCGCCACGTACGGGCCGCCGGCCGGCTCGACGGCGTCGCCGACTTCGACGCGGAGTTCTTCTCCTTCGGCGCGCAGGAGGCGGCCCGGACCGACCCGCAGCACCGGCTCTTCCTGGAGACCGCGTGGGAGGCGCTGGAGGACGCCGGGCACGACACGAGCCGCTTCCCCGGCCTGGTCGGCGTCTTCTCGGCCACCTCCGCCAACCGTTACTTCCTGTTCCACCTGATGGACAACCCGGCCGTGGTCGGCGACGTGGACCCGGACGACTGGGAGGCCCGGCTGCTCGGCCGGCAGTTCACCGACCACCTGCCCGGGCAGGTGGCCTACCGGCTGGGGCTGACCGGGCCGGCGGTGGCCGTGCAGAGCGCCTGCTCCAGCTCCCTGGTCGCGGTCTGCCTCGCCGCGCAGAGCCTCGCCGACTACCAGTGCGACATCGCGCTCGCCGGCGGGGTCAACGTCACCGGGCCCCGCTACCGGCACACGGCCGGCGGGCTCGCCTCACCCGACGGGCGGTGCCGCGCCTTCGACGAGGCCGCCAACGGCTCCGGGTTCGGCTCCGGAGTCGGAGTGGTCGCGCTGCGCCGGCTCGCCGACGCCCAGGCCGACGGCGACCGGATCTACGCGATCCTGCCCGGCTGGGCGGTCACCAACGACGGCCCGGACCGGGCCGGCTACGCGGTACCGGGCCCGGCCGGGCAGACCGCCGCGGTGGCGAACGCGCTCGCCGCCGCCGAGGTGGCCCCCGGCGAGGTCCGGTTCATCGAGGCGCACGGCAGCGGCACCCCGCTCGGCGACGCCATCGAGGTCGCCGCGCTGCACGAGGTCTACGCGGGCAGCCCCGCCGAGAGCTGCGCGCTCGGTTCGGTGAAGACCAACATCGGGCACCTGGACGCCGGCGCCGGGATCGCCGGCCTGATCAAGGCGGTGCTCGCCGTCCAGCACGGAACCATCCCGCCGAACCTGCACTACACGCGCCCGCACCCGGAGATCGACCTGGCCGCCGGCCCGTTCTACGTACCGACCAAGGTGCGGGACTGGCCGGAGGCGCCGCGCCGGGTCGCCGGGGTCAGCTCGTTCGGGTTGGGCGGCACCAACGCGCACGTCGTGGTCGAGCAGCCGCCCCCGGTCGAACCGGTCGACGGGCCGCCGTCCCCCGGGGCGTACCTGCTGCCGGTCTCCGCGCGTACGCCGGCCGCGCTGCGGGACGCGCTGACCCGGCTGCGGGGGCACCTCTCCGGCGTCGCGCCGGCGCTGGCCGAGGTCGCCGCCACGCTGGCGCTCGGCCGGCGGGTCTTCGCGTGCCGGGCGGCGGTGGTGGTCACCGACCTGGCGGGCGCGGTCGCCGCCCTCGACGACCTGCTGGAGAGCGGCGCCCGGGTCGCGGGCGAGCCCGGCGAGCTGCGTGAACTCGCCACCGCCTGGGTGGCGGGGCAGGACGTGGAGTGGGCGGCGCTGCACCCCGAGGGCGCGGTACGCCGTACCGGCCTGCCGACCTACCCCTTCCAGCGGCAGCGGTACTGGATCGATCCCCCTCAGAGAGGCATGCGGTGAACTGGTTCGTCTCCGCCGGTGGCCGTCGCGTGGCCCCGGTGCAGCTCTTCTGCCTGCCCTACGCCGGTGCCGGGGCCAGCGCGTTCCGGCACTGGTCGGCCGGTCTCGGCCCTGGCGTGGAGGTGCTGCCGGTGCAGCTGCCGGGCCGGGAGAACCGGATCACCGAGGATCCCCGGTTCCAGGTGGCGGACGTCGCGCGGGCCGTCGCCGAGCGGGCCACCGGCCCCTACGCCCTGTACGGCCACTCGATGGGGGGCCGGCTCGGTTTCGAGGTGGTCCGGGAGCTGCGCCGCGGGGGACGCCCGCTGCCGCTGCGGCTCTACGTCGGCGGTGCCCGCGCCCCGCACGTGACGGCGCCCAGCCTCTTCGACGGGCTCTCCACGGTGGACGACGACGAGCTGCTGCGCCGCCTCGGCGACGGCGGCGGCCTCCCCGCCGAGGTCCTCGAGCACCCCGAGCTGGTGGAGCTGCTGCTGCCGCTGCTGCGCGCCGACTTCGGCCGGGTCGACGGCTACCGGTACGTGCCGGGCGAGCCGCTGCCGGTGCCCATCGTGGCCTTCACCGGCCGGCATGACCGGGCGGTGACCCGTGAGCAGAGCACGGCCTGGGCCCGGCACAGCGCCGCCGGCTTCACGCTGCACGAGATCGCCGGCGGGCACTTCTTCCTGCACGACGCGGCCGAGGAGCTGTTCGCCGCGATCCGCGCCGACCTGGACGCGGCGCTCGCCGCCGAGCCGGCCGGGGCCACCGATCAGGCCACGCGGGACCGGCCCACCGGCGGGCCGAGCGGAACCACCGCCTCCGGCGGTGCGGCCCCGGCGACCGGCGGGCACCGGGTGCCGCTGGGCGACACCGGCTGGTCGGTCTGGCGGGACGCCATCCTGCGCAGCACCGGCTTCCCGGCCGACGGGCTCACCATGCTCTCCGCCCCGCAGGCCGCGGCCGCCGCCGACGAACTGCTCGCCACCGGGACCGGCGGCGAGCAGTTCGACAAGGAGTTCGCCGAGGCCGTGGCGGCCGGGGCCCGACGGATCACCGAGCTGGCCGGCGACCCGCTGTTCCGCGAGGCGGTCACCTGGCAGAACCGCAACATGCTCCCCGCCCTCGACGGGCTGCACCGGGCCGCACCGGACGCGCCCCGCAACGTACGCCGGCGGGACCGGGAACGTGCCCTGCTCAAGTACTGGCAGCGCTACTGCGGCAAGAACGAGACAGTCGGCTTCTTCGGCCCGAGCTGCTGGGCCACCCTGGACCCGGCCCGGCCGGTGACCGCCGAGGTCCGTCCCGGCCCGACGCTCACCCGCCGCCGCTGGGTGCTCTTCGAGGCGTGGACACTGGCCGCGTACGCCGACCGGATCGGCCAGGACCTCGCCGTACGGGCCTGGTGGCCCCCGCGCCTCGCCGCGCACCTGCGCCTCGTCGACCGCGCGGTGCAGCGGCCCGGCCGCCCGCCGGTGCCGGTCACCCCGGTCGAGGCGGCGCTGCTCGCCGCCGCCGACGGCCACCGCCCGGCGCGGGACCTGGTCGCCGACCCGGCGCTCGGGCTGCGCCGCCCCGAGGACGGCTACGCCCTGCTGGACCGCCTCGTGGAGCGGGAACTGGTCAGCTGGGACGCGGGGCTGCCGGTCAGCCCCGCCGCCGAGGGCGTGCTCCGGGAGCGGATCGACGGCATCGGCGACGTGGCGGCCCGGGAGGCCGCCCGGGACGGCTTCGACCAGCTCCGCGCGGCCCGGGACGAGGTCGCCGCGGCCGCCGGCGACCCGGACCGGCTGCGGGTCGCGCTGGACGCGCTCGACGAGACGTTCACCGTGCTCACCGGCCTGCCACCGCGCCGGCGCGACGGCCAGATGTACGCCGGGCGGACGCTCTGCTACGAGGACACCAGCCGCGAGCTCGACGTCGTGTTCGGCGGGCCGCTGCTGGAGGTGATCTCCGGGCCGCTCGGCGTGCTGCTCCAGGCCGCGCGCTGGCTCGCCGGCGCCCTCGAGGAGGCGTACGGAGCGGTGTTCCGCGAGCTCTACGAGGAGTTGCGCGCCGAGGCCGGGGACGCGCCCGTGGCCCTCTCCGACCTGTGGTTCCTCGCCCAGGGGCTGTTCTGGGGTGAGGGGGAGCGCCCGGTCGACACGGTGGCCACCGAGTTCGCCGGCCGGTGGGCGGGACTCTTCGGGCTGGACGCGCTTCCGCCGGGGACGACAGAGGTCCGATTGCGCGTGGCGGAGCTGGCCGCGCGGGTCGCCGAGGCCTTCCCGACCGTCTGGCCGGAGTGGAGCAACGCCCGGTTGCACAGCCCCGACCTGCAGATCTGCGCGGCCGACGCGGAGGCGCTCGGCCGTGGCGACTTCACCGTGGTCCTCGGTGAGCTGCACGCCGCCTGGCCGTCGTTCGACTGCGAGGTCTTCACCCCGGCGCACCCGGACGTGGAGCGGCTGCGCGCGGCGCTCGCCGAGGACCTGGGCGAGCGGCGGATCAGGCTGCTCTTCCCCACCGACTGGCCCCGGCGCACCAGCCGGGTCGCCGAGGCGCTGACCGGCCCGACCGACCGGCAGTTGGCCTTCCTGCCGGCGCCCGGCGCCGAGCCGGAGCGGGTGCTGCCGACGGTGGCGGTGACCGTCGCCGAGGAGGCGGGCCGGCTGGTCGCGACCGCGCCGGACGGCGCGCGCTGGCCGCTGACCGAGATCTTCGCGGGTCTGCTCGCCGCGCACGCCGTCGACGGGTTCAAGCTGGTGGCCGCCGCGCCGTACACGCCACGGATCACGCTGGACCGGCTCGTGGTGGCCCGGCAGACCTGGCGGACCACTGTCGGCGAGAGCGGGCTGGGCACGGTCACCGGCGAGCGGGACCGCTTCCTGGCCGTCCGTGCCTGGCGACGGCGGCTCGACCTGCCCGAGCAGGTGTACGTCAAGCTCGGCACCGAGACCAAGCCCTGCTTCGTGGACCTGAGCAGCCCGGCGTTCGCCACCATGTTCTGCGCGATGGTGCGGGCCGCCCGCGGCGACGGCGGCGACGACGTGTCCCTGGTGGTCAGCGAGATGCTGCCGACACCGGACGACGCCTGGGTGCCCGACACGCACGGCCGGCGCTACTTCAGCGAGCTGCGGCTGCACATCGTGGACGACGCCATGGAGGTGGCCCGGTGAGCCACCGCGTCCCGCTCGGCGACACCGGCTGGTGGGTGTGGCGCGACGTCGTGCTGCGTACCGCCGGTTTCCCGGCCGCGGGGCTCGCCGCCTTCGCCGCGCCGGAGGCGGCCGCCGCCGCCGACGGACTGCTGGCCGGCCGGGGCAGCCGCGAGCTGTTCGACAAGGAGTTCCAGAAGGCCCAGCTCGACTCGTCCACGCAGGCCGACGCGATCGCCGCGGACCCGCAACTGCGGGAGGCGGTCACCTGGCAGAACCCGGACATGCTGGTCGCGCTGGACGGGCTGCTGCGCACCGACCCGGCCGCCCGCAACTGGCGACGGCGCGAGCGCGAGTCCAGCCTGCTGCGGTACTGGCAGCGCTACTGCGGCAAGGCGGAGACCATCGGCTTCTTCGGCCCGGTCTGCTGGGGACACGTCGACCCCGACGAGCCGGCCACCCGGCTGCGGCCCGGGCCGGGGCTGGTGTCCCGCCGGGCGGTCCACTTCGAGGCGTGGGCGCTGATCGCGTACGCCGACCGGCTCGCCGAGGACCTGGCGGTGCGGCGGTGGTGGGCGCCGGCGCTCCCCCCGCACCTGAGCGTTTCGGGGCGGCAGCTGCGCCGGCCGCTGCACCCGCCGGTGCAGCTCAACGCCGCGGAGGCGCGGCTGCTGGCGTACTGCGACGGGCGGACTCCGGCCACCGCGGTGGTCGACCGGGCCCGCCACGACGCCGAGCTCCCGCTGCGCTCGGCGGCCGACGGGTTCCTGCTGCTGGAGCGGCTGGTGGAGCGGTCCCTGCTGACCTGGGACGCCGGGCTGCCGATCAGCCCGCGCGCCGAGCAGGTGCTGCGCGACCGGTTGGCCGCCATCGGGGAACCGGCGGTGCGGGCCGAGGTGACCGCCGGCTTCGACCGGCTCTGCGCGGCCCGGGACGCGGTCGCCGACGCGGCCGGCGACCCGGACCGGCTCCGCGCCGCGCTCGCCGCGCTGAACTCGGAGTTCACCGCCGTCACCGGTCGACCGGCCGTTCGGCAGAGCGGGCAGATGTACGCGGGGCGCACGGTCGTCTACGAGGAGACCGCCCGGGACCTGGAGGTCACCGTCGGCGCGGCGGTCCTGGACGCGCTCGCCGCGCCGCTGGCGATCGTGTTGCAGGCCGCACGCTGGCTCACCGCCGAGATCGGCGCGGCGCTGCGGCGGCTGCTGGACGAGCTGTACGCCGAGCTGCGCGGCGACGGTCCGGTGCGGCTGGCCGACGTCTGGTCGCTGGCCCAGGGGCTGCTGCTCGCGCCGGACGGCCCGCTCACCGCGGTCAGCACCCAGTTCACCGCCCGCTGGGCGGAGCTGTTCGACCTCGACTCGGTGGCTCCCGGCGAGCCGGAGCTGCGGCTGCGCAGCGCGGATCTGGCCGAGCGGGTGGCCCGGGTCTTCGCGGCGTCCGGCCCCGGCTGGCCGTCGGCCCGGATCCACAGCCCCGACGTGACGATCGGCGCCGCCGACGTGGCCGCGATCAACCGCGGTGAGTTCCTGCTGGTGCTCGGCGAGCTGCACCCGGCGTACACGCCGTTCGACAGCGCGGTCTTCACCCCGTTCCATCCCGACCCGTCGGCGCTGCGCGCCGGGTTCGACACCGACCTCGGGCCGGCCCGGGCGCGGGTGCTCTACCCCGAGGGCTTCCCCCGGATCACCACACGCACCACGTACGCCTCCGTCGGACCGGCCGACCGGCAGCTCGGCATCGACACCGCGCGTGGTGCGGACGTCGAGCGGCTCGTCGCCGCCACCGAGGTGCGGGTCGAACCCGACGGGGTCGAGCTGGTCGCCGTGCTGCCGGACGGGGGGCGCTGGCCCCTGGTGGAGATCTTCGGGCACCTGCTCGGCGCGCTGCTGCTGGACAGCTTCAAGCTCGTCGCGCCCGCCCCGCACACGCCCCGGATCACCATCGACCGGCTGGTGGTGGCGCGGCGCACCTGGCGCACCACGGCCGGGGAGAGCGGCCTGGCCGGCGTGGCCGGCGACGCCGAGCGGTTCCTCGCGGTCCGGCGCTGGCGGCAGCGGCACGGCCTGCCCGAGCGGGTCTTCGTCAAGGTCGGCACCGAGGTCAAGCCGTGCTACGCCGACCTGACCGCCCCGCTGCACGCCCAGTCGCTCTGCGCCATGGTCGACGCCGCGGCGAAGAGCGGACCGGACGTGTCCGTGGTGGTGAGCGAGCTGCTCCCGGAGCCGGCCGACGCCTGGGTGCGCGATGCGCGCGGGCGGGGCCACGTGAGCGAGCTGCGTCTGCAGATCACCGATCCGATGAGCTACCGGGGAGAGAACGGGTGACCGACATCCTGTCCATCAGCGCGGTGCAGGGGGAGCCGATGCCCTGGCCGGACGCGACGCTGGCCGAGCTGGTCGTCGCGCAGGCCGCCCGTACCCCAGACGCGGTGGCGGTGCGCCAGTGGAACGACCGGCTCAGTTACCGGGAGCTGCTGGAGCGGGCCGCCGGGGTCGCGGCGGCGCTGCGGGCACGCGGAGCCGGCCGGCAGAGCCGGGTCGGGATCTGCGGGCAGCGCCGGCCGGAGCTGGTCGCCACGGTGCTCGGCGTGCTGCTGGCGGGGGCGTGTTACGTGCCGCTGGAACCGGGTGGCCCGCGCCGCCGGCTGCGGGAGATCGCGGCGGACGCGGGCGTGACCGTGGTGATCGGCGACGCCGCCGAGGTCGAGTTCGCCGGCGCGCCGGGAATCGAGGCGCTCGGGCTGCCCGGCCCCGCACCTCTCGCGCCCTGCCCTGCGCGGCCCGGCGACCCGGCGTACGTGCTCTTCACCTCGGGCTCGACCGGACGTCCGAAGGGGGTGCTCACCACCCACCGGAACGTGGTCGAGTTCGTGCACGGGGTGGCGGCGATCAGCGGCGCGGACGCGGGGGTGCGCAGCCTCGGCGTCGCGTCGCTGGGCTTCGACGCGGTCACGATGGACCTCTTCGTTCCGCTGCTGCTGGGCGGCTCGGTGCAGCTGATCGGCGCGGACGACCGAGCCGACCCGGTCCGGCTCGCCCGGTTCATCGCCGCACACCAGGTCAACTGGGGCTTCATCACGCCCACCGTGCTCTCCATGTTGGACCCGGCCGAGCTGCCCGACTGGAAGGTGGTGTTCTGCGGCGGCGAGGCGGTGCCGGCCGAGCTGGCCGCCCGATGGGCGCCGGGGCGTACGTTCCTCAACGGGTACGGGCCGACCGAGACCACGGTACTGGCGGTGAGCGGCCCGCTGACCGCGGACGTGACCGATCCGGTGCCGATCGGCCGGCCGCTGCCCAACCACCGCGCCTACGTGGTCGACCCCGACCTGCGTCCGGTGCCGCCGGGGGAGACCGGCGAGCTGCTGATCGGCGGCCCCGGCCTGGCCGACGGCTACCTCAACCGCCCGGGGCTGACCGCCGAACGGTTCGTCCCGGACCCGTTCTCCAGCGAGCCGGGGGCGCGGCTGTACCGCACCGGTGACCTCGTCCGTCAGGCGGCGGACGGCCGGATCGTCTACTTCGGCCGAGCCGACCGGCAGGTCAAGATCCGTGGCCAGCGGATCGAGCTGGGCGAGGTGGAGACGGTGCTGGCCGAGCTGCCCGGGGTGGACCGGGTGGTGGTCGAGGCGGTGCCGGGGCCGGGCGGCACGGAGCTGGTCGCGTTCGTCACCCCGATGGACGGGCCCGACGACGAGCGGCTGCGTAGCCACGCCGGGTCCCGGTTGACCGCCGCGATGCTGCCGGCGCGGGTGCTGCGCCTGGCCGACCTGCCGGTCAGCGCTACCAGCGGCAAGGTGGACCGGGCGGCGCTGCGTGCGCTCGCCACCGCCGGCCGGGCCGACGATCCGGCGCGGTCGGCGGTCGACCCGGACGAGCCGCTCGACGCGGCGGTGCGGCGCATCTGGTCGCGGCTGCTCGGTGCCGCTCCCACTGAGGAGACCGACTTCCTCGCCGCCGGTGGGAACTCGATCGCGGCGATGCGGCTGGTCGCCGCGTTGCGGGCCGAGTTGGGCCGGCACGTCGACACGCGGGACGTCCTCGCCGGCCGGACCTTCGCCGGCCTGCTCGAGCGGGTCGCCGCCGCCGCGGCGACCGACGGGGACGGGCTCACCACCGGCAACCCGCCTACCCTCTCCGCGCCGCAGCGGCGGCTCTGGTTCGTCGACCAGCTCGCCCCGTCCAGCGCGCCGTACAACATCGCGGTGGCGCACCGGCTGCACGGTCCGCTCGACGTCACGGCGCTCGGGGCGGCGCTGCGGGCGGTGGCGGAGCGGCACGACGTGCTGCGCTGGCGGATCCCGCAGACCGGTGGCGTGCCCTACGCCGTCCGTGCGGAGCCGACCGACGTGCCGGTGCCGGTGGTCGACCTGACCGGCGGCGCCGACCAGGAACGGGAGCTGGCGGGGATGCTCGCCGCCGGGGCCGGGCACGCGTTCGACCTGGCCACCGGGCCGCCCTGGCAGGTGACCGTCTACCGGCTCGGCCCGGCCGAGCACGTGCTGGCGATCACCCTGCACCACGCGGTCTTCGACGGCTGGTCCGAGGCGGTCCTCTACGACGACCTCGAAGCCGCGTACGCGCAGGCGGTGGCGGGGCGTACGCCTCGGCTGCCCGCCCTGAGCGCCGGCTACGCGGACTACGCGGTGTGGCGGGCGGAGCGGGACCGGCGCCGGGGAGAGACGGATCTGGCCTGGTGGACGGCGCACCTCGAGGGCGCGCCGACTGTGCTGGACCTGCCCCGGGACCGCCCGCGACCCGCCGTGCAGACCTACGTCGGGGCCGAGGCCGCCGTACGGTTGCCCGAGGCGACTGATCGGGCGGTACGGACCCTGGCCGAACGGTTGGGCACCACTGTCGCCGCGGTGTTGCTGGCCGGCTTCGGCGAGCTGCTCGCCCGGCTCACCGGCGGGGACGACCACGTGCTCGGCGCGATCGTCGCCGACCGGCGGTTGGCCGCCTTCGACGACGTGGTCGGCTTCTTCATCGACACCGTGCCGGTCCGGGTACGCACCGGCGGCGCGAGCTTCGCCGAGCTGGTCGAGCGGTGCGCCGCCGAGCTGCACGAGGTGACCGCGCACCCGGGCGCGCCGCTGGAGCGGATCGTCGAGGCGCTCGGCGTCGGCCGGGACACCGCCCGCGCGCCGCTGGTGCAGGTGCTCTTCAACGTGCTCAACTTCGCGCCGCCCCGGCTGGCGCTGACCGGCCTCGTCGGCGAGCCGGCACCGGTGCCGAAGCCCGGCTCGCCCTTCGACCTCACCGTCTACGTGGTCGAGCGCGCCGGCCGGGTCGGTGTCGAGGTGGTGCACAACCCCGACCTCTTCGACGGGGAGCGGATCGAGGCGCTCCTCGCCGACCTGGCCGTCCTGCTCGGCGTGCTGGCCGCCAACCCCGACGCGCCGGCCCGCGAGGTGGCCGCCGAGCTGCCCCGCCCGACCGTCCGGGTGGCGCAGCTCGGCGCCATGACCGTGGCCGCCACCGAGCCGCCGCGGGTCGTCCCACCGACCGGCCCCGACGGGCTCACCGAGACCGAGGAGCTCGTCGCCGGCATCTGGCGGGAGGTGCTGGAGCGCGACCGGGTGAGCGTCACCGACAACTTCTTCGACATCGGCGGGCACTCGCTCGCCCTGGCCGAGGTGCACGCCCGGCTGACCGCGGCCACCGGTCGCTCGATCAAGATGCTCGACCTGTTCCGCCATCCCACGATCCGGGCGCTCGCCGCCGGCCTGGACGGCGCCGCCGACCGGCCGGAGCTGGCCCGCGCTGCCCTGCGGGCCGCCGCCCGGCGCAGCCGTACCCGTCGTAATCCACCCCGCCGCCCCGGCGGCACCACGCACTGAAGGACACCGTGATGGACGTTCCGACCGCAACCGACCTGTCCGGCGACGGCGACGGCATCGAGCCGATCGCGATCGTCGGGATGGCCGCCCGCCTGCCCGGCGCGGCGGACGTGCACGAGTTCTGGCGCAACCTGGTCGACGGGGTGGAGTCGGTCACCGAGCTCACCCGCGAGGAGCAGCTGGCCCGGGGCGCCTCCGTCGAGGAGGTGGACGACCCCGGCTGGGTCAATCGCGCCCCACTCGTCGACGGGTACGACGAGTTCGACGCCGCGCTGTTCGGGATGACCGAGCGGGAAGCGGCGATGACCGATCCGCAGCACCGGCTCTTCCTGGAGTCCTGCCACGCGGCGCTGGAGGACGCCGGCTACGACCCGTCCCGCTACGACGGCGCGGTCGGCGTGTACGCGGGCACCGGCGGCAACATGTACCTGCACCGGAACGTGCTGCGCAACAAGCGCGTCGGCGGCAGCCCGCACAGCGCCGTCTCCATCGCCACCGGCAACTCGCCGAACTACGTGGCGACCAACGTGTCGTACCGGCTGGACCTGCGCGGCCCGAGCCTCACCGTGCACACCGCCTGCTCGACCTCGCTTGTCGCGTTCCACCTGGCCTGCGAGGCGCTGCGCAACGGCGAGTGCGACATGGCGCTCGCCGGCGGCGTGAACATCGAACTGCCGCACGTCGGCTACCTCGGCATGGACGGCTTCACCTCGCCCGACGGGCGGTGCCGGCCCTTCGACGCCGGCGCGAACGGCACCGTGTGGGGCAGCGGGGCCGGGGTCACCCTGCTCAAGCGGCTCTCCGACGCGATCGCCGACGGCGACGCGATCCGGGCGGTCGTACTCGGCAACGCGATCAACAACGACGGCGCCGGCAAGGTCGGTTTCACCGCCCCGAGCATCGACGGCCAGACGGAGGCGATCGCCCAGGCCGTCGCGATGGCCGGCGTCGACCCGCGCACCATCAGCTACGTCGAGGCGCACGGCACCGGCACCGCCCTGGGTGACCCGATCGAGGTGACCGCGCTCTCCGCGGTGTACGGCGGGGAGACCGACGACCGGGGCTGGTGCGGCATCGGCTCGGTGAAGTCCAACATCGGCCACCTCAGCCAGCCCTCCGGCATCGTGAGCGTCATCAAGACCGTGCTCGCGATGGAGCACGGCCTGATCCCGCCGACGATCAACTACGAGACGCCGAACCCGGCGATCGACTTCGCCGACACCCCGTTCTACGTGGCGAACACCCTCACCAAGTGGGACACCGAGCACGCTCCGCGCCGCGCCGGCGTCAGCTCGTTCGGCATCGGCGGCACGAACGCCCACGTGGTGCTGGAGCAGGCGCCGGCGGCGTACCGCAGCCCGCGCCGGGTGCGTCCGGCGCAGCTGCTGCACGTCTCGGCGCAGACCGCCGGCGCACTCGACGACGCGGTGCGGCGGCTCACCGCACGCCTCGTCGAGGCCGCCGACGCCGGTCCGGAGTACCTCGCCGACGTGGCGCACACGCTGCGGGTGGGCCGGCGGGAGTACCCGCACCGGGCGGCCGTGGCCGTCACCGACCTGACCGACGCGGTCGCCGCTCTCGGCAACCCGCGACGGGTGCAGCGCGGCGTGGCCGAGGGGAGCGCACCCCGGCTGGCGTTCCTCTTCTCCGGCCAGGGCGCCCAGTACGCCGGCATGGGCGCGCAGCTCTACGCCGAGGAGCCCGCCTTCGCGGCGACCGTCGACGAGTGCGCCGAGCTGCTCCGCCCCGAGCTGGGGTTGGACCTCCGCGACCTGATCCTGGACCGCGAGCCGGAGGCGGGCGAGAAGCTGACGCAGACCCGCTACACGCAGCCCGCCCTCTTCGTGATCGAGTACGCGCTGGCCCGGCTCTGGCAGGAGGCCGGTGCGCGGCCGGCGGCGATGATCGGGCACTCCATCGGCGAGTACGTCGCCGCGACCGTGGCCGGGGTGCTCAGCCTCCCCGACGCGCTGCGGGTGGTGGCCGCCCGCGGCCGGCTCATGCAGTCCCTCCCGGCCGGCGCGATGCTCGCCGTCTCGCTGGACGAGTCGGCGATCGCCGAGCGGCTACCCGAAGGGTTGGCCGTCGCCACCGTCAACGGCCCCGGCACCTGCGTGGTGGCCGGCGACACCGCGGCCGTCGCCGCCTTCGCCGAGCAGCTCAAGGGCAAGAGCAAGCTGCTGCGCACCTCGCACGCCTTCCACTCACCCATGATGGAGCCCATCCTCGGCGAGTTCACCGCGCTGATGGCGTCGGTGACCCTGCGCCCGCCCGCGGTGCCGTTCCTCTCCAACGTCACCGGCACCTGGATCACCGACGAGCAGGCCACCGACCCGGCGTACTGGGCGTCGCACCTGCGCCGGCCGGTGCGCTTCGGGGACTGCGTGGCCACCCTGCTCGGCGAGGGCACCTGGCAGCTCGTCGAGTGCGGGCCCGGGAAACAGCTGGCCAACCTCGCCCGCATGCAGGTCGCCAAGGCCTCGCCCGAGCAGCGGAGGCTCACCCCGCTGGGCAGCCTCCCCGGCCCCGGCGACACCACCGGCGACCTGGCCACCCTCCTCGGCGCCGCCGCCGTGCTCTGGTGCGCCGGCACACCGCTGCGGCTCGGCGCCGATCCGCAGGCCCGGCGGGTGCCGCTGCCCACCTACCCGTTCGAGCGGCGCCGCTACTGGGTCGACCCGGACCCGGAGCAGCAGGTGACGGCGGCGGTGGAGACCGGGCCGCGCCCGCTGCCGGAGTGGTTCGCCGTGCCGGTCTGGCGGCAGGCCGCCCCGCAGCCGGGCACCGCGCCGCTGGGCCGCTGCCTGGTGCTCGTCGACGGTCCGCGCGGCGAGGCGCTGCTCGCCGGGCTGCGGGCCGCCGGCGCCGACCCGGTGGAGGTACGCCCCGGCGACGGGTTCGCCGCGACTCCGACCGGCTACCGGCTGCGCCCCGGCGCACGGGAGGACCACGACGCGCTGGTCGCCGCGCTCGCCGCCGACGGCGTACCGACCCGGATCGTGCACGCGTTCACGCTGGACGGTGCGCCCACCGGCACCGACCTCACGGCGACCTGGGCCGCGCAGGAACGGGGCTTCTTCAGCGCGCTGCACCTGGTGCAGGCGCTCGCCGGCGCCGGCGTGACCGCCGCCGAGGAGACCGTCACGCTGGACCTGGTCACCGCCGGCGTCGGCGACGTACGCGGCGACGACCTGGTCCGGCCGGAGCACGCCACCCTGGCGGGGCTGGCCCGGGTGCTCCCCGCCGAGCTGCCCGGGCTCGCCGTCCGGCTGGTCGACGCCGACCCGACCGACGACGGCGGCCAGGCCCTGGTGGCCGAAGTGCGCCGCCCGCACGACCCGGCCCGGGCCGAGCTGGCGCTGCGGGGCGCTCGCCGCTGGGTGGCGGACTACGAGCAGGTAACCCTGGACGCCGAGGGTGAGCCGGGCGCGCTACGCGACGGCGGCCGGTACGTGATCACGGGCGGTCTGGGCGGCATCGGCATCACCCTCGCCGAGGACTTCGCCCGGCGGGCGCGGGCCCGGCTGGTGCTGCTGGCCCGCTCCGGGCTGCCGCCGCGCGACCAGTGGGACGACCACCTCGCCGTGCACGGCAGCGACGACCGGTCCGGGCGGGCGATCGCGGCGATCCGCCGGATGGAGGCCGCCGGCGCCCAGGTGCTGGTGCTCGCCGCCGACGTCACCGACCCCGACGCCCTGCGCCGGGTGCGGGCCGCCGCGGAGGAGGCGTACGGCGGGATCGACGGCATCGTGCACGCGGCCGGCCTGCCCGGCGGCGGCATGGCCGAGGTGAAGCAGCGGGCAGAGGCGGAACGGGTGCTCGCGCCGAAGATCGCCGGGACGCTCGCGCTGGCGCAGGTCTTCGGTGACCTTCCGCTGGACTTCGTGGTGCTCTGCTCGTCGATCACCGCGGTGATCGGCGGGTTCGGGCAGGTGGACTACTGCGCCGCCAACGCCTTCCTGGACGCGCACGCCCGCTCCGGCCAGGGCTGGCAGGCCCCGGTGCTGTCCCAGAACTGGGGCGGCTGGGCGGAGGTCGGCATGGCCGTCGAGACCGAGGTGCCGGCCGGCTTCCGCGCGGCCGGCCGGGACACGGTGACCAGCAGCGTCGACCACCCGGTGCTCACCACCCGGGTCACCGGACCGGACGGCACCGTCCTGCACGGGCTGGTCTCGGCCGCCACCCACTGGCTGCTCGACGAGCACCGCATCGGCGGAGTGCCGGTGGTGCCGGGCACCGCGCACCTGGAGTCGGTACGCGCCGCGGTGGCCGCCGCCGTGCCCGCCCCCGCCGCCGAGGCGGTGGTGGAGCTCCGCGACGTGGTCTTCCTCGAACCGTTCGCGGTGCCGGACGGCACGCTGGCGCAGTACCGGGTCGAGCTCACCCCCACCGGGGAGGGCGTCGACTTCACGGTGCGCAGCCTCGCCGGCGGGCAGTCGCGGACGCACGTGCACGGCAGCGCCGCCTGGACCACCGAGCCGGCCCCGCCCGCGCGGGAGGCGACCGTCTCCGGCCGCCGCGTCGACGACGACGCCTCGTTCGGCCGCGGTCGTACCAGCATGCTGACGTTCGGTCCACGGTGGAAGGCGCTGCGGGAGCACCACCTCGGCGAGGGGGAGGAGCTGGCGCGCGTCGAGGCACCCGCCGAGGCGGCCGGCGACCTGTCCGCGTGGGGTCTGCACCCGGCCCTGCTCGACGTGGCCACGGCGTTCGGTCGCGGCCAGGGCTCCGGCACCTACCTGCCGTTGTCGTACGGCCGGATCGTGGTGCGCGGGCCGCTGCCGGCGCGCTTCACCAGCCACCTGCGGCACCGGGCCGCCGCCACCGACGAGGTGGTCTCCGCCGACCTGTGGCTGCGCGACGAGGCCGGCCACGAGCTGGTCGCGATCAGCGACTTCGTGCTGCGCCGGGTCGATCAGGGCGCGGTGACCGGCGGGTTGACCGCGACCACGCCGGCCGAGGGGACGCCGGCCGGGCCGGCTGAGGACATCCGGCCGGTGGACGGGGCGGAGGCGTTCCGGCGCAGCCTCACCGCCGGGCTCGGGGCGCAGGTGGTCATCGCCACCCGCCCGGTGGCCGAGATCCGCGACCGGGCCGGCCGGGTCACCACGGAGAACCTCGAGGTGGAGTCGGAGGCCGCCGCCTTTCCGGCCGCGTCCGGGGCCGGATCGGCCGCGCCGAGCAGCGAGCTGGAGATCGCCCTCGCCCAGGTGTGGCGGGACGCCCTCGGGGTGGCCGAGGTGGGGGTCGACGACGACTTCTTCTCCCTCGGCGGCAACTCGCTGGTGGCGGTGCAGCTGATCGCGGCGATGCGTAAGGCCACCGGTGTCCGGCTGCCGATGCGCAGCCTCTTCGAGACTCCCACCGTGGGCGGCCTCGCCGCCCGGATCGAGGAGCTGCGCGCCGCCGCTCCCGCCACCGACGAGCCGCCGACCGCCGCGGCCATCCCCGCCATCCCGCGACTGCCGCGCGCCTGACCATGAGAACAGGAGTTGGAGAACCCATGAGCGACACGATCGCCACACTGCCGGTGGTCGTCGAGAACGACGGCCGAGCCCTCACCGAACTCATCGCCGACCGGCGGGTGGAGCTGCGCGCCGCCCTGGTCGAGCACGGCGGGCTGCTCTTCCGCGGCTTCGACGTCGGCGGGGTGGACGGATTCGACCAGGTCGTCCGGGCCCTGTCCGGCGAGCCGCTGACCTACACCGAGCGCTCGTCACCCCGGCACGCCATCAAGGGGCGGGTCTACACCTCGACCGACTACCCGCCGGACGAGGAGATCTTCCTGCACAACGAGAACTCGTACCAGGCCCGCTGGCCGTTGACGTTGTTCTTCTACTGCGTGACCGCGCCGCAGACGCAGGGCGCCACCCCGCTCGCCGACGTGCGGCGGGTGTACCGGGAGATCGACCCGCAGGTGCGTGAGGAGTTCATCAGGCGTCGCTGGATGCTGGTGCGTAACTTCCACGAGGACTTCGGCACCTCGTGGCGGCACGTGTTCGACACCGACGACCGGGCCGAGGTCGAGGCGTACGCGGCGGCCAACCGGATCCAGCTGGAGTGGCGCGGCAAGGACGGGCTGCGTACCCGGGCGGTCCGCGACGCCGTGCACCTGCGTCCCGGGTCGGACACCCCGCGCTGGTTCAACCACGCGACGTTCTTCCACCTCAGCACCCTCCCGAAGGACTACCAGGAGGGGCTGCTCGCCATGTTCGGCACCGAGGACCTGCCGTCGAACACCTACTACGGCGACGGCGGGGAGATCCCGGCCGACGTGATGGACCACCTGCGGGCCGCGTACCGGGCCGCCAGCGTCCGCTTCGACTACCAGCGCGACGACGTGCTGGTGGTGGACAACATGACCGCCGCGCACGGCCGTGAGCCGTTCACCGGCCCCCGCAAGATCGCCGTCGCGATGGCCGAGCCGCACACCCCTGAGAGCAACGGAGCGAAGTGATGGCCGAACCCCGATTCCTCGTCGTCCGCAACGACGAGGAGCAGTACTCGATCTGGTCGACCGACCGGGAACTGCCCGCGGGCTGGCACGAGGCCGGGTTCACCGGCAGCCGCGAGGAGTGCCTGGCGCACGTCGACACCGTCTGGACCGACATGCGGCCGCGGAGCGTACGGGAGACGGCGTCATGACCCAGGAGTGGACCTTCCCGGCCTCCTTCGCCCAGGAACGGATCTGGATCGCCAACCAGCTCGACCCGGCCTCGCCGGTCTACAACATCTCCAACCCGTGGCGGTTCCCCGACGGCATCACCCCGGAGCAGGCCGGCGACGTGCTCAACCAGCTCGTGGCCCGGCACGAGACGCTCCGCACCCACCTGCGGGTCGACGACGGCACGCTGGTGCAGGTGGTCCGCGCGGCGGAGCGTTTCGAGCTGCCCGTCGTCGACCTCCGTGGCCTGAGCGGCGCCGAGCAGGAGCAGCGGTACCACGCCGAGCTGACCGAACTGGCGCGCACGCCGATCCCGCTGGACGCCCCGCCGCTGTGGCGGGCCCGGCTGCACCGGCTCGCCGACGACCGGGTGGCGCTGCTGTTCGTGGTGCACCACGCGCTCTTCGACAGCCACTCGTCGGTGCTCTTCGTCGCGGAACTGGCCGCGCTCAGCCGGGCCGCGCTGACCGGCGGGCCGGCCGAGCTGCCCGAGCTGCCCATCCAGTACGCCGACTTCGCGGTCTGGCAGCGCGAACAGCTCACCGGCGCGGAGCTGGAGCGTCAGCTCACGTTCTGGCGGGAACGGCTGGCCGGGGCACCCGCCGCGACCGGGTTGCCGCTGGACCGACCCCGCCCCGCCCAGCTCGGCTTCGCCGGGGACGAGGTCCACTTCGAGCTCCCCGAGGGGCTGCTCGACCGGGCGACGGCACTCGGCGCCGGCAGGTCGGCCACCCCGTACATGGTGCTGCTGGCCGCGTTCGCCGCGCTGCTGTCCCGGATCTCCGGCGACGAGGACGTGGTCGTGGGTGTCTCCACCGCCGGCCGGGACAACCCCGAACTGACGCCGCTGATCGGCATGTTCGTCAACCCGGTCGCGCTCCGCTGCGACCTGGCCGGCGACCCGACCTTCGCCGACCTGCTCGTCCGGGTGCGCGACGGACTTGTCGACGCGCTGGAGCACGGGCAGACCCCGTTCCAGCGGCTCGTCGAGACCGTCGCACCGCAGCGGGACCCGTCGGTGCAGCCGATCTTCCAGACCGCGCTGAACTACATTCCGGCCTCCGGCCTGGACGCGGTGGCGCTGGGCACCACGAAGGACGACCTGGCCTTCGACATCACCACCACGACCAGCCGGTTGGTCTACCGGACCGCGCTCTTCGACCGGGCCACCGCGGAGACCGTCGTCGCCCGCTACGTCCGCCTGCTGGAGGCGGCCGTCGCCGATCCGCGGCAGCGGGTCTCGGCGCTGCCGCTGCTCGACGACGCCGAGCGGGAGCGGGTGCTGGCCGGCTGGAACGACACCGCGCACGAGGTGCCGGCGTCCACGGTGGTGGACCAGGTGCAGCGGCAGGTGGCGGCCGCCCCGGACGCGACCGCGCTGGTCCACGACGGCGTCGCGCTGTCGTACGCCGAGCTGAACGGTCGGGCCAACCGGCTCGCGCGGCTGCTGGTGGCGCGGGGCGCCGGCCCGGAGACCCGGGTGGCGCTCGCACTGCCCCGCTCGGCGGAGCTGGTGGTGGGGATCCTCGCGGTGCTCAAGTCCGGTGCCGCCTACGTGCCGGTGGACACCACCCACCCGGCCGGCCGGATCGCGTACCTGATCGAGGACGCCGAAGCGGCCCTGGTGCTGGCCACGCCCGCCACCGCCGGTCTCGTCCCGGCCGGGGCGCTGGTGCTCGACGCCGGCACCGGCGCGGAGCTGGCCGACGGCGACCTCACCGACGCCGACCGCCGCGTCCCGCTGCGCCCCGAGCACCCGGCGTACGTGCTCTACACCTCGGGTTCGACGGGGCGGCCCAAGGGTGTGGTGGTCGAGCACCGGGCGGTGACCGCGTACCTCGCCTGGGCCCGGCACACCTATCCGGGGCTGGCCGGGACCACGCTGCTGCACTCGCCCGTCTCGTTCGACCTGACCGTCACCGGCCTGCTCGGCACCCTCACCGCCGGCGGAACGGTGCGGCTGGCGGCGTTCGACGACCCTGCCGCCCGCACGGGCGGCCGCCCGACGTTCCTCAAGGTCACCCCGAGCCACCTGCCGCTGCTGGCGGCGGAGCTGTCGCCCACCGCCGACCTCGTGATCGGCGGCGAGGCGCTCACCGGGGAGCAGCTGGCCGGCTGGCGGGCCGGGCACGAGGACGTCGCGGTGATCAACGAGTACGGCCCGACCGAGGCGACCGTCGGCTGCGTCGCGGCCCGGATCACGCCGGGAGAGCCGGTGCCGCCCGGCCCGGTGCCGATCGGCCGTCCCACCTGGAACACCCGCGTGTACCTGCTCGACGCCGTGCTCAACCCGGTCCCGCCGGGCGTCGTCGGCGAGCTGTACGTCGCCGGCGACCAGCTGGCCCGCGGTTACCTGGGACGACCCGGCCTCACCGCGGAGCGCTTCCTGCCCTGCCCGTACGGGACGCCGGGGCAGCGGATGTACCGCACCGGCGACCTGGCCCGCTGGCGGCCCGACGGGACGCTGGAGTACCTGGGCCGCCGCGACAACCAGGTGAAGATCCGAGGCATGCGCATCGAACTCGGCGAGATCGAGTCGGCCCTGCTCGCCCGGCCGGACGTGCGGGAGGCGGCGGTGGTGGTGCGTGCCGACTCCGGTGAGCCGGAGTTGGTCGGCTATCTCGTCGGCACCGCCGACCCGGCGACGCTCGCCGCGGACCTGGCCCGGGAACTGCCCGCGCATCTGGTGCCGACCGCCTTCGTGGCGGTGGCCGCGTTGCCGCTCACCCCGAACGGCAAGCTGGACGTCGCGGCGCTGCCCGCCGCGCAGACCACCGGCACCGCCGACGATTTCGTCGCCCCGCGCACCGAGGCCGAGGCGCTGGTCGCCGAGGTCTACGCCGAGATCCTCCAGGTGGACAAGGTCGGCGCGATGGACGACTTCTTCGCCCTCGGTGGCAACTCGCTGCGCGGAATGCGGGCCATGGCCCGCATCCGGGCCGAGGTGGAGGTGGAACTCCCGATGCGGGCCCTGTTCACCAGCCCGGTGGTGGCCGACCTGGCCGCCCAGATCGAGCAGCGGATCGCCGCCGAGCTCGACGGGCTCTCCGAGACCGAGGTCGCCGCGCTGCTCGCGGCGGAGAAGGACAAGCCCTCATGACCGACCTCAAGGACCCGGCGCGGGATGCCGCTCGGCAGGCCCTCATCGCGCAACGGTTGCGGCGGCGGCAGGCCGCCGCCCCCGCGGCGCGGATCACCGTGCGTCCGCCGGACGCCGAGGTGCCGCTCTCGTACGCCCAGGAACGGGTCTGGTTCATGGACCAGCTCGCGCCGGGGGAGGCGGCCTACCACATCGCGGTGCCGATGCGGGTGCGCGGCCCGCTGCACGTGCCGGCGCTGCGCGCGGCACTGGACGGCCTGACCCGGCGGCACGAGTCGCTGCGCACCCGCTTCCCGGCGGACGCCGACGGCCGGCCGACGGTGGTCGTCGACGAGACCGTCGAGGTGCCGCTGACCATCGTGGAGGCGCCCGACGAGGCGGCGGCGCAGGCGCTGGTCGAGGCCGCCGCCGCCGAACCGTTCGACCTGGCGCGCGGGCCCCTGCTGCGCGCCCTGCTGATCCGGCTGTCGCCGGAGGAGCACGTGCTCTTCCTCGGCAAGCACCACATCGTCGGGGACGGCTGGTCGGTGGACCTGTTGCTGCGTGACCTGGTCACCTTCTACCGCGGCGGTGAGCCGCCGGCGCTGCCGGTCCAGTACGGCGACTTCGCGGTCTGGGAGGCCGGAGAGCTGGCCGGGCCGGCCGCGCACGGGCACCTGGAGTGGTGGAAGCAGCGCCTCGCCGGGATCACCCCGCTGGAGCTGCCGCTGGACCTGCCGAGGCCGGCCACCCAGACCTACCGCGGCGACTTCGTGGAGTTCACCCTCGACAAGGCGACCACGGACGGGTTGCACGCGCTCACCCGCGCGTACGGCGGGACGCTGTTCATGACGCTGCTCGCCGCGTACCAGGTCTTCCTCGCCCGGCACGCCGGGCAGGAGGACTTCGCGGTCGGCGCGTCGGTCGCCGGCCGCTCCGCGCCGGAGCTGGAGAACGTGGTCGGCATGTTCATCAACATGCTGCCGTTGCGGGCCGAGCTGGCCGGCGACCCGACCTTCGCGGAGCTGCTGGAGCGGACCCGCCGCAGCGTGCTCGACGCACTGGAGCACGGCGAGGTGCCGTTCGCCAAGGTGGTGCACGAGCTCGGGCTGCCCCGCGACGTCAGCCGCTCGCCGGTCTTCCAGGCCATGTTCGTGCTGCAGAACTACGACATGGGGCGGTACGCCGAGGTTCCCGGGGAGAGCGACGTGGCGTTCGACTGGACGCCGATGGAGCTGCGGGCCACCCGCTTCGACTTCGAGCTGCACACGGTGGAGACCCTCGACGGGCTCTGGGGCAAGCTGGTCTTCAACACCGACCTCTTCACCCGGGAGACCGTCGCGCGGATGGCCGGCCGGCTCGGGGCGCTGCTGCGGGCCGTGGTGGCCGCCCCGGACACCCCGATCTCGGCGCTGGGCCTGCTCGCCCCGGCCGAACGGGAGCTGCTGGCGGGCTGGAACGACACCGCCGCCGACTTCCCACGTGAGCAGACCCTGCACGCCCCGATCGAGGAGCGGGCCGCTCGCACGCCGGACGCGGTCGCGCTGCGGTTCGAGGGCCGCTCGGTGACGTACGCCGAGCTGAACGCCGCCGCGAACCGGATCGCGCACCGGCTGCGTGCGGCCGGCGTGGGCCCGGAGACCCTGGTCGGGGTCTGCGCGGAACGGTCGGTGGAGCTGGTGGCCGGCCTGCTCGGCGTGCTGAAGGCCGGCGGTGCCTACCTGCCGCTGGACCCGGAGTATCCGGCCGACCGGCTGGCGTTCATGGTCACCGACGCGGCCGCGCCGGTGGTGCTGGTGCAGGAACACCTGCGCGACGTGTTGCCGGAGACCGGCGCCACAGTGCTGGTCCTGGACGACGAGCGGGCCTGGGCGGACCAGCCGATCACCGATCCGGCCCCGGCGGCCGGCCCCGGGCACCTCGCGTACGTCATCTACACCTCCGGCTCGACCGGCCGTCCCAAGGGGGTGCCGAACACCCACCGGGGCATCGTCAACCGGCTCGACTGGATGCAGAAGACGTACCGGATCGGCTCCGACGACGCGGTGCTCCAGAAGACCCCGGCGAGCTTCGACGTGTCGGTGTGGGAGTTCTTCTGGCCGCTGCGCGAGGGCGCCCGGCTGGTACTGGCGAAGCCCGGCGGGCACAAGGACGCCGGCTACCTGCGGGACCTGCTGGTCGCCGAGGCGGTGACCACCGCCCACTTCGTCCCGTCGATGCTGACGGTCTTCCTGTCCGAGGAGGGCGTAGAGGCGGCGACCGCGCTGCGCCGGGTGATCTGCTCCGGTGAGGAGCTGCCGTTGGCCACCGCCGTCGACTTCACCGCCCGGCTGCCCCGGTGCGGGCTGCACAACCTGTACGGCCCGACCGAGGCGGCCATCGACGTCAGCTCGTGGCAGTGCGACCCGGGGCTGCTGGGCGAGCTGACTGGCGTGCCGATCGGCGCGCCGATCGCCAACCTGCGGCTGCACGTGCTCGACGCCGCGGGCAACGAGTGCCCGGTCGGGGTCGCCGGCGAACTGCACATCGGTGGGGTGGGGCTGGCGCGCGGCTACCACCGCCGGCCGGCGCTGACCGCCGAACGGTTCGTGCCGGACCCGTTCTCCGGTGAGCCGGGCGCCCGGCTGTACCGCACCGGTGACCTGGCCCGCTGGCGCCTCGCACCCGCCGCGGGCGGGGCCGCCGCCAGCGGAGGGGTGATCGAGTTCCTCGGCCGCATCGACCACCAGGTCAAGCTGCGCGGGCTCCGGATCGAGCTGGGCGAGATCGAGAGCGCGCTGCGCGAGCGGCCCGGGGTGACCGAGGCCGCCGTGATCGTCCGGGAGGACACCCCGGGCGACAAGCGGCTGACCGCGTACCTGGTGGGCGCGGCCGAGCACGCCGAGGTGAAGGCGGCGCTGAAGGAGACGCTGCCGGAGTACATGGTGCCCGCCGCGTTCGTGACCCTCGACGCGCTGCCGCTGAGCCCGAACGGCAAGCTGGACCGCAAGGCCCTGCCCGCGCCGGTGGTGACCCGCGAGGCGTCGGTGGCGCTCGTCGAGCCGCGCGACGACACCGAGCGGCTGCTCGCCGGGATCTGGTCGGAGGTGCTCGGCGTGCCGACGCTCGGCATCGACGACGACTTCTTCGACCTGGGCGGGCACTCGATGCTCGCCACCCAGGTCGTCGCGAAGATCCGCAAGGCGGAGCACGGCGGTCGCCCGGTCGGTGTGATGGACCTGTTCCAGCAGCGCACCATCCGGGAACTGGCTGCCTTCATGTCCGGCGCCGCCGGTGAGGAGGGGCCGCGTCGGCTGCTCTACGAGCTGACCAAGCCGATCCCGGCGAACCAGCGCGTCGTCTCCTACGTCTGCGTGCCGTACGGCGGCGGCAGCGCGATCGTCTACCAGCCGCTCGCCGACGCCCTGCCGGCCGGGCACGCGCTCTGGTCGCTGGCCATCCCCGGGCACGACGTCGGGCTCACCGAGGACGCGCTGCCCTTCGACGAGCTGACCACCCGGGTGGCCGAGGAGATCCTGGAGCGCGTCGAGGGCCCGCTGGTGCTCTACGGCCACTGCGGGGTCGGCAGCGCCATCGTGACCGAGGTGGCGCGGAAGGTGGAGGCCGCCGGCCGGGAGCTGGAGGCGCTCTACATCGGGGCGATGTTCCCGTTCGCCCGCCCCAAGGGGCTCTTCGCGGCCATCCGCACCCGGTTGGAGGCGCTGCGCAGCAACCGGCACTACGCGAGCTGGTTGAAGTCGATGGGGGTCGACACCGACGAGCTGGATCCGGAGCAGGCCGACCGGATCATCAGCAACATGCGGGCCGACTCCCGCGCCTCCGAGGAGTACTTCACCGGGCTGCTCGACCGTCGGGCGACGAAGCTGCGCGCCCCGATCGTCTCGGTGGTCGGCTCCGAGGACCCGGTCACCGACTACTACATCGAGCGGTACACGGAGTGGCAGTTCCTCAGCGACACGCTGGCGCTGGTGGTGCTCGACCAGGCGGGGCACTTCTTCCTGAAGTACCGGGCGGACGAGCTGGCGGAGATCGTCACCCGTACGCACCGGGCGCTCGGCGACGGGACCACCGCCGAACTCACCCGCCCGGCGCGGGGTGAGGACGCCAGCTGGGCCGTCCACGACACGTTGCGCGTCGGCGTCGAGGCGCAGCCGAGAGCGGAGACGGTCAAGCCGAGCATGGCCCGCTTCGTCGCGGTCACCGCCGGGCAGCTCGTCTCCACCACCGGTTCCGCGCTGACCGCCTTCGCGCTGCCGATCTGGCTGTTCAACCGGACCGGGTCGGTGGCGAACCTCGGCATGCTCTGGGCGCTGGCGCTGATCTGCGGCGTGTTGATGCTGCCGATCGCCGGGGCGATCACCGACCGGGTGAGCCGGCGGAAGATCATGATGATCGCCAGCAGCAGCGCCGGCTCGGTGCAGGTGGTGCTCGCCGCCCTGCTCTGGACGGACAACCTGGCGCTGTGGCACATCTACGGTCTCGTGGCGTTGAGCCAGGTGGCCGGTTCGTTCCAGCGGATCGCGTTCCAGTCCGCCGTGCCGCAGCTGGTGCCGAAGCGCTACCTCGGCCACGCGATGGGCATCACGCAGCTCTCCAACGGCTTCGCCATGCTGCTCATGCCGGTCTTCGCCGCCGGCCTGCTGGCCGCCATCGAGTTGAAGGGCATCGTGCTGATCGACGTGGCCAGCTACGTCGTGGCCGTACTCACCCTGGCCGTGGTCCGCTTCCCGAACGCGCTGGGCTGGCGACCGCGGGAGCGGCTGCTGGTGGCGATCGCCAACGGGCTGCGCTACTCGTGGCAGCACCGCGGGTTCCGGCTGATGCTGGGCTACTTCGCGCTCGGGAACATCTTCCTGGCCCCGGCGCTGGTGCTCATCACGCCGCTGGTGCTCTCCTTCGGCACCGCGACGCAGGTGGCGCAGGTGGCGCTCGCCGAGGCGCTCGGCGCGGTGGCCGGCGGTGTGCTGATGTCGCTCTGGGGTGGCCCGCGGCGCCGGCGGATGATCGGCGTGCTCGTCGGTAACCTCGGCACCGCGATCGGCTGCGTGCTGATCGGTCTGGACGCCTCGGTCGCGATGATCTGCGTCGGGGTGTTCTGGCTGGCCATGGCGATGACCACGGCGCAGTCCATCTACGCCACCATCGTGCAGGTCAAGGTGCCGCAGCGCTTCCACGGCCGGGTGTTCAGCCTGAACCAGACCATCTCCTGGTCGACCCTGCCGATCGGGTTCGCGCTGCTCGCGCCGGCCGCCACCGGGCTCTTCGAGCCGATGTTCGCCCCGGGGGGCGCGCTGGCCGACTCGGTGGGCGCGGTGATCGGCACCGGGCCGGGCCGGGGGACCGCGTTCGCGTACGTGTGCTTCGGCGCGGCGCTGGTGCTCATCACCCTCGGCGGTTTCGCCATCCGGTTGCTGCGCCGATTCGACCTCGAGGTCGAGGATTCGCTGCCGGACGACCTGATCGGCGCGCAGGAGCGGGAGCGGCGGCTCGCCGCCCGCGCCGCCGAACAGGAGGAGAAGGTTCCGGTAGCCGCGTGAGCGGTGGGGCCTCCGGCGCCGGCCGGAGGCCCCCGAACCGCCTGTCCCGCGGGCTACGGCGGGTCAGGGCAGTTCAGATCGCTCGGACAGGTCTGCCGGGTGCGTTTACTCCGGCCGGACCATCCATGCCGGTCCCTCGGCCAGGTCCGCCTCGGGCAGCTCCTCCGGCCGGGCCACCCAGGCCGAGTAGACCGGCAGGCCGTGCCACGGCCCGGCGGGCACGCCGTCGCGGGTGTCTGTGGCGACGGCCACGACGGCGTAGGGGTGGCCGAAGCGCAGCTCGGCGACCCGGACCACGACCTCCGGCGGCAGGCCGGCCACCGCCGCGAACGCGGTCACCGCGGCGGCTTCGAAGCCGTACCGGCCGTAGCGGGCGACCGCAGCCTGAGCCGCCTCGTAGCCCATGCCCGCGGCCCCCATCAGCTCACCGAGGGCGCCCACGGCCGTGTCGAAGCCGAACCCCTTCGCCGTCAGGTCGTGCCGACTCTCCGCCTTCCAGCACGGCAGCAGCGCGCTGAGCCGCTCCTCACGCCCGAAGGACCGGGTGCGCTCCTCACGGACCGTCCAGAGCGGAGTGTCACCCAGCGGCAGGTCGTAGAGGGAGCGGCGCCCCCGCCCCGGGAACGTCGTCGCGTTCGTCGCCACCTCGTGCGCGGCCGCCAGCACGTCCGGCGCGGGTACGTCCGGCGCGGCGGCGACCGAGACGACCAGGAGGCCCGACTCCCGGCCGTCGGCGCGCTCCGGCCTCGCCTCGGCGGCGTGCACGGCCACGTCACCGGCCCGCCCGGTGCCGGCGATCCAGCAGGTGTGCCCGTTCGACGGCGTCCGCAGCACCCGGCGTAGCCGGCCCGCCCAGGCGCTGGCCGGGCCGAGCTCGTCGGCGGGCGCCACTTGGAACGGGGTGGCCCAGGCGACTCGGGTGGCCAGGGCGGTGGCCATGACGAGGAGCGTCTCCGGACCCACCGTGAGCGGGAACCTCTCGATCATGCCGAGGGTGCGCTCCCGCGCCCATGCGTCCAGCGCCGCCTGGTCGGGCAGGGGGCCCGTCTCGGTGCTCTCCGGCAGCGCGGCCCGCCACTCGGCCAGGGCGTCGATCGCCGTGCGCTCCCACAGTGCGCTGGCCGAGGCGACCAGCGGGTGCGGCGCGTCCAGCAGCGCCCGGGCGGTTGCTGCGGCCCGGTCCGCGTCGACGCCGAGCACCTCCTCCAGCTCCGCCCGGGTGCCGTCGCCGGCGGCCGGGCCGACCAGGGCGAGCAGCAGCCAGGCGCCGAGCGGGGAGGCGACATGGTGCTCGCCGCCGATCAGACGGTGCATCCGTTCCGCGTATCGGGCCACGGGCCCGCTGGAAGACATCACCGCCCCACTGTGCCCGCTGGCCGCCCTCGCGTCAGCCCCGCCGCGGTATCCCGCGCCGCCAAGGTTCGCGAAGGTCAACTCGTCTTCATTGAAGTCGGGGCGTCCCGGACCCGGCATCACCCCGATTTCAATGAGGTCGAGTCGATCAGCCAGGTCGGGGCGAGCTCCGATCGTCTCGCTGTCCGCCGTCGCGCGTCCCTGGACGCGGCGCGCGCGGGCCGGGCGGATAGGCTTCCTGGCCGTGGCAGGTCTGTTGAGGAACGTGGCGGCACGCATCAGCCGGGCGGGCGGGGCGGTCATTCCCCGTCAGCGACGCGCCGAGCCCACGCCGGCCCAGGTCGCACGCCGGCGTCAGGTGGCCGCGCTGCAGCGCCGCGAGCTGTCGTACGCCCCGGAGCTGGACGGGCAGGCCGACCCGGGTGAGATCGTGTGGACGTGGGTGCCGTACGAGGACGACCCGCGTCAGGGTAAGGACCGCCCGGTGCTGGTGGTCGGCCGGAAGAGCCGGACCCTGTTCGGGCTGATGCTCTCCAGCCAGAGCGACCGGGACGGTCAGCGGCACTGGCTCGCGCTCGGCCCCGGCGACTGGGACCGGGACAAGCGGCCCAGCTGGATCCGGCTGGACCGGGTGCTCACCATGCGGGAGGACAGCATCCGCCGCGAGGGCGCGATCCTGGACCGGGCCCGCTTCGAGCGGATCGGCAGGGCGTTGCGCGCCGGCTACGGCTGGCGCTGATCCTGGCCGCCCGGCCGCTGGCCCAGCGGCGGATCACGGTGTCACCGTAGGCTCTATCGCCCCCTCGGGCTCTGGCGTCCCGCATCGCCACGAGCTTGATACCTCAGCGGCATCTTCATGACTCTGAGGTATCAACCCGGTAGGGATACTGCCCTCGCCGCCTCGCCGCCTCGCCGCCTCGCCGCCTCGCCGCCTCGCCGCCTCGCCGCCTCGCCGCCTCGCCGCCTCGCCGCCTCGCCGCCTCGCCGCCTCGCCGCGGCGGTGCGGGTCAGGGGGTCTCCCGGCTCGACCCGACGGCGGCGGACCGGGCCTGCGGCGGTGGGTACGGCTGTTCGGCCAGCAGGCGGGCCAGGTGCGCGCTGTTGAGCGCGAGCGCCCTGGTGGTCCGGTCGGTGGTGTCCGGCTTCGGGCGCGCGTCGATGTAGTCGACCGTGTGCAGCGCCTCACCCACCCAGTAGGTGGCGCCGGCGGCGGGGCAGGTGAAGCCGACCTCGTTCAACGCCTGCTGTACCTCGGCGATGCTGTGGTGGGCGCCGTCCTCGTTGCCGACGACCGCCACGCCGGCCACCTTCCCGTAGGTGAGCAGGCGCCCCTCGTCGTCGGTCTCGGGGAGCTCCGCGTCGAGGCGTTCCAGCACCATCTTGGTCACGGCCGAGGGCTGCCCGAGCCAGATCGGGGTGGCGATGACGAGGATCTGGGCGTCCAGCAGCTTGGCCCGGATCGCCGGCCAGCCGTCGCCGTCGCCCTCGTCGGTGGAGACCCCGAAACGTACGTCGTGGTCGACGACCCGGATCAGCTCACCGCCGACGTCCTGTTCGGCCAGGGCATCGAGGACTTCGCGGCCGAGCACCTCCGAACTGGAGGGCGCGGGTGACCGCTTGAGCGTGCAGTTGAGGACCAGGGCACGGATCGTTGCCACGTTCGCTCCTCCGCCTGTGTCGCGTTCTCTGTCGGTTACCCGCCCCACCGTCCGGAACACCCGTGCGGAGATGCGCGATTCCGCTTGACCGCGCGTCCGGACGGCGTATATTCAACTCATCGGTTTATCAACCGCCTGGTTGAGAGAAGGCGATGACAGTAGATCCGGTCAGCACCGTGTTCGCCGCCCTCGCGGACCCGACCCGCCGAGCGATCCTCGCCCGGTTGGCCGCCGGCGAGGCGACGGTCAACGAGCTGGCAGCGCCGTTCCCGGTCAGCGTCCAGGCCATCTCCAAGCACCTCAACGTGCTGGAGCGGGCCGGTCTGATCGTGCGTACCCGGGAGGCGCAGTGGCGACGGTGCCGGTTGGAGCCGGCCCCGCTGCGCACCCTCGCCGAGTGGGTCGACCAGTACCGAAGGCTCTGGGACGACCGTTACGACACGTTGGACGAATACCTCGACAGCCTGAAGGGGAAAGACGATGAGCCAGCTCAGTGACCTCGTGATCGACCTTCCGTCCGACCTGGAGATCACCCTCACCCGCGCCTTCGACGCGCCGCGTGACCTGGTCTTCGCCGCGCACTCGCAGGCGGAGCACCTGAAGCACTGGTGGGGGCGGGGCAACCCGCTCGACATCGAGATCGACTTCCGGGAGGGCGGCCGTTACCGGTTCGTGGAGCAGGCGAAGGACGGCAACTCCTACGCGTTCCGCGGCGAGTTCCGGGAGATCGTGGCGCCGGAGCGCATCGTGCAGACCTTCGAGTACGAGGGCATGCCCGGGCACGTGCTGGAGGAGACGCTCACCTTCACCGAGCAGGACGGGCGGACCGTCGTCGCCAGCACCAGCCGGTTCGACACGAAGCAGGAGCGCGACGGCATGCTCGACACCGGCATGACGCAGGGCGCGGCCGAGTCGTACGCCGCCCTGGAGCGACACCTGGCGACCCTGGTCTGAGTCACCGCACGACCGGCACGCCCCGACGTCCCCGGAAGTCGGGGCGTGCCGCACGCCGGGACGCCCCGACTCCGGCCTGGTCCTCGGCGGCAGCCCAGGCGCTGAGCCGGTCGCCGTTTCGCGGGATCCGAACCGGAGCAGCCAACCGGTGCCCGGCGGACCGGCTCACTCCAGGTGGGCGGTGTCGACGAGTTGCCGGGCCTGTCGTCCCGGACTCAGGCTCTTCGCCCGGTACATCTCGGCGTCCGCCCGGCGCAACGCCTCAGTCAGCTGGGCCGGGCCGGTGACCGGGGCGAGACCGACCGAGGCCGTGACCCGCAGACTGAAGCCGCCCATCGCGATGGGTGCGGCGAGCATCTCGTAGAGCCGCCGGCTGGCATGGTCGATCCATCGCCGGTCGACCGTGGGGGTGACGAGCAGGCCGGCGAACTCGTCGCCGCCGAGCCGGGCGACGGGGTTGTCGCCCGCGAAGGCGGCGAGCCGCTGCGCCATGCTGATCAGCACCTGGTCACCCGCCGCGTGCCCGTACTGGTCGTTGATCTGTTTGAAGTCGTCCAGATCGAGCACCACGGCGACCAGCGACCGCCCGGAGGAGTCGGTGAGCAGCGTCGCGGCCAGCCGGTAGAAGGCGCGGCGGTTGGGCAGGCCGGTCAACGGGTCGTGGCTGGCGGCATGCCGCTCGGCGGCGAGCTCCGCCTGCAGGTGCTCGAGCTCCGCCTCCGCGCGCATCGCCCGGCGGCGCAGTTGCCAGGACGAGAGCAGAGCCCCCGCGGCGCAGATGCCGGACGCCACACTCATCGGATCCGGCACCCGATCCTCCCGTCACGCCGGCTCCCGGGTCGTGACGTGCCCGGGTTGCCCTCTGTTATCCCTGGTCACGGCCCAGGTTAGGTAACTCAATGTGAACAGATAAGTACCGTTCACGTGGGTTATCATGCTCGCGGTCCGATGCAGATGCAATAGCAGATGCACGTGCAGCAGCGTCCGATGTCGACTCTCTCCGCGCCGCCACCGCTCCTCCCCAACGGCATCGGCCGGCTCCTGAACAGAAAGACCCCTCTTCATGCAGCAGCCGATGAACGGTGTCCCCGCCGACCAGCTCCCCCCGCTGAACTGGCAGAAGAGCCGCCGGAGCAACCCCAGTGGCAACTGTGTCGAGCTGGCCGAGCTGCCCGGAGGGGGCGGTGTCGCCGTCCGCAACTCGCGCTACCCGGACGGGCCCGCGCTCATCTACACGATCGACGAGATCGCGGCCTTCGTTCTCGGCGCTCGCGACGGCGACTTCGACCACCTGATCGCCTGACCGTCACCGCCGGTGCGCGGCCGGTACACCTTTCGCGCGTGTCCGTGGCATGCTTACTGGTCGGCCGGGCCGGGTGCCCGGCCGAGCCGAGCTGGCAGCCGGAGGTCGGCACGTGACCACTCTTCCCGCCGACGGCGGCCCGACGACCGGGCCGACCGTCCTGCGTATGCTGCTCGGTGCCCAGCTCCGCCGGTTGCGCGAGTCCAGCGGCGTGACCCGCGAGGGTGCCGGGTGGGAGATCCGTGCCTCCGAGTCGAAGATCAGCCGAATGGAGCTCGGCCGGGTCGGCTTCAAGGAGCGGGACGTCGCCGACCTGCTCACCCTCTACGGCGTCAAGGACGACGAGGAGCGCGAGGTGCTGCTCAAGCTCGCCCGGGACGCCAACAGCCCCGGCTGGTGGCACCGGTACGGCGACGTGTTGCCCAGCTGGTTCCAGTCCTACCTCGGCCTGGAGGCCGCGGCGGCGCTGATCCGCACCTACGAGGTGCAGTTCGTCCCCGGGCTGTTGCAGACGCCCGCGTACGCCCGGGCGGTGGTGCTGCTCGGGCACGGCGCGGCGGCGCCCGACGAGATCGACCGGCGGGTGGGGCTGCGCGTGCGGCGTCAGGAGCTGCTCCGCCGGGCGAACCCGCCACAGCTGTGGGCGGTGCTGGACGAGGCCGCGCTGCGCCGCCCGCTCGGCGGCCCGGACGTGATGCGGGGCCAGCTGGACGCGCTCATCGAGGCGACCCGGTTGGCGAACATCCGGTTGCAGATCGTCCCGTTCACCGCCGGCGGGCACGCGGCCGCCGGCGGGGCGTTCAGCATCCTGCGCTTCGGCGACCAGGATCTGCCCGACATCGTCTACATCGAACAGCTCACCAGCGCCCTCTACCTCGACAAGCGGGACGACCTGGACCACTACGCGCTGGCCATGGAGCGGCTCTGCGTCGAGGCCGAGCCCCCGGAGCGCACTCCGGAGCTGCTCACGCGCCTACGCGACGAGCTCTATCCGGCCTGACCGACGAGCGCCGGCCCATTCGGCCGCCGGGCTCCTGGACCGGACCGATCCGCCGACCGCCGTCCTGGCCTGCTCCGACGTGCTCGCCCTCGGGGTGCTCGACCCGCCCGCCGACCCCACGGCCGGGCACGTGCTCCTGCCCACCGCACTCGTCGGGCGTACCTCCACCCGACCCGTACCGAGGAGCTGACCATGGAACACTCGACCGGTTTCGTCACCGCCGTCGACGCGGTCACCCGGCACGTCAACTC
>NZ_SMKG01000139.1 GCF_004348525.1 Micromonospora sp. 15K316 | reverse complement strand
CCACCCACCCGCGGTCGGGCGCGGGGACGCAGGCACGGCCCGGGGACCTAGGCTGGGCTCATGACCGACCAGTACGGCGGACCCGTCGACGAGTCCTGCGTCCTCACCGAGGGTCCCTGGACGCATCGGTTCGTCGGCGCGAACGGCAGCCGGTTCCACGTGGTCGAGGCGGGCACCGGACCGATGGTGCTCTTCCTGCACGGCTTCCCCGAACACTGGTGGGCCTGGCACGAGATGCTTCCGGCCGTCGCCGACGCCGGCTTCCGGGCGGTCGCCGTGGACCTGCGCGGCTACGGCGCCAGCGACAAGCCACCCCGGGGATACGACGGATACACGCTCGCGGCCGACACCGCCGGGCTGATCCGCGCCCTGGGTGAGCGTTCCGCCACCCTGGTCGGCACCGGCGCCGGCGGGCTGATCGCCTGGACCGCCGCCTCGTTCCACCCGGCGCTGGTCCGCCGGCTGGTCGTGCTCGGCGCGCCCCACCCGCTGCGGCTGCGCGCCGCCATCTTCGCCGATCCGCGCGGACAGTTCGCCGCCTCCACCCCGGCGCTCAAGTTCCAGCTGCCCCGCTACGAGCACGTGCTGACCCGCGACGGCGGGGCGCTCGTGGAGGAGCTGCTGCGCCGGTGGGGTGGACCGGACTGGGTGGCGGGCCCGCGCTTCGCCGAGTACGCCGAGCGCTGCCGGGAGGCCATGCAGATCCCGCAGGCCGCGTTCTGCGCGATGGAGGGCTACCGCTGGGCGTTCCGCTCAGTGCTGCGGCTGCACGGCTACCGCTTCGTCAAGCTGATGCAGCGGCCGCTGGTCACCCCCACCCTGCAACTGCACGGCGCCGCCGACGTCGCCGCCCTGCCGCGTACCGCCCAGGGTTCGGGGCGCTACGTGGTCGCCCCGTACGAGTGGCGGCTCCTCGACGGGGTGGGGCACTTCCCCCACCTGGAGGCACCGGACGTGGTGCTCGGCGAGATCCTGCGCTGGACGAAGTCCTGACCCGGCCCGGCGACCGTCAGATCCGCTGCTCGCGCAGGTCGGTCACCTCGGCGGCGGGCGCCCAGCCCTGGTAGACGCCGAAGTCGAAGACCTCTAGCCGCATCGCCTGGGCCACCGGCCACCGGCCACCCGTGTACTCGACCCGCAGCCAGCCGTCGTGCTCACCGAGCACGATGAACGGCTGCCCCTGCCACCTGCAGGTGGTACGGACGTACGCCAGGTCCTCGACCTCGCTCGCCGGCAACACCCGCACGTACCGGCCGGGCCGGACCTCGTCGAAGCCCTCCCCCGCCTCCGGCTGGTAGAGGCGCACGTCGTCACCGTCCGGGCTGGCCTGGTACTCCCGGCCCCGCCAGCGGGCCACGTAGCCGTCCCGGATCACGCGGCACCCACCTCCCGCCAGCGCAGCGCGTCGCTGTCCAGGATCGCGACGACGCGCTCGCTGCCGTCCGCACCGACCCGCCAGAGTTGGGCGCCGTGTGGCAGCCGGGCGCTGTCCACCTTGAACTCCGCCACCACGTCGCTGCTCTCCCCGGGCGCGAACCCGTTGCCGCGGAACGGCGGGCGCTCGATGACCCAGCCCTCCATCGCCCGCATGGCCGCCTCGTTCTGGCCGCCGTAGGGGATCCGGTAGAGGCTCGGGCGGTACGCCGGCCAGCGCAGCACGTAGATCTCCTCGGCGTCCCGGGAGAACGGCGACTCGGGGTAGTTGAGCCCGAGCGCGTCGTGCAGCTGCGCGGGCGTGTTCAGGTGGGCCAGTTCGTTGGCCCGGTGCACGAAGCCGGAGACCCGGTCGTAGCCGCGTTCGAGGTAGTAGGCGACCTGGCTCGGGGCGACCGCCTTCTGCATCATGACCGGCCGGGACGGGTCGACCGGCTTCGGCGTGGTGCGCGGCTGCCCGGTCGGCTCGGCCGGGGCGGCCGCCTCCTCCGCCTCCACGTCGTCGCCCAGGCCGACCTCGGCGGCCCAGTTGGCCAGCCCGACGATCTGCTCACCGGGGAGCTTCGCCCCGACCGGCGTACCCGGGTTGACCGCGAAGGACCACGCCTCGTCCGGCCACCGCCGGATGAGCTGGACGAACTTGAACTGGGCGGTCTCCACCTCGCCGTCGACGCGCTCGGCCAACCGCTCCGGGGAGGTGTAGACCACGACGAAGGTCTCCCCGTCCAACTCCTCCGTACGCCAGACGAAGCCGGGATCGCCGGGCCGGCTGCCGGGCGCCGACTCGGCCGCCACGGGCAGGAGCACCCGGGCGAGCAGCAGCGTCGAGAGGAAGGTGTCGGTGCTTCCCGCGCCGGCCGCGCCGAGCAGGTCCTCCTCCACCGCGTTGGCCGGCTGGAAGTCGGTTGCCGGCTTCTCGTCGGGCCCGCTCGTCCCCTCCGCGCCCGACGATCCGGCGAGGACGACAGTGGATTCACCGTCCGCGGCGGCCGTCGCGGCGGCGCGTGGCTCGGCCGGCGCCGGCGCGTTTCCGTCGGCACGTTCCGCATCGTCGGGCGCCGGCCGTGCCGATCGCGGCGTCCAGAAGTCCGGGGTGGCGTCCGCGACCTGCCCGGAGGCGGCCGAGGAGCTGGCCCCGCGCAGGTCGAGCGTCGCGTCGGCCGCGGAGCCACCCGGCGCATCGGCCACCCGCGCGCTTCCGGTCGTCTTCGGCCGCATCCAGGGACTGCCCGATCGGGACGTCCAGGGGTCGCCCTCCGCGCCCTGGTCGGAGGAGGGGGCGCTGCCGGGTCGGGACGGGGACCAGCCGGCCTCGCCCGCGTTCGCGCCGACCCGCGGCTCCGGCGAGCCGGCGCGGTTCGGCGTGGTCGAGCCGGAGGGGTGTGGCGTGGTCGAGCCGGAGCCGGCGCGCCCGGCGGACGGAGCGCCGAACGGATCGACAGGCCCTGCCGCCGGCAGGTCGAGGTCCCGGGACTCGATGATCGTGCCTTCGATGACGATCGGCGTGAAGCCCCGGCGCGTCGCCGGTGGACCGGAGACCGGCTCCGCCACGGACGGTGGAAGCTCCTCGGCGGGTTCCGCTCCCCGGGGCTCCGGGCGGGGGCGTGGCGGCAACGGCTGCGTCCGTTCGCCCTCCGGGTCGGTGCCGGCTCGGCGCCCGGCCGACGGTCGCGCCGCCGCACCGAAAACGCCGAAGGCTCGGGTGGGCTCCTCGGACCGCGGATCGGGTCGGCGGGGTGGCAGCGGTTGGGTCGCCTCGACGCCGGTGGCCTGGCTCGCCGCCGCCTGCGACGGGCGCGGAGACGGGGTCGGTTCCCGGGCGGCGGAGAAGAACGCCTGGGTCACCTCGGGGTCTCTCGGCCCGTCGACCGGCCCGCGCCGCGGAAACGGCTGGTCGCTGCGCCCGAACCGGGACGGTGGTGCGGCCCGGTCTGGAGAGCGGAGCGGACTGCGGGGCGCCGACCCGCGGCCGGAGGTCGGCTCGAAGAAGGAGCGGCGCGGTGTCTCGACCGAGTCGCCCGACGCGGCCGCCCCGTTGCCGGAAGGAGTCCCGGCGGGCGCCGTCCGCGCCGAGGAAGGCCGGCTCCGGTCCCGGTCGGACCGGTCGGCGGTGGTGGCGGGCGGGGGGCTCTGCTCGCCACGCCTGGCGCGGGCCGGGTCGGCACTGCCGGCCGCCCAGGTGGCCGGCGTCGCCTCGCCGGGCCGTCGGGGCAGCGCCACGGAGGCCGGCGGTATCCGGGTGGGCGCTCCGCCGGCTTCGCCACCCGACGGCCCGACGTCGGACGCGGTGGCCCGCAACGGCGCCCGCCCCGGTGACCCCGCGTCGGGACGGCCCGCGGCCGGTGCCGCTGAAGGATCCCGACCGACCTCGGCGGCCCGAGCGCGGGCCAGCGACTCGGCCCGCTCCAGCCTCGCCCGGGCGCCGAGCGTACGGCCGGGCAGCCGCACCTCACCCCGGGAGAGCTGGGCGACGTACCAGGCGGGCAGGTAGCCCTCGACCGGCAGGCCGGGATTGATCGCCAGCCACCACTCGGGGTTGGGCCAACCGGCGGCCAGGTCGGCGAACGCGATGCGACGGTTGGCGCCCGCGTTGTCGCCGACGCAGGCCCGCAGAGCGGTGGCGGAGGTGAAGGCGAGGACATGGGTGCGGCCGCCGCTGGTCCACGTGCCCCAGCCCGACGGGCCGGCGGCCGGCTGCGTCGTCGGAAGGAGAAGATCGGTGCGCGCCAGGATCCGGAAGTATCTTTCCTGGTCGTTGGCGCGTAAGGCGTCCCGCATCGCCGCCTCGGCCTCCGTGGCCGGCTCCCATTCGGTCACGGCCACCTCTCCTCCCGAGAACAGGCCATAGGCATCGCCTACAACCTACAAGGTGGTAACAAGATCACAATGCCACCCGTCGGCGGTGCGCCGAGATACCGCGCGGGCGATAACATCCCGTACCGGAACCGACACGATACGGAGGCGACCGATGTCCCGGTCGATGGCGTGCGCGGCCCTGGCGGCGCTGGCCGCGGCGGTGCTGACCGGCGCTCCGGCCGCCCTGGCCGCCCCGCCTGCGGCCGCGACGACGCGCGAGGTGGCCGCCGCCTCCGGCGAACCGTTGACCGCCGGGCACGGGACGGCGGTCGCCGAAAACCGCCGAGCCGCGCCGGGCTGTGCCACCCCGCCGGCTCCTGGTGGGACGGTCACCGGCACACCCTGGGCGCAGCAGCGGTACGCCCCCGAGCGGCTGGCCCCGCTGGCCACCGGGGCCGGGGTGACGGTCGCGGTGATCGACTCCGGGGTGGACCAGGCACACCGCCAGCTCGCCGGTCGGGTGCTCGACGGCACGGACCTGCTCGACCCGGGCGGCGACGGCAGTCGGGACTGCGCCGGCCACGGCACCGGCGTGGCGAGCATCATCGCCGCCGCACCCCGGGCGGGCGTGGCGTTCCGCGGTCTCGCGCCGGGCGCCCGGATCCTCCCGGTCCGGGTCAGCGAGCAGCAGGTGGTGGCGGGACGCGAATCGGGGCGTACGGTCAGCGCCGCCGAGTTCGCCCGGGCGATCCGGTGGGCGGTGGACCACGGGGCGGAGGTGCTGAACCTCTCCGTCGTGCTCTACACCGACCATCCGGCCGTACGGTCCGCGGTCGGCTACGCGCTGGCCCGGGATGTGGTGCTGGTCGCCGCCGCGGGGAACCTGCACGAGGCCGGCGACCCCCGTCCCTATCCGGCGGCCTACGACGGGGTGCTCGGGGTGGGCGCGATCGGGGCGGACGGCGCGCGGGCGCCCTTCTCCCAGACCGGCCCGTACGTCGACCTCGTCGCGCCGGGCAGCGACGTGCTGATGGCAGCGCCCGGTCGGGGCCACCACCGGGCCGAGGGCACCAGTTACGCGGCCCCGTTCGTGGCCGCCACCGCGGCGCTGCTGCGCGAGTACCGCCCGGGGCTGAGCGCCGCCCAGGTGGCCGAGCGGATCGTCGCGAGCGCCGACCCGGCACCCGACGGCGGGTACGGCGCCGGCGTGCTCAACCCCTACCGGGCGGTCACCGAGACGCCCGGGCCCGCGCCCGGCACGACCCGTCCGGTCGCCGCCCTGGCCGACGACCGGGCCGACCCGGCGCGACAGGCGCAGCTGGCCCGGCGGGCGGCCGCCCGGGACCGGGCCCTGGCGGTGGCGGTGGTAGCCGGCGGGTCGGCCGCCGCCGTCGTCCTGCTCGCGCACCTGCTGCCGCGCGGTGCCCGCCGTCGTTGGCGTCCGGCCGACCCCGGCTAGCTCCCGTCCCCCGAGTCGCGCCCCGGCGGGCCGAGGCGCCCTTACGCCCCCTCACCGCGACCACGACGGGCACGGCGGACCCGGCGGCGGTCGCCGTCGCGGCCGACTCGCGGCGGGACGGCGGTTCGGCGGGACGGCGGTTCGGCGGGACGGCGGTTCGGCGGGACGGCGGTTCGGCGGGACGGTGTCGCGACGGTCGGTGCGAGGAACGGTGTCGACTCCGGAGCGACCGACGGCGTCGCCTGTCGTGGCCCGGATCCCAGGCGACGACAGGCGACACGGGGCGGGGGTGCGATCCTGCGGAACGGGTTCTGACCGGCCGACGGTGGCGCGACCCCGGAGTGGGCGGGCGGCCGTGGCCTGCGGAACGGCCCTGCGGAACGAGCTCTGACCGGCCGACGGTGGCGCGGCCCGGAGCGGGCCGGCACCACCGTCGGGGTGGATCACCGCCGGCCCGCGACATCGTCGGGCACCCGGCGGCACGATGTCACTGGAACAGGCCGACGTTCTTCCTCTCAGTGTCCAGGTAGTCGGCCGCGGAGTCGTCGACCGCGAGTTTGATGTCGCGCAGCATCGCCGAGAGGTCCTGCGCGGCGGCGCGCCAGCGCCCCTGCCGCTGCTCGTAGGCCTGCTGGGCCTCGCCCGCCCAGCCGGCGACCAGCGGTGCGGCGTCGCGCTCCAGCTGGCCCAGCTGCGAGTCGAGCGTGTTCAACGCCTTCTGGATGTCCGCGCTGGCCTGTTGCAGCGCGGCGAAGTTGACGACGAGTACGCCGTTGTCCATCTGCGGAATCCTCCCCCTTGCATCGGAACCTGTCAGAGCGGCAGCTGGATGCCACCGCGGTTGGCGCCGGCCACGCGGCCGGCGGCCTCGCTGTCGGAGGCGTCGTACTGCTGCCCGGTCGTACGGATCGCACCGGCCGTCTCCCGCAGGGCGCGCTGCAGGGCGGCCTGATCCTGCGCCCACTGCTGCTTCACCTGCTCGAAAGATCGCCCGCCGGCGCCGCGCCAGGCCTGCTGCAACACGTCGAGCTCGGCCAGCAGGCCGCTGAGCATCGACTGCAGGGACTGGTCCACCTGTTCGAACTTGGCCGCGGTCTGCTGCATCACGGCGGCTTCCGCCTGGGTCTGGGACACTTTCGGACCTCACCTCGTCTCGTGGTCTCGGCTGGCCGTGGGTGCGCTGCCGGAGGAACGCACCGCTCGCGCCCGGATCGTCGTGCACGGCGGGCGCTGGGGTCAGCGGAATTCGTGGCTGACGGTAGTCGCACGGTAGCGGTCCTGCTACCCCGCTCCGCTCTCCTGTGGACAACGCGCAGCCGGCCCGTCACTTACCATGTGCGTCAGCTACGTAGCGGCGAGTGACCGACGGGAGGGGCGGTGACCACGACCAGCGCCCCCGCGCAGCGCCGCGCGGCTCGGCCCGGCGCCGGCCCGCTGCGTTCGTCGGCGCAGTCCGGCACCTCGCCGCGGGTCCGGGCCGGCCAGGTCGTCGCCGCGCAGGTGGCGGCGGCCCTGCCGGTCGCCGCCCTCGGCCGGGGGGCCGGGCCGCTGGCGGGCGCTCTGCTCGCCGCCGCGCTGCTGTTGCCGCTGGCCTGGCTGCGGATCCGGGGCCGTTGGCTCTTCGAGTGGGCCGGGACGGCCCTCACTCACCTGACCCGCCGCAGGGAGCTGCCGGCACAGGCGAGCCCCGCGGCACTGCTCGACCTCGTCGACCCCGGCGCCACCGTCCGGCCCGTCGAACTGGCCGGCCGGCCGGGGGCCGTGCTCGACGACGCGACGGGCATCGTGGCCCTGCTCGAGGTCGGCGATCCCGACGAGCTGCTCGGTGACGGCCGGCAGCCGCTGCCCGCGCCGGTCGCGCTGCTGCCGCCCGCCACACCGGACGCGCCGCCGCTCCGGATCCAGCTGGTGCTCTCGACCACCCCGGCGCCGGCCGTCGGCGGTGCGGCGGGCACGTCGTACCGGCAGTTGACCGACGGGCGGCTGGCCGGGCGCGAGCGGGCGGTCCTCGCCGTACGGGTGTTGCGAGCCGACGGTTGGTCGCCGGAGGAGCTGCGGGTCGCCCTCTCCGGCGCGGTACGTCGGGTCGTCCGTCGACTACGGCCACTGGAGGCGCGCCCGCTTGGCGTGGCCGCGACGCTGCGGATGCTCGCCGACCTCGCCCACCTCGACGGCGCATCGGTGCGGGAGCGCTGGACGGCGGTGCGGGTGGGCGGACTGCACCAGGCGACCTTCCGGCTGGAGCGGTGGCCGGAGCTGGTCGACGACGCCGCGGGACGCCTGGTCACCCGACTGTTCGCGCTGCCGGCCACCGTCACGACTGTCGCGCTCTGCGCCGGGCCGTACGGTGCCGCGGGCACGGTGAACGCCTCGCCGGTCGTACGCCTCGCCGCGGCGTCGCCCGGAGCGCTCTCCCTCGCCGCCCAGGCCCTGCACCGGCTCCTGACCGACCTGGGTGGGCAGCTCCACCGGCTCGACGGGGCCCACGCGGGCGGGCTGGCCGCCACGCTGCCGTTGGCGCTGGCCGGGCCGTCCCGCACCGCGCCGGCGGCGCACCTGCCGGAGCTCTCCCTCGGCGACGCCGGGCTGATGCTCGGCACGAACCGGCAGGGGCGGTCACTGGCCGTCCGGCTGTTCCGGCCGGAGAGCACCCGGGTGCTGCTGGTCGGCGGGGTACACGCGACGCAGCTCGTGGTGCTGCGCGCCCTGGCGCTCGGCGCGCAGGTGGTGGTGCAGACGACCCGCCCGCACCTGTGGGAGCCGTTCGTCCGGGGTGCCGGCACGCCGGACGCGACGGTGCCACTGATCCCACCCGGCCGGCCGCTCCCCGCCGGGGCGGGCACCCCGCTGCGCCCGCTGCTGCTGGTGCGGGACGTCGGTCCGGTGCCGGTCGACCCGCAGCCCGGCCCACCGTGGCGATCCACACTTGTCGTACGCGAGGAGCTGACCAAGGCGGACACGGACGTGCTGGGCCGCGCCGACCTGGTGGTGCTGCAACCCCTCGACGCGGGCGAGGCCGCCCTGGCCGGCGCGACGCTGCGGCTCGGCGATTCCGCGCAGTGGCTGACCCGAATGCGGGACGACATGGTCGCGGTCATCAACCGGCGCGCGCTGCGTTGGGCGCGGCTCTCCCTCACGCCGGTCGAGGCGCACCTCGTCGGTAGCCCGTCCCGCCGCGGCGGACGCCTCCCCGGCCACGTCGGCGAACGGCCGGCCGGCTCGCCGGAGACACACCGGTAGCCGGGACGCCGGACCGACACGGGTTCCACCGCTGGTCGGGGCATGGCACCATCGCCGCCATGGATTTTCTGAAGGGGCTGCTGATCCGGCTGGTCACCACGGCGTTCGCCTTCTGGCTGGCCACCCTGTTCATCCCCGGCATCACGCTCGACTCGGACTCCGCAGTCACCACGGTCATCACGTTGATCCTGGTGGCGGCGATCTTCGGCGTGGTCAACGCGGTGCTCCAGCCGATCATCAAGACCGTCGGCTGCGGCTTCTACCTGCTGACCCTCGGGCTCATCGCCCTGGTGGTGAACGGCCTGCTCTTCCTGCTCACCAGCTGGATCGCCGGGGAGGCCGGGCTGCCGTTCCACGTGGACGGATTCTGGCCCGCGGCGGTGCTGGGCGCACTCCTGGTCGGCATCGTGACCTGGGTGCTGGGCGCCGTCCTGGACCGGGACTGACCCGGTTCGGCGGTGGCCACGGCTGCCAGGGCGCGGGAATCGGCCGGCGCGGCGGGCGGGCCGCAGGGTTAGGTTCGCAGTCGTGTTCACCCTGACCCGCGACGACGGTTACCTGCTCAGCACCGATCCCGGTCGCCTCGACCTGGACCGGGTGCACCACTGGCTCAGCACCGACGCGTACTGGGCGCTCGGCCGCGACCGCGAGACGGTGGGGCGCGCCTTCGCCGGCTCGCTCCCGTTCGGCGTATACCGCCCGGGCGACGGCCGGCAGGTGGCCGTGGCCCGGGCGGTCACCGACCACGCGACCTTCGCCTGGCTCTGCGACGTCTACGTGGACCCGGGCGAGCGGGGGCGCGGGCTGGGCACCTGGCTGGCCGGCGCCGTCCGGGACCACCTCGACGAGCTCGGCGTACGGCGGATCCTGCTGGCCACGCTGGACGCGCACGGGGTGTACGCGAAGCTCGGCTTCACACCTGTCGACCCGAGTCACTTCATGCAGCTCGACCGGCGCGTCCCGACGGTCGCACCGGAGGGCGACCCGGGGGCGACCCGGGCCGACGACGGACGGGTGACCCAGACCACTCGAAAGGAACCCGAAGGTCGACCACCCCTTACGGTTGAGGCGTGACACCGCTGCGACTGGGATACCTCTACGGCTTCGGCGCGTACCTGCTCTGGGGCTTCTTCCCGCTCTACCTCAAGCTGCTGCGCCCGGCCGGGCCGCTGGAGATCCTGGCCCACCGGATCGTCTGGTCGGTGGCGTTCGTGGCGTTGCTGCTCGCCGCCCAGCGCAACATCGCCTTCCTGCGGGCGCTCGCCCGCCGCCCGCGCGCGCTCGCGGCGATCGCCGTCGCCGCGGCGCTGATCGCGGTGAACTGGGGCACCTACATCTACGGCGTGAACTCCGACCGGGTGGTGGAGACCGCGCTCGGATACTTCATCAATCCGCTGGTGGTCGTCCTGCTCGGGGTGACCGTGCTGCGCGAGCGGCTCCGCCGGGCACAGTGGGTGGCGCTCGGCGTCGGCGGACTGGCCGTGGCGGTGCTGACCGTCGACTACGGCCACGTGCCCTACCTGGCGCTCACCCTCGCCCTCAGCTTCGGTGGGTACAGCCTGGTCAAGAAGCGGCTGGCGCTTCCCGCGGCGGAGGGACTCTTCGTCGAGTCGGCGGTGCTGGCCCTGCCCGCGCTCGGCTACCTCGGCTGGCTCACCTGGGACGGCGGCGTCACGTTCGGCCACGTCTCGGCGGGGCACACCACGCTGCTGGTGCTGGCCGGCGCGGCCACCGCGATCCCGCTGCTGCTCTTCGCCGGCGCGGCCAACCGGTTGCCGCTCACCAGCCTCGGCATGATCCAGTACCTCGCACCGATCCTCCAGCTCGCCTGCGGGGTGCTGATCTTCCACGAGCCGATGCCGCCGGCCCGGCTGGCCGGCTTCGCGCTGGTCTGGCTCGCGCTCATCGTCTTCACTGTCGACGCGGTGCGCAACGCCCGGCAGGCGCGGGCGGCCGCGCGTACCGGGGTCCCCGAGCCCGCCGCCGCCCACTGAGCGGGACGGCGGCCGCGCCCGCCGGTCAGCGGACGTCGTAGCCGAGCACCGGGGTGCCGTCGGCGCGCAGCAACTCCAGGCGCACCAGCTCCGCGCCGGTGAACCGGGTGACGCCGGTGAACCGTACGTCGTCGCCGGGCGCGGCCAGCCAGGAGCCGACCTGCTCGGTCGCGCCGTCCGGGCCGTGCGCGACCAAGCGGAAGGTGTACGCCCGCGTCGTGCCGGGACGCGAGTCGTACCCGCAGCGCATGGTCACCTCGGTGCCCCACTCGGTGCCGGTCAACGCGATCTCGGCGTGCACCGGCACGCTCGCGGCCACCGGCCGCATGGCCACCAGCTGCGGCTGCTCGACGACCGGGGCGCTCTCCCGGGGCAGCACGAGGGCCGTGCCGACGCCGACCACCAGGGCCAGCGCCGCGGCGACGAGTGCGGTCAGCGCGTACCGCCGGCGGGCGACCGCCCGTTCACGGCGCCGTTGGTTGCCGGCCTCGTCGAGCAGTGACGGCAGGGAAGGGCCCGACCGGGGTTGCAGGAACTGTTCGAGCCCGGCCGGGTCGAGCCGGCCGAGCAGGCCGGGCAGCACGGCGATCTCGGCGACCGCCTGCCGGCACTCGGCGCACCCGGCCAGGTGCCGTTCGTACGCGGCCCGCTCGGCCGGGGCGAGGGCGCCCAGCACGTACGCGCCGTCGTCCTGCGTGAACTCGCAGCGGCTCATTCGGTCACCCCCATCTCGGCCAGGACCAACCGTAGTGAGCGCAGCGCGTAGTGGGTCCGGGACTTGACGGTGCCCGGCGGCACGCCGAGCCGGGACGCCGCCTCCGTCACCGACCGTCCCTGGTAGAAGCACTCCACGAGCACCTCGCGGTGGGTCGGGCTGAGCCGGTTCAGCGCCTCGGCGACGGTCCACGCCTCCACCGCGCGCTCGGTCTCGTCCACCGCCTCCGGCGGCTCGGGCAGCTCGTCGGTGAAGACCTCACCGACCCGGGTGGACCGGCGCCGCCAGGCGTCGATGGCGAGGTTACGGGCGGTGGTGAAGAGCCAGGCCCGGACCGAACCACGATGCGGGTCGAGCGCCTCGGGATGCCGCCACGCCCGCAGCAGGGTCTCCTGCACCAGGTCCTCGGCGCGCTGCCGATCGCCGTTGACCAGCCGCAGCGCGTGCGCGTACAGCGCCTCCGCGTGCTCGTCGTGCAACGCGCGAAGCAGTTGGGCGTCATGGTCGCTGATGGCGGTCTCCTCGCTCTCGACGCGAGCCCGGCGATGCGTTCGCCCCGGAATACGTACGGTGACCCGAATCGGTTCACCGCAGGTCACGCGGACTTCCCGCCGGTCGACCCGATCGATGTGTTCACGCCTGGTTCACGTTCAGGCCGACGGTCGCTCACCACGTCCTCCTAGCGTCCGGCGCGTAGGCGCGCGCTGGACCGCCTGTCCCGCGAGCCACCATCCCCCATCAGGAGGCTTCCCCCCATGAGCGACCGTCCTCGGCTGCTCCCGCTGCTGGGCGCCACCCGCCACGGCAGCCGTGATGCCATGACCTGTCTCTACCGCTGCGGCAACGCCTGCGACCACCCGGTCCCGAACACCTCGGAGAACGCGTACTTCGGAGATGTGGTGAACGCCGAGGTGTCGCGTCGCGGCGTCGTCCGGGCCGGCGCGGTCGGCGCGCTGGTCCTCGGCTTCAGTGGCGCGGCGGCCGGCGCGCTGGCCGGCGCGGCCCCGGCCGCGGCGGCCGGCGCCACCGTCGCCCCCGAGGCCGCCGGTTTCGGCCGTCCCCGTCCGGGGATCGGCAGCGGTGCGTTGACCTTCAAGCCCATCCCGCCGAACAAGCTCGACACCCTGGTGGTGCCGAACGGGTACGACCACTCCGTGGTCATCAGGTGGGGTGACGAGGTCGTTCCCGACGCGCCCGAGTTCAACCTGCACCGGCAGACGGCGGCCGCCCAGTCGAAGCAGTTCGGCTACAACAACGACTTCGTCGGCGTGCTGCCCCTGGACAAGCAGGGCCGGCGGGCGCTGCTCGTGGTCAACCACGAGTACACCAACGAGGACCTGATGTTCCCCGGCTTCCCCGGCCTGGACAACCTCTCGGTCGAGCAGATCCGCGTCGCCATGGCCGCGCACGGCATGTCCGTGGTGGAGCTGGAGCGGGTCGACGAGACCGGCGAGTGGCGGCCGGTGAGAAAGGGGCGCCGCCAGTACAACCGGCGGGTCACGGCGCTGGCCACCAGGTTCGACCTGACCGGCCCGGCGGCCGGCTCGGCGTGGCTGAGGACCGCGGCCGACCCGAGGGGCCGCACGGTCATCGGCACGCTGAACAACTGCGCCGGCGGGGTGACCCCGTGGGGCACCGTGCTCTCCGGTGAGGAGAACTTCAACCAGTACTTCGTCGGCGCCGACGGCGCCCCGGCCGAGCTGAAGCCGAAGCTGGAGCGGTACGGCATCCCGACCACCACCCGCTACCCGAGCGGCAGCCGCAAGTGGGAGCGCGCGGACGAGCGCTTCGACCTGGCCAGGCACCCCAACGAGGCGCACCGGTTCGGGTGGATCGTCGAGATCGACCCGTTCGACCCGGAGGCCCGGCCGCGCAAGCACACCGCGCTGGGGCGGTTCAAGCACGAGGGCGCGAACGTCATCATCGCCAAGAGCGGCCACGCGGTGGCGTACATGGGCGACGACGAGCGCTTCGACTACCTCTACAAGTTCGTCTCGGACAAGAAGTTCATGAAGGGCGACTCCTGGACCGCCCGCAACCACAACCTCTCCCTGCTGGAGTCCGGCACGCTCTACGTCGCGAAGCTGGAGCAGACCAGCGCCGGCGAGATCGACGGATCGGGCAAGCTCCCGGCGGACGACGCCTTCAACGGCCGGGGTCGCTGGATCAAACTGGTCAGCGGTAACCGCTCCTTCGTCGACGGGATGACCGCGGCCGACGTGCTCACCTTCACCCGGCTCGCCGGTGACAAGGTCGGCGCGACCAAGATGGACCGGCCGGAGGACGTCGAGCCGAGCCAGCTCACCGGCAAGGTGTACGTGGCGCTGACCAACAACACCAACCGGGGTGTCGGCAGCAACCCGAAGGCGGACGAGGCCAACCCGCGCAACGCCAACAAGCACGGGCAGATCCTGGAGCTGGTCGAGGATCGGGCCGACAACAGCGCGGAGACCTTCGCCTGGTCACTGCCGATCGTCTGCGGCGACCCGACCGACGCCTCGACCTACTTCGCCGGGTACGACAAGACCAAGGTCTCCCCGATCTCCTGCCCGGACAACGTCGCCTTCGACGCCACCGGCAACCTCTGGATCTCCACCGACGGCAACGCGCTGGGCAGCAACGACGGCCTCTTCGCGACCGCCCTGGAGGGCCCGGAGCGGGGGCACCTCAAGCAGTTCATGACCGTACCGCTCGGCGCGGAGACCTGCGGGCCGTTCATCACCGGGGACAACCGCTCGGTCTTCGTGGCGGTGCAGCACCCGGGCGAGATCACCGGCGCCTCGGTCGAGCAGCCCGCCTCCACCTGGCCGGACGGCGACTACGCCAAGCCGGGCGTCGTGGTGACCTGGCGCCTCGACGGCGGCCCGGTCGGCAGCTGACCTTCCTTCCGCGGTCCGCCGCCGGATCGCAGAGCGCGGGGCCCTCTCCCAGCCGGGGAGAGGGCCCCGTCGCGTGGCCGGTCAGTGCTGTTCGGCCGCGATGCTGTCGGCGACGGATCGGGCGGTGGCGAGCATCTTGGCCCGGACCATCCGGGCGGAGGTCATCATCTCGTTCGCCGGCAGCGCGCAGGCGAGCACGACCCGGCGTTCCATGTCCTTGTCGGGGCTGACCAGGACCGCGGCGCAGGCCACCCCCTGGCGGAACTGCCCGAGTTCGAGCTGCATGCCGCGGCGGTCGCCGGCGGCCAGATCGGCCTCGAACGTCTCCGAGCTGGTCAGCGTGGCGCTGGTGAACGGGCGCATGCCGTACTCGCGCAGGTAGCGGAACCGCTGCTCGGCGGTGAGCGTGGCGAGCAGGGCCTTGCCGAGCGCGGTGGCGTGCGCTCCCTCGTCGAAGCCGGGGACCAGGTCCTCCAGGTACGGCGAGCGCGGCCCCTCGGCGACCGCGGTGACCGCCACCTGGCCGCCGACGAACCGGCCGAGGTAGTGGCTGTAGCCGGTCTCCGAGGCGGCGCGGCGCAGTGTCTCACCGACCGCCGGTGGCCCGCGGAACGCCGCCACCAGCTCCCGGTAGCGGTCGGCGACCTCAAGACCCACGATGTACGTGCCGTCCTCGCGACGGATCACGTAGCCCTCGTAGGCCAGGGTGCGGACCAGGTGGTACGTGGTGGCGACGGTCAACTCGCACCGCCGGGCGATCTGTTTGACGGTCAGCCCCCTCGGGGCACGGCCGACCGACTCCAGCACTCGTAGCGCGCGGGAGACGCTACGGATCAGGTCCGAAGGTTCCGCCAGGGGGTCGCGCACAACCACCTCCGCCGCCGGGGACTTACACCATATGAAATTCAGAGCCGGTGCGAAACGACTGTTCGGGTCGAGGATGCCAGATCGTCATCAACGGACTGTGTACTCGCGGCCACGATCCGTGGTTCGCCGGCTTCTGACGTAGGTTTGCCGGACGATGACCGAGACCGCCACCACCCCCCTCAACGGCGCCGCCC
>NZ_SMKG01000138.1 GCF_004348525.1 Micromonospora sp. 15K316 | reverse complement strand
GGTGAGCACGGGTGAGGTGGATCGCAGCACGTCGGAGGAGCCCTGGCCGGTCCGGGTGGTCAGCCAGAAGATCGGCGCCTGGATCGCCCGGCTCGGCTGGGTGTGGGTCGACGGGCAGGTGGCGCAGATCAGCCGCCGCCCCGGCGCCAGCACCGTCTTCCTCACCCTGCGGGACCCGTCGGCCGACCTGAGCCTGACCGTCACCACCAACCGGGACGTCCTCGACGTCGGCGCACCGGAGCTGCGCGAGGGCGCCCGGGTGGTGCTGCACGCCAAGCCCGAGTTCTACGCCGCCCGGGGCACGCTGAGCCTGCGCGCCGACGAGATCCGCCAGGTGGGCCTCGGCGAGCTGCTGGCCCGGCTGGAGAAGCTCAAGAAGCTGCTCGCCGCCGAAGGGCTCTTCGACCGGGCCCGCAAGCGCCGCACGCCGTTCCTGCCCAACCGGATCGGGCTGATCACCGGCCGCGCCTCGGCGGCCGAGCGGGATGTGCTCACCAACGCCCGCCGACGCTGGCCGGCGGTGGAGTTCCGGACGGTCAACGTGGCGGTGCAGGGGCCCGGCGCGGTGCCGCAGATCGTCGACGCGCTCAAGGTGCTCGACGCCGACCCGACCGTCGACGTGATCATCATCGCTCGGGGCGGTGGCAGCCTCGAGGACCTGCTCCCCTTCTCCGACGAGGCGCTCTGCCGGGCGGTCTTCGCCTGCCGCACGCCTGTGGTGAGCGCGATCGGCCACGAGACGGACGCGCCGCTGCTCGACTACGTCGCCGACCTGCGCGCCTCGACGCCGACCGACGCGGCCAAGCGGGTCGTACCGGACCTGTCCGAGGAGGTACGCCTCATCGGGCAGGCCCGCAGCCGCCTCGAACGCGCCGTACGCAACCTGATCGACCGCGAGGCGCACCGGCTGGACGCGCTGCGCTCCCGGCCGGTCCTGGCCCGCCCCCAGGTCATGATCGACCAGCGGAGCACCGAGCTGACCCTGCTCCGCCAGCGGGCCGGCCGCTGCCTGCACCACCGGCTCGCCGCCGCCGACGACGAGTTGCGGCACACCCTGGCCCGGCTCCGCGCGCTCTCTCCGGCGGCCACGCTCGACCGCGGCTACGCGATCGTCCAGCGCGCCGACGGGCAGGTGGTCCGGGCCGCGTCCGAGGTGGGCAAGGGCGACCCGCTGCGGGTACGCCTCGCCGACGGCGAGCTGGCGGCGACGGTGGACGGGTGAGCCGCCGGGTCCCGCGAACGGCTTGCCCGAGCCGCGCCGCGAACGACGGTGAGCCGCCCGCGCCGCGGGAAGGCCGTGTGCTGGGATGGAGCCGATGACTGAGCAGACGAAGGCCGGGCCGGACGAGCGGCTCAGCTACGAGCAGGCCCGCGCGGAGCTGGCATCGGTGGTCGAGCGGCTGGAGGCCGGCGGCACGTCGCTGGAGGAGTCGCTCGCGCTCTGGGAGCGGGGCGAGGCGCTGGCGGTGATCTGCCAGCGCTGGCTGGACGGCGCGCGGGCCCGTATCGAAGCCGCCCGGGAGGCCCAGACCCCCTGACCTCGCAGGCCCTGCGCGCCGGAGACGTGGTTGCGGCACCCGCAACGGGTGCCGCAACCACGGCCGCGTGATCGAGGGCTCGGGAAGCGCGGCGGATCAGCTGAAGAGGTTGTACAGCTCGGCCGGGGCCTCGACGACCTGGTCGGGCGCGGGCTTCTGGGCAGCGGTGGCGTTGCCGTAGTCCGAGTAGGTGATCCGCACGTCCTGAGCCTTCTGCTGGCCGGCCGCCGGGATCTGGATCACCAGCTCACTGAGCCGGCCCTGCGCGTCCACCCGAGCGGTGAAGGGCACCGACTTCGCCTGTGGCCCGAGCGCGGTGATCATGGTGGCGTCCAGCGATCCGGCCTCGGCCGCCTTCGACACGTCGATCGTGCCGGCGTAGGCGCCCTCGCCGGTACGCCGTACCTCGGTGACGCCCTGGGTGAGCACCTCACTGCCGGCCGGGTCGAGCCGGTCGAAGTCGAAGCCGAGATTGCGGTTGCCCTTGATCCGGGTCTGGTCGAGGTGCTGGTACTTGCCGAGCTTCAGCGCCTCCTGCCCCGGTACGTTCTGCGCCGCCCGACCGCCGAGGTCGACCTTCACCCAGCTGTCCGGCCGAGCGTGGATCACGTCGAGCGTCATCGACAGGTCGGAGGAGGCGTCCCCGATCGACACCTTCATCCGCGCGCTCTGGCTCGGCTCGTGCACCTGCCCCTCGGCCGTGCTCCCGGCGCCGGTCATGGTGAACCGGAAGTTGCCGTCGCGGATCGCCGCCGTGGAGGCGAGCAGCGCCTGCTTCGCGTCACCGCTCCCCGGCGACGCGCTGCCGGTGGCGGTGGCCGTAGCGGAGGCGATCGGCGAGGCCGCGCCTCCCGGGGCTTCGGCGTTGCACGCGGCGAGGCCCGGGGTGAAGAGCGCGGCAGCCACCAGGCCGGCGCCGAGTCGTCGTCGAACAGTCATCCGTGTCTCCCGAGAGGATCACCCGACGCGGGGCTGGTGCGCCGGAACCGGGCGACGCAGCGATCCACGGCTGCGCCGCGCGAGCCGGTCCGGCCGGAATGCGACCTGCCCGGCTCGCCTCTCCTCTGTTCCCTGCCGACGGGTCGGACAATCGCCCGAGTGTCCGCTTTCCCGGCGAGGCGACCGAGGGGCGATTGCCGGAAGAGACGAAAACGGGGGCGGCAGCGCCGCCCCCGTTCCTCGCGTGCGGCGATTACTTGAGCATCTCGTAGGTCTGCTCGGAGGCCTCCACGACCTTGTCCGCAGCCGGCTTCTCGGCGGCGGTGGCGGTGCCGTAGTCGGCGTAGGCGACCTTGATCTCGTGCGCCTTGGTCTCACCCGCGGCCGGGATCGAGAGCACCAGCTCGCTGAGGCGACCCTGCGCGTCCAGCTTCGCGGTGAAGGGCAGGGACTTGGCCTGAGCCCCGAGCGCCTTGATCAGGTCCTGGTCCAGTGCGTCGGAGTCGGTCACGCCGGAGGCATCGAGCTTGCCGCTGTACGCGCCCTCGCCGGTCTTCTGCACCTCGGTGATCGCCTTGATCATCGTGGCGCTGTCGCCCGGATCGGGCTTCGTCAGGTCGAGGCTCAGCGCACCATCCTGGATCTTGGACTTGTCCAGGTGCTGGTACTTGTCCTTCATGGCGGCCGCGCCGGGAATCATGTCAGCGAGCTCACCGAGATCGACCTTCACCCAGCTCTCCGACTCGATGTAGACCATGTCCAGTCCCATGGTCGAGCCGGAGCCATCGTCGATCTTCATGGTCATCTGGGCGCTGTTGCTGGGCTTGTGCACCAAGCCCTCACCGGTCACGCCGTCGCCGGCGAGGGTGAAGGTGAAGTTGCCCTTCTCGAGCTCCTTGGTGGAGGCGACCAGCGCCTCCTTCGGATCCGAGGGGATGGCCGCAGCGGAGGCGTCGGCCGAAGCACCGGCATCGGCAGACTTGTCGGCGTCCGAGCCGCACGCAGTCAGGCCGGGGACGAACAGGGCGGCGGCGAGCACGCCGAGACCCCACCGTCGAATGTTCACGTCGTCTCTCTTCGCAGTACGGTGTCGCCCGGTCGACCTCACGTCGCCGGGCTGGAGCCGAGGCAGACTAGCCGATCCGACGCCGCCGTGGGGAACGATTCAGCGCAGCGAACCGGCGAGCTCGCGCAGCTCGTTCTCCCGGGCGTCGCCCACCACGATCACCGTGCGACCCGGCTCCAGCAGCACCAGCGCCTGCTCGTTCGCCCGGGCGGTGTACCGCTGCCAGTTCCGCCCGGCCAGCTCGGTCTGCCCCTGCGGCTGGGCCCGATCGGTCAGCTCGGTCGGGATGATCCGCTCGGCGGGCACGCTGCTCTGCAGCAGCTGAGCGCCCTTGCCCTCCGGGGTCACGTAGCCGATCCGCAGCGTCGAGCCGCCCTCCACCGTCTGGTAGCGGGCGTTGACCGTGCGCCACTCCTCGCCGAGCCCGGCCGGCTGGCTCACCGGGAAGGACTTCGCGGCCTGGGCCTGCTCGACGGCGGGCGTCGGGTCGACCGGGGTCGGCTGGTCGCCGCCGAGGAAGCCCCGGTAGAACGCCAGCAGCAGCGCGATCGGGATCAGCAGCACCAACAGCGAGATCGCCATGTCCTTCGGCGACCGGTCGGAGCGGCGTGAGGCGGCGGCCACCGGTGACGCGGCCGGTTCCCGCGAAGCTGTCACCGACGGCTCCGGCCGGCCGGCCTCCGGCGGATCCTGCCGCGCGGCGCCCGCCGGCTCGACCAGGGCCGGCTCCCCGCTCGACGGCATCCGGTCCGTGGCGTCGGCCGGGGTCTCGGCCGGCGGCCCGTCGAGCTCGGCGCGGGCGTCGGCCGGCCCGGGGCCGTCGGTCGAGGTCCGGTCGGCGGGTACGCGGTCGGCAGGCTGTGCGGGTTCCACCCCTCCATTCTCGCAGCCGCCCCGACGGGCGGTATCCGGGCCATCACCGCCCCGCCCCAGCGCCGCGTCGGCGATCGTGTGAGGATCAGCGACATAGCCGGCAGCGGAGCACGCCGCGACGCCCGGCCCACCCCGCACCGTCGCGAGGAGGAGCCGTCATGACGAACACCAGGACCCGCGTTCCGCAGAATCTGGACCGCAACCTCGCCCTCGACCTGGTCCGGGTCACCGAGGCGGCGGCGATGGCCGCCGGCCGGTGGGTCGGCCGTGGTGACAAGGAGGGCGGCGACGGGGCCGCCGTCGACGCCATGCGCAAACTGATCAACTCGATCCCGATGCGCGGCGTCGTGGTGATCGGCGAGGGCGAGAAGGACAACGCCCCGATGCTCTTCAACGGCGAGGAGGTCGGCGACGGGACCGGTCCTGAGGTGGACGTCGCGGTCGACCCGATCGACGGCACCACGCTGATGAGCAAGGGGATGCCGAACGCCCTGGCGGTGCTGGCGGTCGCCGAGCGCGGCGCGATGTTCGACCCCAGCGCCGTCTTCTACATGGAGAAGCTCGCCGTGGGCCCGGCCTACGCGGACGTGGTGGACATCAACGCGGGCGTGGCGGACAACCTGCGCCGGATCGCCCGGGTCAAGGGCACCGACGTCTCCGAGGTGACGGTCTGCGTGCTGGACCGACCCCGGCACAAGGACCTGGTGGAGGAGATCCGCCGGGCCGGCTCGGGCATCCGGTTCATCTCCGACGGGGACATCGCCGGCGCCATCGCGGCGGCCCGGGGCGAGTCGGACGTCGACGTGCTGATGGGCATCGGCGGCACCCCGGAGGGGATCACCGCCGCCTGCGCGCTCAAGTGCATGGGCGGGATGATGCAGGCGAAACTCTGGCCCAAGGACGACGAGGAGCGGGAGAAGGCGCTCGCCGCCGGGCACGACCTGGACCGGGTGCTCTTCACCGACGACCTGGTGACCGGCGACAACTGCTTCTTCGTGGCCACCGGGGTGACCTCCGGGGACCTGCTGCGCGGGGTGCGTTACCGCGCCGGCGGGGCGTACACCCAGTCGATCGTGATGCGCTCGAAGAGCGGCACGATCCGCGTGATCGACTCGTACCACCGGCTGGAGAAGCTGGCGCTCTACTCGGCCGTCGACTTCGACGGCCGCCCCCTGGCCGAGCAGGAGTGAGCGCCGCCACCACCGACCGGCCCGTCCTGCCGGCGACTCAGCGGATCGTCGGGGTGGGGCTGGCGACCCTCTCGGGCGTCGCCGTCGCCGTGCAGTCGCGGATCAACGGCGAGCTGGGCGTACGTCTCCGGGACGGTTTCGGCGCGGCGGTGATCTCCTTCGGTATCGGGCTGCTGGTGCTGCTGGTGCTGGTTCCCGCCTCCCCGACCGGGCGGCGTGGCCTGACCGCGCTGCGGACGGCGTTGCGCGGCGGCGCGCTGCGGCCCTGGCAGTGCCTGGGCGGGGTGTTCGGCGCGTTCCTCGTCGCCACCCAGGGACTCACCATCGGCACGCTCGGCGTCGCGGTCTTCACCGTGGCCGTGGTGGCCGGTCAGTCCGGCAGCAGCCTGGCGGTCGACCGGGCGGGCATCGGGCCGGCCGGCGCGCACCCGGTCACCGCGCAGCGGCTGGCCGGTGCCGCGCTCGCCGTGGTCGCGGTGCTGCTCTCCGTCAGCGACCGGTTCGATCATCCGGACACGCTGGTGTTCGCCGTGCTGCCGCTGCTCGCCGGCGTGGGCATCGCCTGGCAGCAGGCGGTCAACGGGCGGGTCCGCGGGGCCTCGGGGAGCGCGCTCACCGCCACACTCGTGAACTTCACCGTCGGCACCGCGGCCCTGCTCGTCGCGTTCGCCGTCGACGTGGCGGTACGCGGCTGGCCGGCCGGGAGCCTGCCCGCCGAGCCCTGGCTCTACCTGGGCGGACCGATCGGCATCGTCTTCATCGCGCTCGCGGCGGCGATCGTCCGGTTCACCGGCGTGCTGCTGCTCGGCCTGGCCACCATCGCCGGCCAGGTGGTGGGCGCCGTCCTGGTGGACCTGGTCGTACCGACGGCCGCCTCGCACTCGACCCTCACCACCCTGGGCGGCGCGGCCCTCACGCTGGTCGCCGTGCTCGTCGCCGCGCTGGCGCCGTCGCGCTGACCGGCCGCGCACGCCGCTGTGGCCCGGCAGCCGGCCCGGGTCCCTGCTCAACATCACCGGCTCGGTCTCCTCGGCGAGCGCCCGCAGGCCCCGCCCGCGTGGTCGCCCGCCCGGCATCGGGCCACGCGGCGAGGAGCCCGGGCCGCCCCGCGCGCCGGGTCAGGCGCCGTCCGAGGAGTGGCCCGGGAAGAGGTGGGCGCCCGGGTCGATGGCGACCGCCGCGTTGTTCACCGCCGTGGCGGCCTCGCCGAAGCCGGTGGCGATCAGCCGGACCTTGCCCGGGTACTCGGTGATGTCGCCGGCCGCGAAGACGCGGGGCAGGTTCGTGGCCATCGTGCTGTCGACGACGATGTGTCGGCGGTCCAGTCGCAGCCCCCACTCGGCGAGCGGGCCGAGGTCGGCGGTGAAGCCGAGCGCCGCGACGACGGTGTCGACCGGCAGGATCTCCGCCGCCCCGCCCCGTACGGTGATCTCCGCGCCGGTGACCGCGCCGTCGCCGAGCAGCCGGGTGACCTCGGCGTTGACCAGCACCCGGATCGGCAGCCCGCGCACCCGCGCGACGGTGGCGGCGTGCGCCCGGAACTTCTCCCGCCGGTGCACCAGCGTCACCGAGCGAGCCAGCGGGTAGAGCGTGAGCGCCCAGTCGAAGGCGGAGTCACCACCGCCGACGATCAGCACGTCCCGGTCGGCCAGTTCGGCCGGCTGCGGCACGAAGTAGACGATCCCGGCGCCGACGAAGTGGTCGGCGACCGGCAACGGGCGCGGGGTGAAGCTGCCCAGCCCGCCGGTGACGATCACCGCGCCGCAGTGCAGCCGCTCGCCGCCGGCGAGGGCGAGCACCGGACGTTCGTCGGCGTAGGTGAGCTTCTCGGCGCGGGTGCCCAGCAGGTAGCACGGGTCGAAGGGCGCGGCCTGGGCGACCAGGTTCGCCACCAGGTCGCGGCCCTTGACCGACGGGAAGCCGGCGACGTCGAGGATGAGCTTCTCCGGGTACATCGCGGTGACCTGGCCGCCCGGCTCCGGCAGCGCGTCGATCACCGCCACCGAGAGCCCGCGGAAACCTGCGTAGTACGCGGCGAACAGGCCGGTCGGACCGGCTCCGATCACGGCGACATCGACCTCGCGCATGGCGTACCGTCGCTTCCCGCTGGCGGATCAACGCGTGCTGATGTCGACGGTATGGCCCTGGCGCGGCCCGGGGCAAGCGTGTCGCGTGGACGGCGCACGGGCAGGTCACAACGGGTACGCGGGGCGGCGGCGGGATCCGGACGGCGGGGTCCGCAGCCCGGGCCCGGCCTGCTCACGGCATCGAGAAGGTGGACTCCGAGCGGCTGGGGTCGTGCCGGCGGCGCCGGAACAGGATGGCGGCGACCACCCCGCCGAGGAGCCCGAACAGGTGCCCCTGCCAGGAGATCCGCTCGTCGGTGGGGAGGACGCCCACCAGCTGCCAGCCGTAGAGGAGCCCGACCAGCAGGAAGACCGCGAAGTTCCACCAGCTGCGCTCGAAGATGCCCCGGGTGAGCAGGATCCCCAGATAGCCGAAGATCACGCCGCTCGCGCCGACCACCACCGAGTTGGGCGAGCCGGTGAACCAGACGCCGAGCCCGCTCACCAGGATGATCAGCAGGGTGGACCAGAGGAAGCGGCGGGCGCCGGCGGCGAGCACGAACGTGCCGAGCAGGATCAGCGGGATGCTGTTGCTGTAGAGGTGGTCGAAGCCGTGGTGCAGGAACGGTGAGAAGAAGACGCCGTCGAGTCCGTCGATCCGCTTCGGGATGATGCCCGCGGCGGCGTCCAGGCCGAACGAGAGACCCTGATCGGCGACCTCGATGAGGAACAGGAACGGCACCACCGCGCACATCGCCACGAAGGCACGGCCGAGTGCGGCGTAGAACGCCTCGGTGCCGAACCGGTGGGGGTCGTTGCTTCCGGAGAGCAGGGTCACCCCACCACTGCTATCAGTAATCCCGCCCGGCCGCCACTCACGTCCCGGGCCGGGACACGGAAAACGGGGCGGGTGGTGGCCACCCGCCCCGTTCTCGTGCGCTTGCGGATCAGTACCAGCCGGTGCTCTGGGAGTGCGCCCAGGCGCCGCAGGGGGTGTCGTACCGCCCCTTGATGTAGCCCAGCCCCCACTCGACCTGGGTGGCCGGGTTGGTCTTCCAGTCGTCGGCGACCGAACTCATCTTGTCGCCGGGCCTCGCCTGCGGGATGCCGTACGCACCGGACGAGGCGTTGCGGGCCTTGTGGTTCCAGCCGCTCTCCTTGGTCCAGAGCTTGTCCAGGCAGGGGAACTCCTTGATCGGGAAGCCCGCCTTGATCATCTCCGCGCAGCCGATCTTCCGGTTGCCGCTGTACTCCTCGCACGAGGCGGGGATCGGCCCGTCGTACGGCTTCGTAGTCGCGTTCTGGGCCGCCTCGCGTTCGCGCTTGCGGGACGCGGCGGCCTGCTCGGCCCGGCGGGCCCGCTCGGCGGCCTCCTTGGCGGCCTCGGCGGCACGCAGCTTCGCCTGGTACTCCGCGGCGCGCTGCCGAGCGGACTGCACCTGGTGGGCAGCCTGGCGCTCACGCTGGTACTCGTGCTCCGCCTGGTCGACCTCCGCGCTGACCTGCGCGGTCAGGCCCTCTTGCTGGGCTTCCCGGTCGTCGCCCAGGTAGACACCGCCGGCAACACCCACGGAGAGCAGTGCGACGGCGGCCGTGCGGGCACCCAACCGGCTCCACAGCCGACTCACGAAGTGGTCCCTTCGTCGGGGGCAAGGACACGGCGGGTGCCCGGGTCGTCTACGGCCGGGCCGCGCCGTGAGCGCCCCGACCGTCGCCGGTCGCAGCCGACGCACCGGTCTCGTGACAGGCGTGACGAATGATCCCTGACGATCTCTTCGGTGCGTGAGCGCTCGTGGGACACGATCGCGCACGGTGAGGCTGATGGGAAACCAAGAGGCGGATTTGTGACTTGCGCCACAACCAGAATCCGGACAAACTACCATTAAACAGCCATCAAAGCGGACTGTCCTCCAGCAGGTCCGTCACCATGGCCGCGATCGGCGAACGCTCCGAACGGCTGAGCGTCACGTGGGCGAAGAGCGGATGGCCCTTCAACGCCTCGATCACGGCGGTCACCCCGTCGTGCCGGCCGACCCGGAGGTTGTCCCGCTGCGCCACGTCGTGGGTCAGCACCACCCGGGAACCCTGACCGATCCTGGAGAGCACGGTGAGCAGGACGCCGCGCTCCAGGGACTGCGCCTCGTCCACGATCACGAACGCGTCGTGCAGGCTACGGCCCCGGATGTGCGTCAGTGGAAGCACCTCGAGCAGCCCCCGGCCGGTCACCTCCTCCAGCACGTTCTCGTGCACCACCGCGCCGAGGGTGTCGAAGACCGCCTGTGCCCAGGGCGACATCTTCTCCGACTCGGTGCCGGGCAGGTAGCCCAGCTCCTGACCGCCGACGGCGTAGAGCGGACGGAAGACCACCACCTTCTTGTGCCGGCGACGCTCCATCACCGCGTCCAGCCCGGCGCAGAGGGCGAGGGCGGACTTACCGGTGCCCGCCCGACCGCCCAGCGACACGATGCCGACCGACTCGTCGAGCAGGAGGTCCAGGGCGATCCGCTGCTCCGCCGAGCGACCGTGGACGCCGAACGCCTCCCGGTCGCCGCGCACCAGCCGTACCGTCTTGTCCGGCAGCACCCGGCCGAGCGCCGACCCGCGCCCGGAGTGCAGCACCAGGCCGGTGTGGCAGGGCAGCCCCGCCGCCTCGTCCAGGTCAAGCGTCTCACCGGCGTAGAGCTGGCCGATCTGCTCCTCGCTCAACTCCAACTCGGCCATGCCCGTCCAGGTCGGGTCGCTGGCCTGGCCGTGCCGGTACTCGTCGGCGCGCAGACCCACCGAGGCGGCCTTGACCCGCAGCGGCATGTCCTTGCTGACCAGCGTGACCTCCCGCCCCTCGGCGGCGAGGTTCAGCGCCACGGAGAGGATCCGGGCGTCGTTGCTCTCGTTGCGGAAGCCGGGCGGCAGCACCCCGTCGTCGGTGTGATTCAGCTCCACCCGCAGCGTTCCGCCGCTGTCGTTCGCGGGCACCGGCCGGTCCAGCCGGCCGTGTCGCACCCGCAGCTCGTCCAGCATGCGCAGCGACTGTCGGGCGAACCAGCCCAGCTCCGGATGGTGGCGCTTCCCCTCCAACTCGGAGATCACCACGAGCGGCAGGACCACCTCGTGCTCGGAGAACCGATGGAAGGCCGCCGGATCGGAGAGGAGCACCGAGGTGTCCAGAACGAAGGACTGGCCGGCTGGTCGGGGCTCCTCGGCGTCGGCCGGCGCGGTCGCCGCGGTGCGGCGGCTCCGGGTGGCTCGGCGGGTCACGGTGGTCGCGGCCGGGGTCTGATCGGCACCGGCAGTGGTACGGCGAGTCGTCACAGGCCTGCTCCGGCGGATGTGCACCCGGCCATCCGCGTTCCGCCACCGCCGGTGCCCGGGGACACGGGGTCGGATGCGGGCCCCATGCGCGTGGGTCGCAGGTCCGGGCTTGCCGGTTGGCCCGGGAGAACCCCGTGCCATGCCTAGACGCTAGCCGGGCTCGGGCATCCCGGCTAGAGGTTGCAGGTTGCTCTCCGCCGACCGGTACATGAACGGCCCGTCACCGACCCGGCCGTCCGCGCTGCGCACGGCTTGTCGTAGCCCCCTTGCGGCAGCCGGCGCGATCGGGCACGCCGGCTGCCGAGCCGAGGCGGCGGGGCCGGCCGGGATGCATGCCCCCTGCGCGCATCCCGGCCGGTGGGGCCACGGTCACCGGTCTGACGTGACCCCGACGGTGCGTGTCCGCCGCGGACGACGCACCGTGCCTTCGTGCCGGCCGGTCGGCTCGTCGACGAGCCGCTTCGGCCGGCTCAGCCGGTTCGCCTGACCAGGGTGCCGGTGGGGTGCCGCCCGGTGACCGGGGCGGCCGGCGCCGAGAACGACGAGCCGGTGTACGTGGTGCCGGGGCGGGACACCGTCCCGCTCACCCGGATGGTGCTGGGTGCCGGCGCGGACAGCGCCGAGGCGATGGCCGCCTGCGCGTCCCGGCGACGCCGGTTCCAGGCGCCACGGTCGCCGTCGAAGTAGCCCTGCCGGTAGCCGAAGCGGTAGCCGATGCGGTAGCTCAACTGCCCGTGCAGCCGCCCGGCGGCGTAGCTGGCGGCACCGAGCACCAGGACGAGGAAGATCGCGAGGAAGGGGCTCATCGGGCGGCTCCCGGACGCCGCCGGTGCCCCGTCATCGCTCCTCCGGGTCGACCGAGGCCGGATCGGCGACCAGCAGTTGGTCGAGATCGCCGGTGCTGACCTCCTCGACCAGCTCGACACTGATCCGGCAGCAGTCCAAGACCACCTCCGCCACCGACGACCGGCGGATCTCCCCGCCGGACTCGTAGACCCGTACGCTCAGCTCCGGGCAGCCGAGGTGGGTACGCCAGGCGTTCCACTCGGCCCGGTCACCGACGCTCAGCGACAGGTACCGGCATCCCCGGGCGAGGTAGAGGCGCCAGGGGGCGCTCAGGCCGGCGGCGACGCCCTCGGCGATCAGACCGAAGGCCTGGGCCCGCGTCGCGAGTTCGGTCACCACACCCCCCTCGCACCGGGGGCGTGACGCATGTGAGCACCAATCGTCTCAGGCACGTGACACACCGTAGGTTGTCCCATGGGCGTGACAGTATCAGCTTTTCGTCCGTTTACGGCACCACCAATGGTCATCTATTCTGCCCAGGTGGCACCCCTCAGAAGCAGAGCTGGATCGTTGACCGTAAAGCCGAACCAGGCGTCACGTTCACGTGACAACCGCGTGCCAGGGGCCTCGCACCCAGGCGAGTGGCCGTACCGTCACGAGGTGACCGAGACCGCCAACGCACGGAAGATCGCCTTCGCCACCTTCGTCCGGCGCGCGCTCGACGAGGCACGAGCAACCCGGGCCTGGAGCGGCACAGAGGTCTCCCGACGAACCGGCGTCTCCCGGCAGACCATCAACCGCTGGGTGCGGGGCGACTGGGCCAGCGACCCCGAGGCCGAGCGGGTCGTCGCCTTCTGCGAGGGGCTGGGCCTCAACCCGGCCACCGCGTTCGCCGCGCTCGGCTGGGACCGCACCGCCACCACCCCGCACGCCGGTCAGCCCAGCCCGCCGATGGACCCGGACGTGGAGGCGCTACTGCGCCGGCTCGTCGACCCGAACGTGTCGGACGCGGAGAAGTTCCACATTCGAGAAACCATTCGGTACCTCGCTTATCGCCCAACTCTCCCCGTCGATGTCCGAAAGCGCGGGAAACAGGCCGGGTAGTTCCTCAGATAGCGAAAGAACAGCAGGTCAGACTCATTCGTTTCGCTCCGGGGCCGGAACGGGCACGCTAGCGTCCCTATTCGTACTGCTTGGGCTCGTCGTCGGCGGGGGGACGGGACAAGGCCGAACCCAGCCCTGCGGGACAGAAGGAGGGGTCTGTCCATGACCCTGAAATGGTTGGCAGTCGTGGTGGCCGCGGTGTCGATGACACTGTGCGCCACCGGCAACGCGGTGACACTCGTGGTCGACGGCGGGCAGCTTCCCCTGCTCGTCAACCTCTTCGCGCTCACCACCGCCGGCACCGCGGTCGTCCTGGCCGTGCTGGCCGAGCTGCACGAGCGGTTGAACGACCGGGTCAGCGCGCTCACCGAGTTCCTCGTGGCGCGGCTGAACGAGATCGAGTCGCACACGGGCGACCGCAACACCGGCTTCGTGGAGGGCTACCTGCTCAGCCACGGCCAGGACGCGGCCGTCGTGCCGTTCGGACGAAGGGGAAGAGGAGCCGCCGAACGCTGACTCGACGCCTCGCCGAGGGGCCCCGCTCAACCAGGAATGAGCCCACGATGCCGGGGTACGCTGACGCGCGTGCCGCCGTTGAATCTGGGCAACCAGCAGCCAAGGACGCCCGTGAGCGCCGACGACGCCTGGCGCGCCAACGCCGACCGGGCGGCCGGAACCGTGCTCTTCTTCGACTTCGACGGCACGCTCGCGCCCGTCGGTGACGACCCGACCGCGGTCCAGCCCGCACCGAGGGTGCTGGCCGCGATCGAGGCGCTCGCCCCCCTCGTACGACGGATCGCGATCGTCTCGGCCCGGCCGGTGGAGTTCCTCCGCGACCGCCTCGGCGGCCTCGCCGGGGTCGATCTCTACGGCCTCTACGGCCTGGAGCACAGCCACTCCGGCGGTGACACTGTCACCGAGCCGGCCGCCCTGCCCTGGGTGCCCACCATGGCCGAGCTGGCCGAACTGGCCCGCGCCGAACTCCCCGCCGGCACGCTCGTCGAGTTCAAGCGGCTCTCGGTGGCGCTGCACTGGCGCACGGCGCCGCGGCTCGGCGAGGCGGTCCAGGAATGGGGCCAGGCCCAGGCCGACCGGCTCGGGCTGCGGGTGCAGGGCGGGCGGATGGTGCTCGAACTCAAACCCCCGGTCGACCGGGACAAGGGCATGGTGATCGGCGAGGCGGTCCGCGACGTGGACACCGCGTGGTACTTCGGCGACGACGTCTCCGACATCAAGGCGTTCGCCGCGCTGCGGGCCCGTGCCGCCGCAGATCCGGCCTTCCTCGGCATGTGCGTCGCGGTCGCCAATCCGGAGACCGGTCAGGAGGTGGCCGACGCCGCCGACCTCACCATCGACTCACCCGCCGCGCTCGGCGACTTCCTCGCCCGGGCCGCCCGGCACCTGGCCTGAGCCCCGCCGCGCGACGGTCAGCCGCCGAAGCGCCGCTGGCGGTTCGCGTACGAGCGCAGCGCGCGGAGGAAGTCGACCTGCCGGAAATCGGGCCAGTTCAGCTCACAGAAGTAGAACTCCGAGTGCGCCGACTGCCAGAGCATGAACCCGGAGAGGCGCTGCTCGCCACTGGTCCGGATGACCAGGTCCGGGTCCGGCTGACCTCGGGTGTAGAGGTGCTCGGCGATGTGCTCGACGTCCAGCCCCTCGGCCAGCTCCTCGATGCCGCCGCCGGTGGCCGCGTGCTCCAGCAGCAGCGAGCGCACCGCGTCGACGATCTCCCGCCGTCCGCCGTACCCGACGGCGATGTTGACCTGGGCCCCACCACTACGATCCCGGGTACGCTCCTCGGCCGCCTTGAGCGCGGCGGCGTGGTGCGCCGGTAGCACGTCGAGCGCGCCGACCATCCGCAGCCGCCAGGGGTTGCCCTCCTCGGCCAGCTCCGTGGTGAGGTCCTCGATGATCTGGAGCAGTGGATCCAGCTCGGCGGCGGGCCGGGTGAGGTTGTCGGTGGAGAGCAGCCAGAGTGTGACGTGACCCACGCCGGCCGCGTCACACCAACGCAGCAGCTCCTTGATCCGCTCGGCGCCCATCCGGTGGCCGTCGTTCGGGTCGACGAAACCCATGTCCCGGGCCCACCTGCGGTTGCCGTCGCACATGACGCCGACGTGCCGGGGCACCGGCTTACCCACGAGCTTCGCCTTGAGGCGCCGCTCGTACACGGAGTAGACAAGGTTCCGCAGAGACATCACCTAGCAGCGTAGCGACCTGCCGGAGGCATCAGCGCCGCGGAGCCTCATCCCGCGCCGGGAGTCCGATCCCAATCATCGCTAGGGTGCGGGCGTTCAACCGCCCGTCGCCCAGTCCGAGCTCCACGACGCTCCGGTAGACCCGTTCGTCGCGCCGGGCCGCCCGGACCGCCGCGTCCACCACCCGCCGTCGCCGGGCCAGCCACGCCGCCAGTGAGCTGTGCCGCAGGTGGGTGCCGAGCCGGCGACGGAGCGAGTCGGTGTAACGCCGGACGGCCCGCTCCGGCGCGCGGGCCGCCGCGGCGCCCGCCAGCGCCCCGGAGAGCAGGGCGTAGAAGATCCCTTCCCCGGTGAACGGATTGATCAGCGAGAGCGCGTCGCCGGCCAGCAGCACCCGGTCCCGGCCGGGCGCCGGGCGGTGCGTCGACAGGGGCAGATGATGCGCCCGCAGCCCCTCGACCCCGGCCGGGTCGGTCCCCGGCAGCAGCGTGGCGAGCCGGTCGAGCAGGTACGCCCGGCTCAGCGGCTCTCCCCGCAGCACCTCCCCGTACCCCACGCTTTCTCTTA